>NZ_CP159258.1:5045000-5390000 GCF_040438925.1 Pseudomonas sp. MYb327
TGATCGCCCTCAACGATTCGTAGTCCAGCCCATAAGCAGCCAAACCACCGACCTTGAAGTTTTCGATCAGGATGTCCGACTTGGACGCCAACTCACGCACCAGCTTCTGACCCTCCGGACGCGTGAAATCGATGGTGACCGATTGCTTGTTGCGGTTGGCCGACAAGTAATAGGCGGCCTCGCTGGTGTTCTCGCCATAAGCGTCTTTAAGGAACGGTGGGCCCCAGGCGCGCGTGTCATCGCCATTGCCCGGGCGCTCGACCTTGATCACTTCGGCACCAAGGTCGGCAAGGATCTGCCCAGCCCACGGCCCGGCCAATACCCGCGATAAATCTAGAACCCGCAGATGCGAAAGCGCGCCCATGGCCGTTCTCCTATTAATAGAACGCCTGGATGCCGGTCTGCGCGCGACCGAGGATCAGCGCATGGACGTCATGTGTACCTTCATAGGTATTGACCACTTCCAGGTTGACCAGGTGGCGAGCAACGCCGAACTCATCGGAGATACCGTTGCCGCCCAGCATGTCACGGGCCATGCGAGCGATGTCCAGAGACTTGCCACAGGAATTGCGCTTCATCATCGATGTGATTTCAACCGCCGCAGTGCCTTCGTCTTTCATGCGACCCAGACGCAGGCAGCCTTGCAGCGCCATGGTGATTTCGGTCTGCATGTCAGCCAGCTTCTTCTGGATCAGCTGAGTGGCGGCCAATGGGCGACCGAACTGCTGACGATCAAGGGTGTACTGGCGAGCGGTGTGCCAGCAGAACTCGGCAGCACCCAGAGCACCCCAGGAAATGCCATAACGGGCCGAGTTGAGGCAAGTAAATGGACCTTTGAGGCCGCGGACATCCGGGAAGATGTTCTCTTCCGGCACAAATACGTTGTCCATGACGATCTCACCGGTGATCGATGCACGCAGGCCGACCTTGCCGTGAATCGCCGGAGCGCTCAGGCCTTTCCATCCCTTCTCCAGAACGAAGCCACGAATGTCGCCAGCGTCATCCTTGCCCCAGACCACGAACACATCGGCGATCGGACTGTTGGTGATCCACATCTTGTTGCCGGTCAGGCTGTAGCCGCCTTCGACTTTACGTGCACGAGTAATCATCGCGCCTGGGTCGGAACCGTGGTTTGGCTCGGTCAGGCCGAAGCAGCCGATCCACTCGCCCGAAGCCAGTTTTGGCAGGTATTTCTGTTTCTGGGCTTCAGTACCGAATTCATTGATCGGCACCATCACCAGCGAGGACTGCACGCTCATCATCGACCGATAGCCCGAGTCAACACGCTCCACTTCACGGGCAATCAGGCCGTAGCTGACATAGTTCAGGCCGCTACCGCCGTACTGCTCAGGGATGGTCGCACCCAGCAGACCTACTTCACCCATCTCGCGGAAGATCGCCGGATCGGTCTTTTCATGGCGGAAAGCTTCGAGCACGCGCGGCGCTAGCTTCTGCTGAGCGAACTGCGCAGCGGTGTCGCGGATCATGCGCTCTTCTTCGGTGAGCTGTTGATCCATCAGCAGGGGATCAATCCAGTTGAAGCTAGCTTTACCGGCCATGAGTGTGTCCTCTCGAAACGGGTCAAATAACGTGGACTGATCCTAGGCCGGGTTCATCTTCTGGGCAAACGAGGATTTCGCATACTGTTGTGCTAATTTCTCACTCCGAAACGTCGCAAAACGCACTTAATGCGATGTATTAGTGAGGTTGATGTACATGCGCAGAAAGATACCCAGTACAACCGCCCTCATTAGCTTCGAGGCAGCTGCGCGCCATGAAAGCTTTACCAAGGCAGCGCAGGAGCTTTCGCTGACACAGGGGGCGATTTGCCGACAGATCGCCAGCCTTGAGGACTTCCTGAGCGTGGAGCTGTTTCGACGCTCCCGGCGCGGCGTCAAGTTGACGGAAGCCGGTCTGTCCTACAGCCGCCGTGTAGCGACGCAACTTGACGCAGTCGAACGGGATACCTTGTCCGTAATGGGTCAACAAGGTGCCAACGTGATCGAACTCGCGGTGGTTCCGACCTTTGGCACCCAGTGGCTCCTGCCTCGGCTTAAGGATTTCCAGCAGAAACACCCGGAAGTGACGGTCAACCTGACCAACCGCACGCGCCCCTTCCTGTTTGCCGATACCGACTTCGATGCCGCGATCTATTTCGGCGATGCGGACTGGTCGGGTACAGAATCGCACCGCCTGATGGGCGAGCATCCGCTACCCGTATGCAGTCCTGACGTATTGGGGAAAAGGACCATTCTGACTGCCGGCGAAATCGCCGAGTTGCCGCTCCTGCAGCAGACCACTCGCCCCTACGCCTGGCGACAATGGTTCGACTCCCAAAACTTGAATGTCCCTCGCGACATGACAGGGCCACGCTACGAGCTATTCTCAATGCTGGCCCAGGCGGCGATGCACGACATGGGCATCGCACTGATTCCGCCGTTCCTGATTCAGCGTGAATTGGCAGAGAAGCGCCTGGTTATTGCGAATCCTCAGACGCTGACCAGCATTAAAGCCTATTACTTGATGATTCCTGAACGAAAGGTCGAATCTGCGTCTTTAAAGGCTTTTCGCGACTGGTTGATAACCCAAGCTCATAGCTACAGCCTAGAAGGATAAAGGCCTAGCACCATTACTTGACCTCGTAGTCAGTAAAATAAAAACCCTACAGATATAAGTATTTGTCGCATTTTGGCAGACTGTATCTGGAAACTGTACAAACGTCCCACAAGCGCCTGACCACGTGGCTTTGAGCCTCTATTTCAATGCGATGCCACATCATTCATATGGCCGATGTGTAAATTGTTGAATTTCGGCCAGACTCCTTGCAAGGCACGGCCTACAAGGGTTTTCTCAGTTTTGTTGCGACATTCGGTCACAGGGTGACTTGTAGTTAATTTTCCGTCACCCGTCATAATCCCTTGAAGGGCGTAAAGTTCGCCTGCAAAATGCCGCGCCCCGCCTGAATTTGGCGGGGTCGTGCTGATCGGCCGCCCCAGCCGCACCATCCGTAGTGCATGGGTTTACTCAATAAGATCACGCAGGAGATTTGACGTGCACATTGGTGTTCCTCTCGAAACCCAGACCGGTGAAACACGGGTTGCTGCAACCCCCGAAACCATCAAGAAGCTAATCGGCCAGGGTCATAAGGTCACTGTACAAAGCGGCGCCGGCGTCAATGCCAGCGTTGTCGACAGTGCCTATGAAGCTGCTGGTGCAGCCATTGGCAGCGCCAGTGACGCATTTGGTGCAGAGCTGATTTTGAAGGTTGTCGCCCCCAGCGACAGCGAGCTTGCGCTGATAAAGAGCGGCACCGTTGTGGTGGGGATGCTCAATCCGTTCAATAACGAAACCATCGCCAAGATGGCCGAGTGCGGCATTACCGCCTTTGCCCTGGAGGCCGCGCCTCGCACTTCCCGCGCCCAAAGCTTGGATGTGCTGTCCTCGCAAGCCAACATTGCCGGCTATAAAGCTGTGCTGCTGGCCGCTCATTACTATCCGCGTTTCATGCCGATGCTGATGACCGCTGCGGGCACCGTTAAAGCGGCGCGCGTGCTGATTCTCGGCGCGGGCGTAGCCGGCTTGCAGGCGATTGCTACGGCGAAGCGCCTGGGTGCGGTTATCGAAGCGTCTGATGTGCGCCCTGCGGTAAAGGAGCAGATCGAATCTCTTGGCGCCAAGTTCGTCGACGTGCCTTACGAGACCGATGAAGAGCGTGAATGCGCCGTCGGTGTCGGCGGTTATGCGCGCCCTATGCCAGCGAGCTGGATGCAGCGCCAGGCCGTGGCCGTGCACGAACGCGCCAAGCAGGCAGATATCGTCATCACCACGGCACTGATTCCGGGTCGCAAGGCACCGACGCTGCTCAGCGCGGAAACCGTGGCACAGATGAAACCCGGCTCGGTGGTCATCGACCTTGCCGCAGCCCAGGGTGGCAACTGCCCGCTGACCGTGGCCGATCAGGTGGTTGTCGAAAACGGCGTGACGATCGTTGGTCCGACCAATCTGGCTGCCGCGGTTGGCGCCGATGCTTCGGCCCTGTATGCCCGCAACCTGCTGGACTTCATGAAACTGTTGTTCGATAAAGAAGGACAACTGGTGATCAACCTTGAAGACGATATCGTCGCCGCGTGCCTGATGTGCCGCGATGGCCAGATCGTGCGCAAGAACGGCTGAGGATAAAAACAATGGAAGACATGCTGATCTCTCACGGTATCTACAACCTGATCATCTTTGTGCTGGCTATCTATGTCGGCTACCACGTGGTCTGGAACGTGACACCTGCACTGCACACCCCGCTGATGGCCGTTACCAACGCCATTTCGGCCATCGTCATTGTGGGCGCCATGCTCGCTGCCGCCCTCACCGTGACCCCGCTGGGCAAGACCATGGGCACCCTGGCCGTGGCACTGGCCGCGGTCAACGTGTTTGGTGGCTTCCTGGTCACCCGGCGCATGCTGGAAATGTTCAAGAAGAAAGCGGCTTCAGCAAAAGCTCCGGCAGCCAAGGCCGAAGCAGTCAAGGCTGAGGTGCAGCAAGCATGAGCATGAATCTGGTTACTTCCCTGTATTTGATCGCCTCGGTCTGCTTTATCCAGGCGCTCAAGGGACTCTCGCACCCAACTACCTCGCGTCGCGGCAATCTGTTCGGCATGCTCGGAATGGGTCTGGCGATCCTCACTACCGTCGGCCTAATCTACAAGCTTGGTTCCGAACTGGCCCATGACGGGATCGTCTACGTGATCGTCGGTCTGCTGATCGGCGGCACCGCCGGTTCGATCATGGCCAAACGCGTTGAAATGACCAAGATGCCCGAGCTGGTCGCCTTCATGCACAGCATGATCGGCCTGGCCGCAGTGTTCATCGCCGTGGCGGCCGTGGTCGAGCCACAGTCGCTGGGCATCGTCCAGCAACTCGGTGACGCCATTCCGGCTGGTAACCGTCTGGAACTGTTCCTCGGTGCAGCCATCGGTGCGATCACCTTCTCCGGTTCGGTGATTGCATTCGGCAAACTGGCTGGCAAGTACAAGTTCCGCCTGTTTCAGGGTGCACCGGTACAGTTTGGCGGTCAGCACAAGCTGAACCTGCTGTTGGGCCTGGCAACACTGGCCCTGGGCGTGACCTTCATGCTCACCGGCGACTACACCGCTTTCGGCGTGATGCTGGCACTGGCCTTCGTACTCGGCGTGCTGATCATCATCCCTATCGGCGGCGCGGACATGCCGGTTGTGGTGTCGATGCTCAACAGTTACTCAGGCTGGGCGGCAGCGGGTATCGGCTTCTCGCTGAACAACTCGATGCTGATCATCGCCGGTTCGCTGGTGGGTTCGTCCGGCGCGATCCTCTCGTACATCATGTGCAAGGCAATGAACCGCTCCTTCTTTAATGTACTGCTCGGCGGTTTCGGCAATACAGCCGAAGCAGGTCCCGCGGGTGCCAAAGAAGCTCGCCCAGTGAAATCCGGTTCGGCTGACGACGCGACGTTCCTGCTGACCAACGCCGACACCGTGATCATCGTTCCGGGCTACGGCCTGGCGGTAGCGCGGGCACAGCATGCGCTGAAGGAACTGACTGAGAAGCTGACCCATCGCGGCGTGACCGTGAAGTACGCCATCCACCCGGTTGCCGGTCGTATGCCGGGCCACATGAACGTCCTGCTGGCCGAGGCCGAAGTGCCTTACGACCAGGTGTTCGAGATGGACGACATCAACTCCGAGTTCGGCCAGGCCGACGTGGTGCTGGTGCTGGGCGCCAACGACGTGGTCAACCCGGCCGCCAAAAACGATCCGAAATCGCCGATTGCCGGCATGCCGATCCTCGAAGCGTTCAAGGCCAAGACTATCATCGTCAACAAGCGCTCGATGGCCAGCGGCTACGCGGGCCTGGACAACGAACTGTTCTATCTGGACAAAACCATGATGGTGTTCGGCGACGCTAAAAAGGTCATCGAAGACATGGTCAAAGCCGTCGAATAAGACCGGCTGGCAACAACAAAACGCCCCGTCTTGTCGGGGCGTTTTTGTTTGCGCAATTAGTAGGGCAATCTATTCTTTTATTACCGATCCGGTAACGGTGTTTTGCTTTATAGGCCCGGAATAGACGCCTCTATTGCGACCTTGGTAGCGGGACAGAACTCGGCGTAATTCACTAGACTGCACGTCCTGCTACCTGCTGCCCGAGATAACAACCCATGTACCGTGACCGTATTCGCCTGACTTCGTTGTTGGACAAAGTGATGAGTGCTGCCGACGCTGCCGCTTTGATTGAGGACGGCATGACCGTCGGCATGAGTGGCTTTACTCGCGCCGGCGAAGCCAAGGCCGTCCCTCAGGCATTGGCCGAGCGTGCCAAGGTCACGCCGCTGAAGATCAGCCTGATGACTGGCGCAAGTCTGGGCAACGACCTCGACAAGCAGCTGACCGAAGCTGGCGTGCTGTCGCGGCGCATGCCGTTCCAGGTCGATAGCACCCTGCGCAAGGCGATCAATGCCGGTGAAGTCATGTTCATTGACCAGCACTTATCGGAAACCGTGGAACAACTGCGCAACCAGCAATTGAAGCTGCCGGACATTGCTGTTATTGAAGCCGTTGCAATCACCGAGCAAGGGCATATCGTGCCAACCACCTCGGTAGGCAACTCGGCCAGCTTCGCGATTTTCGCCAAGCATGTGATCGTCGAGATCAATATGGCGCACAACCCGAATCTCGAAGGTCTGCACGACATCTACATCCCGACCTATCGCCCGACCCGCACGCCGATTCCGCTGGTCAAGGTCGACGATCGCATTGGCAGCACTGCCATCCCGATTCCACCTGAAAAAATCGTTGCCATCGTGGTCACCAACCAGGCTGACTCTCCTTCTACGGTGCTGGCACCGGACGCCGAGACCCAAGCCATTGCCGACCACCTGATCGACTTCTTCAAACAGGAAGTCGCCGCCGGGCGCATGACCAACAAACTAGGTCCGTTGCAAGCCGGCATTGGCACCATCGCCAACTCGGTAATGTGTGGCCTGATCGACTCTCCGTTCGAAGACCTGACGATGTACTCCGAAGTGCTGCAGGACTCGACCTTCGACCTGATCGACGCAGGCAAGCTGAGCTTTGCGTCTGGCAGCTCGATCACCTTGTCGAGCCGGCGCAATGCCGACGTGTTCGGTAATCTGGAACGTTACAAGGACAAACTGGTTTTGCGCCCGCAGGAGATTTCCAATCACCCTGAAGTCGTGCGTCGTCTCGGTATTATCGGTATCAACACGGCGCTGGAGTTCGACATCTATGGCAACGTCAACTCCACTCACGTCTGCGGCACGCGGATGATGAACGGCATCGGCGGCTCGGGCGACTTCGCGCGCAACGCGCACCTGTCCGTGTTCGTGACCAAGTCGATCGCCAAGGGCGGCGCGATCTCCAGCGTGGTGCCGATGGTCAGCCATGTTGACCACACCGAACATGATGTTGACATCCTCGTGACCGAAGTGGGCCTGGCAGACTTGCGAGGTCTGGCGCCCCGGGAGCGGGCCCGGGTCATCATCGATAAATGCGTACACCCGGATTACCGCCAGGCGCTGAATGATTACTTCACTGCTGCATGCGCCATGGGCGGCCACACCCCCCACATCCTGCGTGATGCCCTCAGCTGGCACATCAATCTGGAAGAAACCGGGAAAATGCTGACAAAGTAATTGATACAGATAGCCGCTGACGCAAACACAGTTTCGTCAGCGAACTATTGCCACGCGAGAATGTGGAAAAAACTGTACTGCTGTACTGGTCATTTCCTACAGAAAACTCCTACGCTCAGCTGTGAAAATCACGATATCGCACCATATTAGTGCGCATAGGTACAGTTGCCTCAATTTAGACCAGTACACCCCCTATAAACAGTTAACTGAGCCCTCACAATACAGATGAACTGTATCTACTGAGACTAGGCAAACGAGAGGATCATGGGCACCAGTTAAACCACTACCTAATCCCGCCACAAGCGGAAGGATGAAAACCATGGAACGTACACTCAGTTCCGATCTGTTCTTCGAAGACACCGCTGCAAAAACCCAGGCTTCCATGCCTCTGCGCGTTATCGCCAACCTGATGCTGTGGCAGCGCCGCATCTCCAGCCGCCATCAACTGGCTCGTCTGGATTCGCGTCTGCTGGCTGACGCCGGGATTAGCGAAGCACAACGCTACGAAGAGCTGAGCAAGCCGTTCTGGCGCTAAGTTAGCGTCGCTGGCCCTGACCTTAAGGTCCACCGCCAGCAACCCGAATTGAACAAGCAAAACCCGTCGTGGGAAACCGCGACGGGTTTTGTCGTTTTAAACACAGAAAAAACATAAGCAGTACAGTTTTAATAAATTCAAATTTGACCTTAACAGTTTTGTCGGCAGTCATAACATCACCGGAACTAAACCGCAGCGTTTTTCACTGCCAGGGCTGTCGAAGCGTCACACACACGCCTACTATCAATGCAGAACGTGGCGCGTTCAGCGTGTCTGGCGTCTGACTCTCCAGACACTGCACCACCTTTCAATCGGTTTACCCAAAGGAGTTACACCATGTCCCGTCTTCGTCTGCTCAGCGCTGCAGCCCTGCTTGCCGTGGCTGCCAATTCCCACGCCACCAGCTTCATCGTGACCACCGATGCGGTCGTTGGAGCACTCAAATCCAGTTCCGACGCAACTTCGGATGTCACGTCTTCATTTCATGACGACAAAATCGTGCTCGCCGCCCGAGATGACGCAGCCAGCTTCGTCGCCAGCGAAGGCGCCATCCGCGGTGTGAAACTCGAGAGCGCGCTGGACCATATTCGTCATCAGGCGCCACAGCTGAACGCAACCGACGCACAACTGGCCCAGGCCATCCTGACCATCTAAGCGACGGCTCCGAAAGCGGGACACGCCAAAGGTGTCCCCATATTTCGACGCTGGCTCTAAACCGGGCCTTGCGCTAGCCTTGGGACTCACATTCAACTGTCGAGTCCCATGGGTTTTCCTACACGCCTGCTCACCACTTCAATGATTCTTGCGGCCAGCTACTGCGGTCAGGTCCAGGCTTTCGACGCCTTTAACCTATCCACGCAAGGCACTGTCGCCAGCGGATACGCCACAAGTATGGTGACCTCTGCACCCTTCGACCATAAACTGCTGCTCGCCGCCCAGGATGACGCTGCGGCGTTCATCGCCACTGACGGCCAACTGAGAGGCGCTCGACTGGAATCGGCACTGAATTATCTGCGCCGGACCCAGCCAAAACTTCATGCCAGCGACCTTGAACTGGCACAGGCAATTCTCGTCCAATAGTCATCCCAAGTTTCTCCGGAGTCGTTCCATGCGTAACCCGCTGATTGCCGCCACCCTTGGCCTGCTTTTGTTGGCCGATATGGCCCAGGCCCACACCCTGGTCGCCACCAGTAACATCCTCATTCGCGCCACCCAGCGCACCCTGGATTTCACTTCCGATACCACCACGTCGATCCGCGACTCGAAAATCGTTCGGGAAGCTCAGGACGATGCGGCCAGTTTTGTGGCCAGCGATGGCGACATTCGTGGCGCGCACCTGGAATCGGCTTTTAATCTGCTGCGCACACGAGTCCCGGAAGCTCGCGATGCCAGTGATCAGGATCTCGCCGAAGCCATCCTCGCCCTGTGAAGTCTTCATCTGCCTGGCTATTGGCCGGGGCGCTGTTGCTGCTTGGCAATAGCGCCCACGCCGGCCTTGAACTGCATCTCAAAACCGAAGGCCTGAGCCCGGCGCAACAGCAGGCCAGCCAGGCCCTGCTCGATGAAGCCATGCAGGCGCTGCCACCGCGCTTCATCGAGAAACTCGACCGGCGCATCGACGTCGGTTGGACCGACAACATGCCAAGCAATGCCTACGGCCAGGCGTCGCTGGTGTCCGAGCTCGACCTGAATCGCAACCTGCTGGCAAGTCTCACGGACGGCAGCGCTGCGACCAGGAAAACCTATCGCCCCCACGGCACTGTACGCCGGGAAATGCTGGCGACGGTGCTACACGAACTGACCCATATTTATGACCGCTCGCGACTTTGGCCGGACGCCGAGCGCAAGTTGATCCAGCGTTGTACCCGGCGCAATGCCAGCTCTGGACTGATCGGTATTCCCGACGAATGCCGCAGCCAGTCCGACCGACGCTTTACCCTCAGCGACGATCCGCGCCTGCTCGACCTTGCCGGCTGGCAACAATACGTAGGCCGTCGTGGCGAGCGCGAACAGCACAACCGTCAGATCGCCCGCACCCCGGACATCTACGAGACAAGCAGCGCGAAAGAATTCGTCGCGGTCAACATGGAGTATTTCCTCCTCGACCCAAGCTACGCCTGCCGCCGTCCGGCGCTGTATCGCTATTACAAGGAACACTTTGGCTGGGCGCCCGCCGCCAAGGACGAATGCGGCAAAACCTTCGCCTTCCTCAATGCCGGCAATGACTTTGCCAAAACCCCACTGGGCCAGGTCGATCCGGAACGGGTTTATGCCGTCGATTATCTGCTGGCCGAGGCTAACCAGAATTGGGTCAGTCGCTGGGGCCACAGCATGTTGCGGCTGGTGATCTGCGCCCCGGGCCGACCACGTGGACCGGATTGCCGGCTGGATCTCGATCAGCACTTGGTGCTTTCTTACCGCGCATTCGTCGGCGACGTACAACTGTCGAGTTGGGATGGCTTGGTGGGCAAGTACCCGTCACGCCTGTTCGTGTTGCCATTGGCCCAGGTGATCGACGAATACACCAAGACCGAGTTACGCAGTCTCGCCTCCGTGCCGCTGAACCTGTCACGCGACGAGATCGAAAACCTGGTTGAACGCGCCGCCGAGATGCACTGGAGTTACGACGGCAGCTACTTTTTTCTCTCCAACAACTGCGCCGTGGAAGAGCTGAAGTTACTGCGTAGCGGCACCAACAATTCCAAACTGGTTGCTCTCGACAACATCATGCCCAATGGTTTGCTGGAAGTGCTGAAGGGTCGCGGGCTGGCGGACACCAGCGTGCTGGACAATCCCCGTGAAGCGCTGCGCCTGGGTTATCGGTTCGACTCTTTCCGGGAGCGTTACCAGGCGATGTTCGAGGTTTTGAGAAAGCGCCTGCCGATCAAACAGGAGAAGGTCGAAGACTGGTTGTCCCTGACAGCAGCCGAGCGTCGCCAATGGTTCGATCAGGCTGATTTGCGAGCCAGCGCGGCATTGCTCCTGCTGGAACAGGCAAGTTTTCGCCAGCAGTTGCTCTTGGCTCAGGACGAGGTGAAGCAGCGTTATCTGGGTGCCCGAGAGCTGAAAAATGGCGGGATGGACAAAGCCAACGCGACACTGCGGCAGATTCTCGATAACAGCGGTTTCCTGAGTCGTCCGGCCGAACTTCTCGGCAGCGGCGGGTATGGTCTGCCGCAACCGGCGGAATGGCAACGTCTGGAGTCGGAAAGCAGCCTGCGACAGAAACAGCTTCAGGCATTGACCGGGGATCTGGACAAAGAAGTGAGAGCGCTGCTTGAACCGAGCCGTGCGGCGGAAATGGCCGCCAACGAGGCCAACGTGAAACAGATTGGCGAGCATCTGCGCAAGTTGCACAAGGCCGCCGGTGGGTTGGAATTGCCTTAGATAGAGTCGTTTGTGGCGAGGAGCTGCTCCCTCGCCACAGTTAACCAGTGAGAATCAGTACAGCACCCCCTGCAAGATCTCATAAACAACCCCTGTTGCCGCCGCAATCAACACAACATCGCCGCCTGCGCGGCGCCATTCATAACCCGGGTAATACGGCAGTCGCTCCAGCGCCCGGTTATCCAGGCGCTCGCCGTAATAGCCGTGAGGCAACGGCTGCCCACGCATCAGATGCATTCCTGGCGGCGGCGGCGCACCTCGGACGAAATAGTCGCGGTTATCGTGAATAGTCTGCCGTACAGGGCTGAAGTCACGCGGCGGTGGACCGCCACGGCGATTGTCCTGCCCGCCACGATGATCATCACCGTGGTTATCATAATGGCCCTGCTGCGGGCCGCCGTGGTCGTGATCGTCGCGCTGGTCGGCGCTGGCGTGCAGCAACGGGGTGGCACTGAGCATCAGCACACCCAGGCTGGCAATCAGACGTTTCGGCATTTTCATCAGGTCTTTCCTCACAAACACACAGCAAAAAGGGCTTCAGAACGTAGTCCTGAAGCCCTCGGTCTTGCTGATTAGTCTGTGTTGAGAGGCTCTAATTCCTCTGTATCAGGAACTTTACCTTCAGCTGACGCGAGCCTTACGCACGCCTTCGGACAATGCCGAGCAAAGGCTCAACACGCCATCGATGGCCTGATCCGGCGTCGTGGCATTGGCGATGTGATCAATTAGCGCGGAACCCACCACCACACCATCGGCCAGACGCGCGATGGCGGCTGCTTGTTCTGGCGTACGAATGCCGAAACCGATACTGATCGGCAGATCGGTATGACGACGCAGACGGGCAACCGCCTCTTCGACGTGTTCCAGCGTTGCCGCACCGGCACCGGTCACACCGGCCACCGACACGTAATACACAAACCCGGAGCTGCCATTCAAAACGGTCGGCAGGCGCACATCGTCGGTGGTCGGGGTGGTCAGGCGGATGAAGTCCAGACCGGCAGCCTGGGCCGGGTCGCACAGTTCGCCGTTATGCTCTGGCGGCAGATCCACCACGATCAGCCCGTCAACACCCGCTTCTTTGGCTTCGGCAATGAAACGTGGCACGCCGTACTTGTGGATCGGGTTGAAGTAACCCATCAGCACCAGCGGTGTCTCGTTGTTGTCCTTGCGGAACTCGCGAACCATTTCCAGGGTTTTCGCCAGATTCTGCTTGGCCTCCAACGCACGAATGTTGGCCAGTTGAATCGCCGGGCCGTCGGCCATCGGATCGGTGAACGGCATGCCCAGTTCGATCACGTCGGCACCCGCCGCCGGCAAACCCTTGAGGATCGCCAGGGACGTGTCATAACCCGGGTCGCCGGCAGTGACGAAAGTCACCAGGGCGGCGCGATTCTGTTGCTTGAGTTCGGCAAAACGTGTTTGCAGGCGGCTCATCAGTGTTTCTCCTGCTTGGATTGCTCTGGTTGAGAGTGTTCCATGTGATGCATCACGGTTTGCATGTCTTTGTCGCCACGGCCGGACAGATTGACCACCATCAGGTGATCTTTCGGCAGGCTCGGTGCGCGCTTGAACACTTCAGCCAGGGCATGGGCGCTTTCCAGTGCAGGAATAATCCCTTCCAGACGGCAGCATTTGTGGAACGCGTCGAGCGCTTCGTCGTCGGTTACCGAGGTGTATTGAACGCGACCGATGTCATGCAACCACGCATGTTCCGGGCCGATACCTGGATAGTCGAGGCCAGCGGAGATCGAGTGGGCGTCGATGATCTGACCATCGTCGTCCTGCAGCAGGAACGTACGGTTGCCATGCAGCACACCCGGTACGCCGCCGTTCAGGCTGGCCGCGTGCTTGCCGGTTTCGATGCCATAGCCGGCCGCTTCCACGCCGATGATCTCGACGCTCTTGTCGTCGAGGAACGGGTGGAACAGGCCCATGGCGTTGGAGCCGCCGCCGATGCACGCCACCAGGCTGTCAGGCAGGCGGCCTTCCTGGGCTTGCAACTGGTCACGGGTTTCCTTGCCAATCACGGCCTGGAAGTCGCGAACCATCGCTGGGTAAGGGTGCGGGCCGGCCACGGTGCCGATCAAGTAGAAGGTGCTGTCGACGTTGGTTACCCAATCGCGCAGGGCTTCGTTCATCGCATCTTTCAGGGTACCGGTACCGGCCACGACCGGAATTACTTCGGCGCCCAGCAGCTTCATCCGGAACACGTTGGCCTGCTGACGTTCGATGTCAGTGGTGCCCATGTAGATCACGCAGTCCAGACCAAATCGCGCGGCAACGGTGGCGGTCGCCACGCCATGCATGCCGGCGCCGGTCTCGGCGATGATGCGTTTCTTGCCCATGCGCCGCGCCAGCAGGATCTGGCCGATGCAGTTGTTGATCTTGTGCGCGCCGGTGTGGTTCAGCTCTTCGCGCTTGAGATAGATCTTGGCGCCGCCGCAGAACTCGGTCAGACGCTCAGCGAAATAGAGCGGGCTCGGACGTCCGACGTAGTCACGCTGGAAGTAGGCCAATTCTTCTTTGAATGCAGGATCTTCCTTGGCCGCTTCGTATTCACGGGCCAGTTCAAGGATCAACGGCATCAGGGTTTCGGCGACGTAACGGCCGCCGAACGCGCCAAACAGGCCGTTGGCGTCAGGGCCGTTGCGCAGATTTGTCTCGGTCATGGGGCGCTCCAGTTGAGTGCGTGAACTGATAATGGGGTCCACTCTACCCCTGACGTGCTTGACTGAAAACCGATAAGATCGCTGCAACCTGTCAGGAAAACTCACAGATCCTATGAGCCACGACCTCCCACCGCTGAACGCCCTTCGTGCCTTCGAAGCCACGGCTCGCTTGAACAGCGTCAGTCAGGCCGCCGAACAGCTGCATGTGACTCACGGCGCAGTCAGCCGGCAATTGAAGGTGCTTGAAGAACATCTTGGCGTGAGCCTGTTCGTCAAGGAAGGTCGCGGCCTGAAACTCACAGAAGCCGGCATGCGCTTGCGCGACGCCAGCGCTGAAGCCTTCGAGCGCTTGCGTACTGTCTGCGCAGAACTCACACAAAGCACCGTCGATGCACCGTTCGTGCTCGGCTGCTCGGGAAGTCTGCTGGCGCGCTGGTTTATTCCGCGCCTGGGTCGGTTGAATGCCGATCTGCCTGATCTGCGCCTTCACCTCTCGGCGGGCGAAGGCGATCTTGATCCGCGCCGTCCCGGCCTGGATGCTCTGCTGGTTTTCGCCGAACCACCGTGGCCGGCGGACATGCAGGTGTTCGAACTGGCGAGTGAGCGAATCGGCCCGGTGATGAGCCCTCGATTCATCGGCTACGAACGATTAAAAACCGCGCCCGCCGAGGCCCTGCTGAATGAGCCAGTGCTCCACACCACCTCCCGCCCGCAAGCCTGGCCTGTTTGGGCGCAGCAAAAAGGCCTCGACGCCGGGGCGTTGAAGTTCGGTCAAGGTTTCGAGCATTTGTATTATTTACTGGAAGCCGCCGTAGCCGGGCTGGGGGTGGCGATTGCGCCAGAACCGCTGGTGATCGAGGACTTGAAGGCCGGGCGGCTGGTTGCGCCATGGGGCTTCAGTGAAACCCCGGCGCAACTGGCGTTGTGGCTACCCAAACGCGCCGCTGACGGACGCGCTCGGCAACTGGCGCAATGGCTTAAAAACGAGCTGCGCCAGACGGATTAGTCACCGCGTTTGCATAGCAGGTAAGCCGCTAGCAAACCCAGCGCACCCACAGCGACACCCGCTGTAGTCCAAGGGTGTGCCTGGGCGTAGTCCCGCGTAGCAATCCCGGTTTCGCGGGTTTTGACCTTCACCTCTTCATAGGCATCGCTGAGCAGATGACGCGAATGTTTCAACGCGTTTTCGGCATTGCCTTTGAGCACCTTGAGGGTTTTACGCGACTCGTCCGAGGCGTCGTCCTTCAGGCTTTCCAAGGATTTGAGCAGGCTCTCGATTTCCGCTTCCATGCTTTGCAATGAGGCTTTACGTAACGAACTGTTGGCCATGGTGGCTCTCCTGCATTGTTGATGAGTGGCGTGTGTTGGTTGGGACTTCAGAGGTTCGAGAAAGTGCAGTAAATGTGAACTTCCATGTCGGATCGACCGACAGAAGTAAGAAGGAAAATCACTGCTAGTCTGTATTTCACACCCCAAGGAGAACGCCATGACTGACCATCACACCTACAAGAAAGTCGAACTGGTCGGCTCGTCCACCACCAGCATTGAAGACGCGATCAACAACGCACTGGCCGAGGCCAACAAAAGTCTAAAGTACATGGAGTGGTTTGAAGTGACCGAAACCCGCGGGCACATCAAGGACGGCAAGGCTGCGCATTTCCAGGTGACGCTCAAGGTAGGGTTCCGGATTGCCAGCAGCTGAGTTCGAGATCCTCTTCTGAACTTGCGCGCTGGCCGAGTGCCATAGGGAATGGCAAAGCGCTACCCGAGTGCATCCGGCCAATAGCCGGATGCCCACCCTATTGATCCGACCAGAGATTGCGACCGATGAAGAAGTTTATTTTGGCGGTAGGTCTGTTGAGCCTTGCGGGAGCCGCCTTTGCGGATGGCAAATCGTGTGAAGAGCTTAAAGCCGAAATCGCTGCAAAGCTTGATGCCAAGGGCGTTTCAGGCTACTCGCTGGAAATCGTCGACAAAGGCACCGCTGCCGGCGGTAAAGTCGTCGGCACCTGTGAGAAGGGCTCCAAGGAAATCGTCTACAAGCGCTAGGCTGATTCCATTTTTTATAAAAAAGCCGACACCAAGGGGTCGGCTTTTTATAGTCTTTTTCAGCGTCAGCCCTTCATGACCTGCGCCAGTAACTCGTAGGAATGCAGGCGATCCGAGTGTTCATACAGGTCGCAGGTAAAAATCAATTCATCGGCCTGGGTCTGTTCGATCAGCACTTCCAGCCGGGCGCGGATTTTCTGCGGGCTGCCGATCATCGCCAAACCAAGGAAATCACTGACAGCCTCTTTTTCATGGGGCAGCCACAGACCGTCCATGGTTTTCACTGGCGGGCGCTGCACCAGGCTTTGGCCACGCATCAACGCGAGAATGCGCTGGAACACCGAGGTCGCCAGATAATCTGCTTGTTCATCCGTATCCGCAGCGACCAGCGGCACGCCGAGCATGACGTAAGGCTTGTCCAATACCGCTGAAGGCTTGAAGTGATTGCGGTAGACGCGAATCGCCTCATGCATGAAGCGCGGTGCGAAATGTGATGCGAAGGCGTAGGGCAAACCGCGTTCACCAGCCAGTTGCGCACTGAACAGACTGGAGCCCAGTAACCAGATCGGAACATTGGTCCCTGTACCCGGCATCGCAATAATGCGTTGATCCGGAGTTCGCGGGCCGAGGTAACGCATCAGTTCCGCAACGTCTTCCGGGAAATCATCGGCACTGCCGGAGCGTTCGCGACGCAGCGCACGGGCGGTCATCTGATCGGAACCGGGTGCACGTCCAAGGCCCAGGTCAATCCGTCCCGGATAAAGGCTTTCGAGCGTGCCGAACTGCTCGGCGATCACTAGCGGCGCGTGGTTGGGCAACATCACTCCGCCGGAACCGACACGAATGGTCGACGTGCCGCCGGCCAGGTAGCCGAGCAGAACCGAGGTCGCGGAACTGGCGATGCCGTCCATGTTGTGATGTTCGGCGACCCAAAAGCGGTTATAGCCGAGCTTCTCGACATGCTGCGCCAGGTCCAGCGAATTGCGCAGCGACTGGGCTGGGCTGCCGTTTTCCCGCACGGGGACCAGATCGAGGGTCGAAAACTTGATATCGGACAGTCGTTTCATAAACCTGCTTCTCCAATTGAGGGCGCAGGTTTTTTCTCGTGAACGAAAACCTGCCGAATCTATAAGCGTGTTTCATGCAATGAGGGCATATACCCGAGTTTCAATAGCACGGGGAAAATTCCTACGAAATTGCCGGACCGATCAGATGAGGTGAACTTTGCGCCAGCGTCTATCCTCAGAACCCTAGCAAGCGAAAACCACCCAGGCGCGACGCTCGCGCCGGATTTTGAGGAGACAGGCATGGCTATCATCAAGAAAGCATCGGCTCATTGGGAAGGTGACCTGAAAACCGGCATCGGTTCGATTTCCACGGAAACCGGCGTACTCAGAGAAGCCCCCTACGGCTTCAAGGCGCGCTTCGAAGGCGGAAAAGGCACCAATCCGGAAGAGCTGATTGGCGCAGCGCATGCCGGTTGTTTTTCCATGGCGTTTTCAATGATTCTCGGCGATGCCGGCCTTAAAGCTGACAGCATCGACACCAATGCCGAAGTGACGCTCGACCAGGTCGATGGTGGTTTTGCTATTACGGCGGTGAAATTGATCCTCAAGGCGAAAATCCCTGGCGCCAGCCAGGCGCAGTTCGAGGAGCTGAGCAACAAGGCCAAGGAAGGGTGCCCTGTTTCCAAGGTGCTTAATGCGAAAATCAGCCTGGATGCGACGTTGTTGAGTTAAGTTCGCATTGAAACGAAAAGATCGCAGCCTTCGGCAGCTCCTACCGGGAACGATCCGTAGGAACTGCCGAAGACTGCGATCTTTTTTGATGTACGACAGATTTGCCCAGCCTGTTTGTGGTCGAATAAATGACAGCAGCCAAAATGCAGAATCCTGCATGCTGCCTCAAGGGAGCTTCAACCATGAAACGTTTTGCCTTGGCGGTTATCTGTTGCGCACTGGCCACTTCGGCCCTGGCAGCACCGAAACCCTGCGAAGAACTCAAGGCCGAAATCGAAGCCAAGATCCAGGCCCAAAAGGTTGCGTCCTACACCCTAGAAATCGTCACTAATGACGAAGTGCACGATCAGAACATGGTCGTAGGCTCGTGCGATGGCGGCACCAAGAAAATCATTTACCAGAAGAACGATCGCTGACAGGCCTTACGGCACACAGTTGATCTGGCTTTCTTCGGCAACGATTTGGCGTTTGGCGTTATACAGCCGCGCCTCCGGAGTGAACGCCATGGAACGGGCTTGCAGCAGATAACGCTGACCGGCTTCGAAGTGATCGTACTTGATGATCATGTAGCACAGCCGCTCAGTAGTCCCGCCGAACAAGTCCGAGCCCCCGCCCGGTACTTCAAAATCGAAGCGCACGGTCAGCTCGTGTTTACCCGGCGTGACCTGGAAATAACGCCCGTCACGTAAGCGCTGGTTGTCCAGTCTCTCTGCCATCAACGTTTTATCGTTGGGGAAGGGTGTCGAAAAGTCGACCCAGGCCATCTGCGGATTGACCGCCGGCAATGGACTCGCACAGCCAGTCACCGTGCTTGCAGCGAGCAACAGCATCAACTTGCGCATGATGAATGTCCTGACTAATGAACAATCAGAATAGCGCCGATCAGGTACGTTGACAGCCTGCCGGTGTGCCCTGCCCAATTACTTTTCGCTGCTGATTGTAAAGCTTGGCCCAAGGCCGGAAACCAATATTCCCGGCTTGCAGCTGATATCGCTCACCGGCATTGAACTCGCTGAATTTCACATTCATCTGGCAATCACGCCACAACGGTTCGGCATCGGGACCAATGTTGGTGGGCTGAACCGGGAACTGGTAGCGAACCGTAAGCTCATGACTACCGGGTTGCACCTCGAAATAGCGTTTGTCGGTGGCAGCTTGATTGTCCACCTCCAAGGCTTGCAGGGCCGTGTCTTCCTGCTTCGAATCCAGATCGATCCAGGCTTGCGATGGATCATGGTGAGGTATTCCGAATCCAGCACAACCGGCCAGCATCAGCAGGCCTCCCGTCAGCATCAACTTGCGCATAGCGGAGCTCCAGTCAAGCGGGATAGTCTTGCGAGCAGACTCTCCAGGAATTTTTTATTGTGATCAGGCCGCGTCCAAGCCTTGGGTTACTTGATCGCGTTTTGCGCGTTTTGTTTCCGGGTGTGTTGTTTTTGTTGCTCAACGGTTGCTCCAGCGTCAGCTATTACAGCCAACTGGCCAGTGGTCAGCTGCAATTGCTGCGAGCTCGAGAGCCGGTGTCCAGCGTTGTTGCCGACCCACAGCGCGATGTAAAATTGCGAGCCCATCTGGCTCAATCGCAAAAAGCCCGGACATTCGCCAGCCAACACCTGCACCTGCCGGACAATCAAAGCTACCGCTTGTACGCCGACATTGGCCGCCCTTTCGTCGTGTGGAACGTGTTTGTCACGCCGGAATTTTCCCTGAAGCCACAGAACCACTGTTTTCCCATCGCCGGTTGCGTGGCCTATCGCGGTTATTACAGCCAGAGCGCGGCCCGTGGAGAGGCGGCGCTGCAACGCCTGAAAGGCATGGACGTGTCGATCGGCGGAGTCGAGGCGTATTCGACGCTGGGCTGGTTCAATGACCCGATCATGAATTCGATGATGGGCTGGGGCGATGAGCGGCTGGCCACGCTGATCTTTCACGAACTCGCGCATCAACGTGTTTATGTGAAGGACGACACTGAGTTCAACGAATCATTTGCCACCTTCGTCGAACAGGAAGGCACCCGTCAGTGGTGTGCATTCCGTAATCTTCCTCCGGATAACGGTGCTGAGGCGCAGCGACGGGATCAATTCATTCAGTTGGTGCTCAATACCCGCACACGACTTGAAAAGCTTTACGCCCTGCCACTGCCGCCCGAGCAAATGCGTCAACGCAAAGCCGCCGAATTCGAGCGCTTGCGGGTTGAATACCGAGAGCTGCGCGACAGCCAATGGGCTGGGGATAAACGTTATGACAACTGGATAAACGCCACGATGAACAATGCACGATTGTTGCCGTTTGGGCTGTACGACCAGTGGGTGCCGGCGTTTGCGGCGCTATTCAAGCAAGAGGGGGGGGATTGGGTGAGGTTTTATGCAAAAGTCGAGAAGCTAGGTGCGTTGACCATCGATCAGCGGAAGACGGCGCTACGTAAACTGGTGGAGAAATAAGTCTGTGGCGAGGGAGCTTGCTCCCGCTGGGCCGCGAAGCGGCCCCAGACTATTTTCCAGATAGACATCGTCGATGATTGGCGGCTGCTACGCAGCCGAACGGGAGCAAGCTCCCTCGCCAAATCAACCCTGCAAAAACGCCTGATGCAGCTCTTCCAGCGTTTCGAAATGATAGGCCGGAGCTTCAGCGCTCAACTCTTCCCGACTGCCAAAACCGTACCCCACCGCCGCCGCATCCAGCCCGTTGCTGCGTGCACCGATCAAATCGTGTTTGCGATCGCCAATCATCAGGGTATGGGCCGGGTCCAGGCCTTCTTCGGCGATCAAGTGCGCGATCAGCTCGACTTTATTGGTTCGGGTGCCGTCGAGTTCGCTGCCGTAAATCACTTTGAAGTGTTTGGCGAAATCGAAATGCCGGGCGATCTCACGGGCGAATACCCAAGGTTTGGAGGTCGCGATGAACAGCTGCCGTCCTTGTCCGCCAAGGGTTTCCAATAGCGGTGTAACACCGTCGAACACGCGGTTTTCATACAGCCCGGTGACTTTGAAGCGTTCGCGATAGAAATTCACCGCGTCCCAGGCCTTCGGCTCGTCGAAGTCATAGAACTGCATGAACGCCTGCAACAATGGCGGACCGATGAAGTGTTCGAGCTTGGTCAGGTCGGGTTCATCGATACCCAGTTTACTCAAAGCAAACTGAATCGAGCGTGTGATGCCTTCGCGTGGGTCGGTCAGGGTGCCATCGAGGTCGAACAAAACGGTTTGGTAATGCATGAAAATTCCTGAGCAGTAGCGGGACACTTCAGATCTGGTCGTAGCCTTCGGCCAGATGCAGATCCTTGAGCTTCACGTAGTTCGCCGCGCTGTAGGTGAAAAAGGCTTGCTCCTTGTCCGACAGCGGCCGAATCTGCTTCACCGGACTACCGACATAAAGGAAACCGCTTTCCAGGCGTTTGCCGGGCGGCACCAGACTACCGGCACCGATAATTACGTCATCCGCAACCACGGCGCCATCCATGACGATGCTGCCCATGCCGATCAGCACCCGGCTACCCACGGTGCAACCATGCAACATGACTTTGTGCGCGATGGTCACGTCATCGCCGATCAGCAACGGGAAACCGTCAGGGTTGAACGGCCCGGCGTGGGTGATGTGCAACACGCAGCCATCCTGCACGCTGGTGCGCGCACCGATGCGGATACGGTGCATGTCGCCGCGAATCACCGTCAGTGGCCACACTGAGCTGTCTTCGCCGACCTCGACATCACCGATCACCACCGCCGAACGGTCGACAAAAACGCCTTTGCCGAGCAAGGGTGTGTGGTTCTGATACTTGCGAAGGTTCACGATAGGGTTTCTCTCTGTTGCTGATAGCTGCGGTGAACGTCGATTGTAATTAAGATGGCCGCATGTTTCTTCCAGCCAAGGTGCCAACCGTGAGCGTGAACAACCCTCTTTTGCAGTCCTACGACCTGCCGCCGTTCTCCGCGATCCGTGCCGAGCATGTGCAACCGGCCATTGAACAGATCCTGGCTGACAACCGCGCCGCCATTATCGAGATCCTCAAGACCCAAGGCAAACAGCCAACGTGGGCCGGTCTGGTACTGGCGATGGACGAACTCAACGACCGCCTGGGCGCCGCGTGGAGCCCGGTCAGCCATCTGAACGCCGTGTGCAACAGCGCCGAATTGCGCGAAGCCTACGAGTCTTGCCTGCCAGCACTGAGCGCCTATTCCACCGAACTCGGCCAGAATCGGGAACTCTTCCAAGCCTTCGAAGCCCTGGCGAACAGTCCGGAAGCTGCCGGATTCGATGTAGCGCAGAAAACTATCCTGGAACACTCCCTGCGGGACTTCCGTCTGTCGGGTATTGACCTGCCGGAAGCCGAGCAAAAGCGCTACGCCGAAGTGCAGAGCAAATTGTCCGAACTGGGCAGCCGCTTCTCCAATCAATTGCTCGACGCGACTCAAGCCTGGACCAAGCACATTACCGATGAAGCGGTCCTCGCCGGCCTGACTGACTCGGCCAAGGCGCAAATGGCTGCCGCTGCCCAGGCTAAAGATCTGGAAGGCTGGTTGATCACCCTGGAATTCCCGAGCTACTTCGCGGTGATGACTTACGCCCACGACCGTGCGCTGCGCGAAGAAGTCTACGCCGCCTACTGCACCCGTGCGTCGGACCAGGGCCCGAATGCCGGTCAGAACGATAACGGCCCGGTCATGGAAGAAATCCTCGACCTGCGTCAAGAGCTGGCGAAACTGCTGGGCTTCACCAGTTTCTCGGAGCTGAGCCTGGCCACCAAAATGGCCGAATCCAGCGATCAGGTGCTGAGTTTCCTGCGCGATCTGGCCAAACGCAGCAAGCCGTTTGCAGCCCAGGATCTGGAACAGCTCAAGGCTTACGCCGCCGAGCAAGGCTGCCCGGACCTGCAAAGCTGGGACAGCGGTTTCTATGGCGAAAAACTTCGCGAGCAACGTTACAGCGTTGCCCAGGAAGCCCTGCGTGCCTACTTCCCTATCGATAAAGTGCTGAGTGGTCTGTTCGCCATCGTGCAACGCCTGTACGGCATCGAGATTGCTGAGCAAAAAGGCTTCGACACCTGGCACCCGGATGTCCGCCTGTTCGAAATCAAGGAAAATGGTCAGCACGTCGGACGCTTCTTCTTCGACCTCTACGCCCGCGCCAACAAGCGTGGCGGTGCCTGGATGGACGGCGCCCGCGACCGTCGTCGCACCGCCGAAGGCGTACTGCAAAACCCGGTGGCCAACCTGGTCTGCAATTTCACCCCGGCTGACAGCGGCAAGCCTGCGCTGCTGACACACGATGAAGTGACCACCCTGTTCCACGAGTTCGGCCATGGCCTGCATCATTTGCTGACCCGCGTCGAACACGCCGGGGTTTCAGGCATCAACGGCGTGGCTTGGGATGCGGTCGAGTTGCCAAGCCAGTTCATGGAAAACTGGTGCTGGGAGCCGGAAGGCCTGGCGCTGATTTCCGGTCATTACGAAACCGGCGAACCACTGCCGCAGGACCTGTTGGGCAAAATGCTCGCGGCGAAAAACTTCCAGTCCGGCCTGATGATGGTCCGCCAACTGGAGTTCTCGCTGTTCGACTTCGAGCTGCACGCCACCCACGGCGACGGTCGCAGTGTGCTGCAAGTGCTTGAAGGCGTGCGTGACGAGGTTTCGGTCATGCGTCCGCCGGCCTACAACCGTTTCCCCAACAGCTTCGCCCACATCTTCGCCGGTGGTTATGCGGCGGGTTACTACAGCTACAAATGGGCTGAAGTGCTGTCGGCTGACGCCTTTTCGAAGTTCGAAGAGGAAGGCGTGCTCAACGCCGACACCGGTCGTGCGTTCCGCGAAGCGATCCTGGCACGCGGCGGTTCCCAGGAGCCGATGGTGCTGTTCGTCGACTTCCGTGGCCGTGAGCCATCGATTGACGCACTCTTGCGCCACAGCGGCCTGAGTGAGGACGAAGCAGCATGAGCGAGGGTCCTGTGATTACCAAACGACGCTTTATCGCCGGTGCTGTTTGCCCGGCGTGCAGCGAGCCGGACAAGTTGATGATGTGGAGCGAAGACGACGTGCCGCATCGCGAGTGCGTGGCTTGCGGTTATTCCGACACGCTGAATGAACAAGGTCTGTCTGTGCCCAAGGAATTGGGCACCCGAGTCAACACCGCCGCGCTGAAGGTGCCAGACGCCAAGGTTCAAGCTGTGCAGTTTTTCCCGAACCCTAAGCTGAAGAAAAAGCCTGACGAGCAACACTGAGTAGCGAAATTTGCCTTCCACTGCGCAATGCAGTGGAAGGCATTGCTACTGGACATTCGCCGAGTTGAACCAATTTTTCATCGAACAGGCCGCGAACGGGCTTGTGCTGCAATCTCCATTGGCCAGCGCAGTGCGCAGCTTGTCGACATCAGCCTGCATCATGTAACGAACACCATCCCTGAAATGCGTGCTGTCCCCAAAGCCACCCTGGGTCATTTCACTCAGCGCATCTTCCTTGCTCCAGCCCTGCACGATCACCCGGTACATCGCCGCGATAAGACCGGTTCGGTCGGACCCGTGTTTGCAATGCATCAGAACCGGGCCATTGGCTTCGGCGGATTGAATGGTGCGCAGGGCTTTGAGTATGTCGGCGTCATCCACATGATTAGTACGATACGGCAGTTGAACCAAGGCAATTCCAGGTGTGGACAACCAACTCGAATCCGACTCCGGAAGAAAACTGATCACCGTTCCGACCTTGAGTTTTTCCAGTAGCGAAACCGCTCCACTGTCCGGCAGTGCACTGCGATAAAGCGTCGGCGACATTTGAAACAGGTTGTATTGCACCTCGATCGGTTGCGCCCACTCTGCCGGGCGGGGCGACGCAGTGTCGTCGGCGAGAACGGATGTCAGGGTGAAAATCGCGACCAGCGACAGGCACATCGCAGGGATAAAGCGCGGTAAGGACATACTCGGTTGGCCGTTGAGGAATAGGTTGGATGTTGGCGTTCAGCTTCAACCCCGAGCGGTCAAAGGTCTGTCAGGCAGGCGTGAATGAAATGTGAAACGCTGCTGCCGGGACCACATGACAGAATCAACAGGGCACCCGGCAGACTTCAGGCGACGCAGGCTTACAATTTCAGCTTGAAGAACGCTTTAGCAAGGTCTTCCAGACCAGGCGATTCTTCGGAATTGTAGGCGTTGGAGAGAATTTTCCTGACTGAAAAACTAGCCCCCTCATCGAAAGACTCGGCATTGAATGACGAGTCGATTTCCGGCTCCTGACTATCCTCCAGATCCAGTACTTCAATTCGAACGACGTGTCTCAACGGCGCGACAGGTTTAATTGGTTTCTCAGGATCAAAAACCTCGACGAGCTCGACGCAACCTAGCGAAAGAAAAGCTGCAAATTCCGGGCGTATTATTGACTGACGGTAAAATTAAAGCCCAACTTCAGTGATCGCATTGATATCTTTTTCATCAATGCTTCCGTCCGGAATAACATTTATGTCCGACCATGGATCGAAATCGAGCCTGTACTCTTCGGCACCACCGACCTTTATGTGCAAGACCATGACTGTAACTTTGTCAAAGCGATCTGACCATTTCAGATTATCCGCCTCTTCAGTTTGCGCCCTTACCAATTTAATAATTATTTTATTACTTTCATTGGTTTTTACTCGCTGAAGGTAAACGCCTTTTGTATGGGGCTCCCACATGATTTTACCTGTCTACCATCCCTTTTGCGTTTATTCGGAAAGGCCATTATGGATTGACGATACTCGCATAGGCCTTGGCCAGCGCCAGCATCCTGGCCTTGTCTTCATTATCGATATCGCCATCATCATCTACATCCTTCGCCTTGCTAATACTGAAAGACTTACCACCATCGTAAGACGACGCAATGTAGATACTGGAGTCCAACAACTTGTCACCATCCTCACCTGGTTCTTTCAGAGCGAATTGCATCGAAACCAATACTTCATTTGGATCAACGATGGTAGGACCAAGCTTTTGAAGAAAGATGCCACGACGATTAAAATACGACATTGTAAAATCCTTTTAATTAAACTTATATTTAGGTTTGCTGCGAGAAAAGAATACCGGCATTTTCAACATATAAACCAGTTCTTATATGTTTCTCTTAATTGCCTCGCCAATATATAAAGTAAAAAGGTGCCGAACGGCAGTAGCACGTCGACGGATCTCACGATACTGTATGTGCATACAGCATCAGGATTATCCCATGCAGACGACTTTGCCCCCTCGCGGTCGCGGCACCGCGACCAACCCGCACAACCGCTTCGCCCCCAATCATTCGGTGGCCGAGGACGACGGCTGGTATCAGGAAGTGCCGATGACCCAAGGCACCGAGGTGCGCATCGAGACGGCGAAAACCATCATCACCCGTAACAACTCGCCGGACCTTCCCTTTGACCGCTCGATCAATCCCTATCGCGGTTGCGAGCATGGGTGCATTTATTGTTATGCACGACCCAGCCATGCTTATTGGGACATGTCGCCGGGGCTGGATTTCGAAACCCGATTGATCGCCAAGACCAACGCGACGGATGTGCTGGAACAACAGCTGTCCAAACGCGGTTATCAATGCGCGCCAATCAACCTCGGTTCCAACACCGATCCTTATCAGCCGATCGAACGCGAATACAAAATCATCCGACAAACCCTCGAAGTACTGCTGCGATACCGCCATCCCGTGACCATCGTCACCAAAGGCTCGCTGATCCTTCGCGATCTGGACTTGCTGACCGAACTGGCACAGCAAAATCTGGTGGCGGTGATGATCAGCCTGACCACCCTGGACGACGAACTCAAACGCACCCTCGAGCCTCGCGCCGCAGCGCCCAAGGCACGACTGCGAGCGATCCGGGTAATGCGCGAGTCAGGGATACCGGTGGGGGTGCTGTGTTCTCCGATGATTCCAATGATCAACGACAGCGAACTCGAAAGCCTGCTCACCGAGGCCCATGCAGCCGGGGCGCAGAGCGCTGCCTACATGATGCTGCGCTTACCGCTGGAAGTGGCACCGTTGTTCGAGGAATGGCTGGCTGCCCACTATCCGCAACGTGCCGCTCATGTCCTGAGCCTGATTCGCCAGAGCCGTGGTGGTGAGCTCTACGACAGTCGCTTTGGCGCCCGGATGCGCGGCGAAGGGCCTTTTGCAGACCTGTTGGCGCAGCGCTTTGCCAAAACCATCAAGCGGCTGGGGCTCAACCATCGGGAAGGTTTCAACCTGGACTGCGAAGCCTTCTGTCCGCCGGGTCGCCAAATGTCGTTGATTTGAGGACAATTGGCCTATGGTTGAGTATTGGGCAACGCGCCCAAGACTTAAGCTGGTCACGTTTTTTGTGACCTGGAACACACGTTCTAGAGCGATTGATTCAGTTTGAATTAAGATTCGGCCGCTACCTTGTTCATCGAGTGACTGACGGGTCGAGACCATTGACCTGGATGTTTTTTAACCAGCCACTGGCTTCACACCGGACAAACGGGAAAATTCCCCTGACTCCGCCAAAGAGGATGAATCATGAGTGACAAGGATAAACAGCCGTTGGCTGCGTCGGCTTCAGCCCAACCCGAGGCGGAAACCGCCGATGCAGCGCTGCAGCATATCGTTGACGGCTTTTTGCATTTTCATCACGAGATCTTTCCGCAACAGGAAGAACTCTTCAAAAAACTCGCCACCGCCCAGCGGCCGCGGGCCATGTTCATCGCCTGCGCCGACTCGCGCATCGTTCCTGAGTTAATCACTCAAAGCGCCCCCGGCGACTTGTTCGTCACTCGCAACGTTGGCAACGTCGTGCCGCCGTATGGGCAAATGAACGGTGGTGTTTCCACAGCTATCGAGTACGCCGTGCTGGCCCTCGGCGTGCATCACATCATCATTTGCGGGCATTCCGACTGTGGCGCGATGCGCGCAGTACTCAACCCGCAAAGCCTGGAAAAAATGCCCACGGTCAAAGCCTGGCTGCGGCATGCCGAAGTGGCGAAAACCATGGTCCAGGACAACTGCAACTGCGCGAACGAAAGCGAAAGCATGCACATCCTCACCGAAGAGAATGTGATCGCCCAATTGCAGCATTTGCGCACTCACCCATCGGTGGCTTCGCGCATGGCCAATGGTCAGTTGTTTATCCATGGTTGGGTCTACAACATCGAAACCAGCGAAATCAAAGCCTACGACGCTGATCAAGGTTGTTTCCTGCCGCTCAATGGCAGTCTGCCAATACCGGTGGCGACGCCTAAAGCGCGCTTCTAAATACTCCTAAAAATCCCCCGTGTGGGTTAGCCGTGGCTGCCGATCAGGCAGCCTGGCTTTGCCATGCCTGAAGAAAACTTCGGGAGAATCATTATGCGTGCTTCGCAACTCAAAGCTGTTCTGCCACGGGAGTTATTGGCTTCGGTGGTTGTGTTTCTGGTCGCCCTGCCCTTGTGCATGGGCATCGCGATCGCTTCGGGACTTCCCCCGGCAAAAGGCCTGATCACCGGGATCATCGGTGGTTTGGTAGTGGGCTGGTTGGCCGGTTCGCCTCTGCAAGTCAGCGGCCCTGCGGCGGGACTCGCGGTGCTGGTGTTCGAACTGGTGCGCCTGCATGGTGTGGTCATGCTCGGGCCGATCCTGCTGCTGGCGGGCTTTCTGCAATTGGTGGCCGGCCGGTTGAAACTGGGCTGCTGGTTTCGAGTGACGGCGCCAGCCGTTGTTTACGGCATGCTCGCTGGTATTGGCGTGCTGATCATCTTGTCCCAGGTGCACGTGATGCTCGACGCCGCGCCGAAACCTTCGGGGATGGATAACCTTGCAGCGTTCCCGAGTGCCGTGGCTCAAGCCTTGCCTTCGTTAGGTTGGCAGGCCGGTCTGCTCGGGCTGGGGACGATCGCCGTGATGTGGCTGTGGGAAAAATTGCGCCCACATGCCCTGCGTTTCGTCCCCGGCGCGCTGCTTGGGGTCGGGCTCGCCACTGTCGCCAGCCTGGCCCTGGCGTTGCAGGTTAACCGAGTGGAAGTCCCGGCCAACCTGGCCGAAGCGATTGACTGGCTGAAACCGGCGGACTTGCTGAACCTGGCTGACCCCACATTGCTGATCGCAGCGTTCGCAGTGGCCTTTATCGCCAGCGCAGAAACCCTGCTTTCGGCCGCCGCAGTTGACCGTATGCACAGCGGCGAGCGTTCAGATTTTGATCGCGAACTGTCAGCCCAAGGGGTCGGCAATATGCTCTGCGGATTGCTCGGAGCGTTGCCGATGACCGGTGTGATCGTGCGCAGTTCGGCCAACGTGCAGGCCGGTGCCACTACCCGGTACTCGACGATTTTCCACGGGTTGTGGCTGCTGGCGTTCGTGCTGTTGCTGTCGAGTGTGCTGCAAAGCATTCCGGTGGCGAGCCTGGCCGGCGTGTTGGTGTACACGGGATTCAAACTGGTGGATCTCAAGGTCTTTCGGGGGTTGGGGCGTTACGGCCGGATGCCGATGTTCACTTACGCCGCGACGGCGCTGGCGATCATATTCACTGACTTGCTGACCGGCGTGCTGATCGGCTTCGGCCTGACCCTGGCCAAACTGGCGTGGAAAGCCTCGCGATTGAAGATAAGTCTGATCGACTTGCCACAGGACGGCGAAATGGAGTTGCGGCTTGTGGGTGCAGCGACCTTTCTCAAGGTGCCGGCGTTGACACAGGTACTGGGCAGCATTCCTGCCGGCGCGACGGTGCATGTGCCGCTCAATAATCTGAGCTACATCGATCATGCGTGCCTGGAGTTGCTGGAGGAATGGGGGCGGGCGAATGCGGCGAAGGGGTCGAAGCTGTTGATTGAGGCGCGGGGGTTGAAACGTCGGCTTGAAGGGCGGATGCGCACCACCGCCGGAGTGGGTTCAATCGGATAAGCCTTGCAGGAGCCCGACTTGCCGACGATGAACGATAACGCGGTTGACCTGAAAACCACATCGTTCATCGCCGGCAAGCCAGCTCCCACAGAAATCTGCGCTTATGCTACCGGCTGATCCAGCTCCAGGCCTACGCCCAGACGGCGTGACATGCACGGCCAACGCTTCCACGCGGCGCCGGTGTCCGGGCTGCTGAGCTTCTCGCGGTAGGCTTCCACCGACTCCAGTGCAAAGCTGTCTTCGTCGAGCATCTCGTCAATGGCGTGATGCACCGCCTCGTCCAGTTGGTTGGCAAATTCCTCACCGATCAATTGGTGGGCAATCAGGTTGGCGACAGTCATGTCCAAGGGGATCAGTGGCTGGCCGAAATGCTTGATGTACAGGTCGTTGACCTCTTCGACAAAACGGTGCGCCAGATAGGCTTCGTCCAGCAGGCTGTCGAGCCCGACGTGCCCGGCCATGATGGCGGGCGGCTGGAGGAAGTACTGTTCGGCGATTTTCAGCACCGGTTTGATCTGTGACTCGATACCCGCTTCCCTGGCGACTTCATTGGCTGCATCCAGCAGATCAGGAACTTCATCGATATAAGCGGCGACAAAACGCGTCAGCACGCCATTGGCGTCGTTCTCCGGCAATTGGATCGCCGGGTGTAAATGAGGCAGTTTGCTTTCCAGCTGACGAGTCAGCAGTCCGGTTTCGGCTTCGTGTTGTTGGGCTTTTTGGATCTGCTCGCGCAATGCGGCGGTGTTCATGAAAACTCCAGGAAACAAGGCAATGAAATAGGGAAGACATAACTTAGCTGGCTTACGAAATTTGCTAAGACGCTTTTGTCATAATTATTTCATCCTTGAGACGTCGTCGTTATATCCATTAGCCACCACTCGTCTGCATCCTTCTCCATTCGTGACCTGCAATGCAAGTTAATGCTGTTTCATTTGATTTACGCCTTCACATTGCGAGGTGAGAGTCGCTGTCTATACTCGGGTTGGAATGGAGTTAGCTGATGACGCCCGACTGCATATGCAGCAAGGCCCGGCGATTCAAGTTCGTAGTCTGAAACAGCCGCTCCCTTGCCGCAGGTGAAAGCCGGCGGGATAACAAGAACGATAAGGGGAACCCGCAATGATGCGACATCCACATGTCTGGATGGGCCTCCTGTTGTGGTCGATTTTCAGCCAGGCGCAAGCGGCCTGGACTGTGAATATGGCGCCTGGAGCGACTGAAATCAGTCACGCTGTTTTTGACCTGCACATGACCATTTTCTGGATCTGTGTAGTGATCGGCATCATCGTCTTTGGCGCGATGTTCTGGTCGATGATCCTGCACCGCCGCTCGACCGGGCAGGTGGCGGCAAAATTTCATGAAAGCACCACCGTCGAAATCATGTGGACCATCGTGCCCTTCATCATTCTGGTGGCCATGGCGGTGCCCGCGACGGCGACCCTGATCAAGATGTACGACGCCAGTGAGCCGGATATCGATATCCAGGTCACCGGCTACCAGTGGAAGTGGCATTACAAATACCTGGGCCAGGACGTCGAGTTTTTCAGCAACCTGGCCACGCCCGCCGACCAGATCCACAACAAGGAAGCCAAGAACGAGCACTATTTGCTCGAGGTCGACAAGCCTTTGGTGCTGCCGATTGGCGCCAAGGTGCGCTTCCTGGTGACGTCCGCCGACGTGATCCACTCCTGGTGGGTGCCGGCCTTCGCGGTCAAGCGTGATGCGATCCCGGGGTTCGTCAACGAAGCCTGGACCCGCATCGAAAAGCCCGGCATTTACCGTGGCCAGTGCGCCGAGCTGTGCGGCAAGGACCACGGCTTCATGCCGATCGTGGTCGAGGTCAAGGAAAAGGCCGATTACGAAAAATGGCTGGGTGAGCGCAAGGCGGAAGCCGCGCAGCTCAAGGAGCTCACCAGCAAGGAATGGACCCTCGACGAACTCAAAGAGCGCGGCGACAAGATCTATCACACCACGTGCGTGGCCTGTCACCAGTCCGAAGGCCAGGGCTTGCCGCCGATGTTCCCGGCACTCAAGGGCTCCAAAATCGCCACCGGGCCAAAAGAAGGCCACCTGAGCATTGTCTTCCACGGCAAGCCTGGCACCGCGATGGCGGCGTTCGGCAAGCAGCTCTCGGAAGTCGATATCGCGGCGGTCGTGACCTACGAACGTAACGCCTGGGGCAACAACAAGGGCGACATGGTCACTCCGAAAGAAGTGCTGGAGCTGAAACAGGCGGAAAGCAAATGACCCGGTCTATTGCGCACGTAAGCAACCGGCCGGGGCAGTATGCCCCGGCCCGCCGAGCCCATTCGTTGACAGGAGAAAGGCCATGAGCGCCGTCATCGATGACCATGGTCATGCCGACCACGCCCACGGCCCCGCCAAAGGCCTGATGCGCTGGGTGCTGACCACTAACCACAAGGACATCGGCACGCTGTACCTTTGGTTCGCGTTTTCCATGTTCCTGCTCGGCGGCTCGTTCGCGATGGTGATTCGCGCCGAGCTGTTCCAGCCGGGACTGCAAATCGTCCAGCCGGAATTCTTCAATCAGATGACCACCATGCACGGTCTGGTGATGGTGTTCGGTGCGGTGATGCCAGCCTTCGTCGGCCTCGCCAACTGGATGATCCCGCTGATGATCGGCGCGCCGGACATGGCCCTGCCACGGATGAACAACTTCAGCTTCTGGCTGTTGCCGGCGGCGTTCATCCTGTTGGTGTCGACCCTGTTCACCCCCGGCGGCGGTCCTAACTTCGGCTGGACGTTCTACGCGCCACTGTCGACGACCTACGCGCCGGAAAGCGTGACCTTTTTCATCTTCGCCATCCACTTGATGGGGATCAGTTCGATCATGGGTGCGATCAACGTGATCGCGACCATCCTCAACTTGCGCGCCCCCGGCATGACGCTGATGAAAATGCCGCTGTTCGTCTGGACCTGGCTGATCACCGCGTTCCTGCTGATCGCGGTGATGCCGGTACTGGCCGGGTGCGTGACGATGATGCTGATGGACATCCACTTCGGTACCAGTTTCTTCAGTGCTGCTGGTGGTGGCGACCCGGTGCTGTTCCAGCATGTGTTCTGGTTCTTCGGCCACCCCGAGGTGTACATCATGATCCTGCCGGCCTTCGGTGCCGTCAGCTCGATCATCCCGACCTTCTCGCGCAAGCCGCTGTTCGGCTACACCTCGATGGTCTACGCCACGGCGAGCATCGCGTTCCTGTCGTTCATCGTCTGGGCGCACCACATGTTCGTGGTCGGCATTCCGCTGGTGGGTGAGCTGTTCTTCATGTACGCCACGCTGCTGATCGCAGTGCCGACGGGCGTGAAGGTGTTCAACTGGGCCAGCACCATGTGGCAAGGCTCGCTGACCTTCGAAACGCCAATGCTGTTCGCCGTGGCGTTCGTGATCCTGTTCTCCATCGGCGGTTTCTCCGGGTTGATGCTGGCCATCGCTCCGGCGGACTTCCAGTACCAGGACACCTACTTCGTGGTTGCGCACTTCCACTACGTGCTGGTGCCGGGCGCGATCTTCGGGATCTTCGCCTCGGCCTACTACTGGCTGCCGAAATGGACCGGCCACATGTACGACGAAACCCTCGGCAAGCTGCACTTCTGGCTGTCGTTCATCGGCATGAACATGGCCTTCTTCCCGATGCACTTCGTGGGGCTGGCGGGGATGCCACGGCGGATTCCGGACTACAACCTGCAATTCGCCGACTTCAACATGGTGTCGTCGATTGGCGCGTTCATGTTTGGCACCACGCAGCTGTTCTTCCTGTTCATCGTGATCAAGACCATTCGCGGCGGCCCGCCCGCACCGGCCAAACCGTGGGATGGGGCTGAAGGCCTGGAGTGGAGCATTCCGTCACCGGCGCCGTATCACACCTTCACCACGCCGCCGGAAGTGAAATGAACACTTTCTGCCTTGTGGAAATTCCTGTGGGAGCTGGCTTGCCAGCGATGGGATCACCGCGGTGTGTCAGGCATGCAGCCATCGCTGGCAAGCCAGCTCCCACAGGGTTCTCGGTAGAGGGCATAGGTCATGGCTGATTCAATTTCGATGAAGAAGCTGGTCACTCGTCTGTTGCTGGTGGTGGTGGCGATGTTTGTGTTCGGGTTTGCCCTGGTGCCGATCTACGACGTGATGTGCAAGGCGTTCGGCATCAACGGCAAGACTGCCGGGCAGTACGAGGGTGAGCAAACGGTCGATACCTCACGTCAGGTTCGCGTGCAGTTCCTGTCGACCAACTCCGCCGACATGTCCTGGGATTTCTATCCCAGGCACGATGAGCTGACAGCCAACCCCGGGGCGGTGAACGAGATGATCTTCATTGCCCACAACCCCACCAACAAACCGATGAGTGCCCAGGCAGTGCCAAGCATCGCACCGAGCGCGGCGGCGGCTTATTTCCACAAGACCGAATGTTTCTGTTTTACCCAGCAAGTGCTGCAGCCCGGTGAACGGATTGAGATGCCGGTACGTTTCATCGTTGACCGTGACATGCCCAAGGATGTGAAGCACCTGACGCTGTCCTACACGCTGTTCGATATCACCGCCCGACATCCACCGGTCGCTGTAAACACTGGCGGTTGAGCGTGCCCGATAAGGAGAACAATAAATGGCAACTCATGAACACTATTACGTCCCGGCCCAGAGCAAATGGCCGATCATCGCCACGGTCGGGATGTTCGTCACCGTATTCGGCCTGGCCACCTGGTTCAACGATCTGAAAGCGGCGCGGCCGGAATCCCACGGCCCGCTGATCTTTTTCGTCGGTGGCCTGCTGCTGGCCTACATGCTGTTTGGCTGGTTCGGCACGGTGATCAAGGAAAGTCGCGGCGGCTTGTACAGCGCCCAGATGGACCGCTCGTTCCGCTGGGGCATGAGCTGGTTCATCTTCTCGGAGGTGATGTTCTTCATCGCCTTCTTCGGCGCGCTGTTTTATGTGCGTCACGTCTCCGGCCCGGCACTTGGCGGTGAAGGCGCCAAAGGCATTGCGCATATGCTGTGGCCGAGCTTCGAGTTCACCTGGCCACTGCTGAACAACCCGGATTCCAAACTATTCCCGCCCCCCAAAGACGTCATCAGCCCCTGGGGCCTGCCGCTGCTCAACACCGTGCTGCTGGTGAGTTCCAGCGTCACCGTGACCATCGCCCACCACGCGCTGAAAAAGGGCCATCGCGGCGCGTTGAAACTCTGGCTGGCGATCACTGTTTTGCTGGGCTGCGCGTTCCTCGGCTTTCAGGCTGAAGAGTACATGCACGCCTATCACGAACTGGGCCTGACCCTTGGTTCGGGCATCTACGGCGCGACGTTCTTCATGCTTACCGGGTTCCACGGCGCCCACGTGACCATTGGCACCATCATCCTGTTCGTGATGCTGATGCGGATCATGCGCGGGCACTTCGACAACGAGCACCAGTTCGGTTTCGAGGCGGCGAGTTGGTACTGGCACTTTGTGGATGTGGTGTGGATCGGGCTGTTCGTTTTCGTCTACGTACTCTGAGCGCTACCACGGCGCATGTGACACCAACTGGCCGCTGAAAAAACCCCAGGCAATCAAGCCGACGGTAATGGCGGCCAGAGCGACACGGACACTCAAGGCAATGACGAGGCGGTTCGAGCTGCTGTCGTCCTTGACCAGAAAAAACAGGCCGCTGAACAGGCTGACAACCGTGGCAATCAGCATCAGGACGATGGCTGCTTTGAGCATGGTGAGACTCCGGGGGAAAAGCGATGCACTTGAGTATAGCTATCGCGATGACCGACTTTCTGGCGACGCCATGAAGCGCTTTCGGCCGGGCATTGTGCCGACGCTGGTGGTAGCGCTGTTGCTGCCGTTGCTGGTGTCACTCGGGTTCTGGCAATTAAGTCGGGGCGCGGAAAAAAGCGCGCTGCTGCAAAGCTACGCCGAGCGTCGGGCAGCCGAACCGATGGCCAGCACCGAGCTGCAACACACCGCAGACCCAGCCTTCCGCCGGGTACGCCTGCACGGCCAGTTCGACGCCGCCCACAGTCTGTTGCTGGATAACCGCCAGCGCGACGGCAAGGTCGGGGTCGAGTTGCTACAACCGTTTCAGGATCAAGCCACCGGGTTGTGGCTGCTGGTCAATCGCGGCTGGCTGCCATGGCCGGACCGTCGCACTCCCCCGCAATTCACCACGCCGACCAACGCCTTGAGCCTCGACGCCTGGGTCTACGTGTCTCCAGGTGCGACTTTTCAATTGCATGCGGACCCGAGCACTACGGCCTGGCCTCAACTGATTACCGCCGTCGAACCGGCCAAGCTTTGGACCGCCCTCGACCGCGAAGGCTTCGCCTACGAATTACGCGCAGAAACCGGAGCCGCTACCTATCAGGCGGATTGGCCTGTGGTCGCCATGGGCCCGGAAAAACACATCGCTTATGCCGTGCAGTGGTTCGCCATGTCGATCGCCCTGCTCGGTCTTTATCTCTACCTCGGCTGGCACAACGCAAAGGAGAAACACCATGGGAGCGGCCATGAATCCACCCAGCATGTCTGAGGCGAAAACGCCGGCGAACCGGCGCAAGGGCCGTTTGCAGCTGCTGTTGATTCTGCTCGGGGTGATCGGTCCGATGATCCTCGCCACCGGCATGTACAAATTGCAGTTCTGGGTGCCGGAAGGCCGCAGTTATCACGGCGAACTGATCGGCAACGGCCAGACCCGCGCCGACCTTGGGGTGCAAGCCGAGGAACAGCGCTGGCAATTGCTGGTGACGGCGCCCAAGGATTGTTCGGTGGACTGCCAGCAACTGGTGTACCTGGCACGGCAGGTCCAGATCGGTCTCGGTCGCGATGCCGGGCGGGCCAGTCACGCATTGGCGGCGGCACAACCTCTGAGCACTGTTTACGACGCCAAGCTCACTCGTGAATATCCGCAATTGCAACGCTATCCCATGGACCTGACCACTTTCAGCAAGGCCACAGGTGACCAGGCCGTGCCGCAGCTGTGGATCATCGACCCCCACGGCAACCTGGTGCTGCGCTACGACCCGTCGGTCAAGGGCAAGGACCTGCTCAACGACCTGCGTCACCTGCTGAAACTGTCGAACATCGGATAAGGGCATCGTCATGGCCAAACCTGGATTTCGCCTCGCGCTGTTTGCCACCTTGCTGGCACTGATTGTGGTGTTGCTCGGCGCCTACACTCGCCTGACCCACGCCGGCCTCGGTTGCCCGGATTGGCCGGGCTGCTACGGCTTCATCAGCGTGCCGAAAAGCGAAGCCCAACTGGCCCATGCCGAACTGCATTTTCCGGATACGCCCGTTGAAGCGCACAAGGGCTGGAACGAGATGATCCACCGCTACTTCGCCGGTACGCTCGGGTTGCTGATCTCGGTGTTGGCCGGGCGGGCCTGGGTTCATCGTCGGCATCCAGGACAACCGGTGAAATTGCCGTTGTTCCTGCTAGGGGTGGTGTTCGGCCAAGCCGCGTTCGGCATGTGGACGGTGACGCTCAAGCTATGGCCGCAAGTGGTTACCGGGCACTTACTCGGCGGATTCGCCACGTTGAGCCTGCTGTTTCTGCTCACCCTGCGCCTGTCCGGCGTGCTGCCGGCGCTGACCGTTCCACGGCGTTTGCAGTATTGGGCGACTGCCGGGCTGTTGCTGGTGATCGGACAAATCGCCCTCGGTGGCTGGGTCAGCTCCAACTACGCCGCCGTAGCCTGCATCGACTTTCCCACCTGCCACGGCCAATGGCTGCCGCCTGCCGATTTCGCGAATGGTTTTCATCTGACCCAACACATCGGCCCGAATTACCTCGGCGGACAACTGGACAGCGATGCCCGCACCGCGATTCACCTGACTCACCGCATTGGCGCACTGCTGGTAACCCTTGTGCTGCTCGGTCTGGCCTGGCAACTGAAAGTCGTCGGCATGACGCGCCTGGCGGGCCTGGTACTGATTGCCCTCGCCGCGCAAATCACCCTGGGTATCAGCAACGTGCTGTTCCATCTGCCGCTGCCAGTGGCCGTCGCGCACAACGCCGGTGGCGCCGCGCTGCTGCTGACGATGGTGCTGGTCAATTATCACGCGCGAACCAGCCTGGTTCGGGTCAAGCAGCCGACACGCTGGCGCTTCAGCCCGCGTAAACATTCAGCCGGGCCCATAACAATAAAAGGAGAGATGCCATGGCGATTCTGATCGGCGAACGTCACAGTCAGGCGATCTGGCGTGATTACCTGGAACTGACCAAACCGAAAGTGGTGGTGCTGATGCTCATCACCTCGCTGGTGGGGATGTTCCTCGCGACCCGCGCCGGGGTGCCATGGACCGTGCTGGTATTCGGCAACCTGGGGATAGGCCTGTGCGCCGGTGGCGCGGCAGCGGTCAATCATGTGGTGGACAGGCGGATCGATGCCGTCATGGCCCGCACCCATAAACGGCCACTGGCCGAAGGTCGGGTGTCACCGGCCGCCGCACTGACCTTTGCCCTGGTGCTGGCGTTGCTTGGTCAGGCCTTGTTGCTGGCGTTCACCAATCCGCTGACCGCATGGCTGACCCTCGCCTCACTGCTCGGTTACGCGGTGGTCTACACCGGTTTTCTCAAACGCGCGACGCCACAGAACATCGTCATCGGTGGCCTGGCCGGTGCCGCCCCGCCGCTGCTCGGCTGGACCGCCGCGACCGGACACGTCAGCGCCGAACCATTGCTGCTAGTGCTGATCATCTTCGCCTGGACCCCGCCGCACTTCTGGGCACTGGCGATCCACCGCAAAGAGGAATATGCAAAGGCCGACATTCCGATGCTGCCGGTCACACACGGCGAGCATTACACCAAGGTCCATATCCTGCTTTATACCGGCGCGTTGCTGGCCGTCAGCCTGATGCCGTACGTAATCCATATGAGTGGCCTGCTCTACTTGATTTGCGCCATCGGCCTGGGCGCGAGGTTTCTGCAATGGGCCGTGGTGCTGTACCGTGGCACTCGGCCGCACGCGGCGATCAACACGTTCAAGTACTCTATTTATTACTTGTTCCTGCTGTTCATCGCCCTGCTCGTAGACCACTACTTATTGTTGAACCTATGACCCGAACCCAGAAAACCGTCTTCATTCTCGTCGCCCTGATCGCGCTGGTCCTGGGCCTGACCATCAATAAAGTGCTCTCAGGCAAAGGCCAGGGCGATCCGACGGCTCTGATCGACGCGGGCATCATCCTGCTGCCACAAAGCCGCAACCTGCCGGACGTGACGATGACCGATCAGGACGGCAAGCCTGTGGCTATCAACGAACTGAAAGGCAAGTGGAGCCTGCTGTTCTTCGGCTACACCTTCTGTCCGGACATCTGCCCGACCACCCTCGCCCAACTGCGCCAGATCAAAAGCGAGTTGCCGCCTGAGGCTGTGGACAAGTTGCAGATCGTGCTGGTCAGCGTCGACCCGAATCGCGATACGCCCAAGCAACTCAAGCAATACCTGGGCTACTTCGATCCGCAGTTCATCGGCCTGACACCGACGTCTATCGAAGAACTGCAAAAAGTCGCCAATGCCGTGAGCATTCCGTTCATTCCGGCGGACACCAGCAAGCCGAATTACACCGTCGACCACAGCGGCAATCTTGCGGTGATCGGACCGGACGGCACCCAGCGAGGATTCATTCGCGCGCCGTTGAACAATGTGAAGTTGGTGGCGCAGTTGCCGGTGATGCTCAAGCGTCAGTAAAAACACCGCGAAACCTGTAGCAGCCCGGCTTGCCGGCGATGGCGATCTCAAGGACGCCATCGCCGGCAAGCCGGGCCCCTACAGGGTCCGTATTTCAGGCAAAAAAAAGGGGCGCATTCAATGCGCCCCATTTTTTGTTACAGCGTCAGATCAGAACGCCGGCACGACCGCGCCTTTGTACTTCTCAAGAATGAACGCCTTCACTTCCGGGCTGTGCAGCGCAGCAATCAGTTTCTGCATCGCGGCACTGTCCTTGTCGTCCGGGCGGGCAACCAGGATGTTCACGTAAGGCGAGTCGCTGCCCTCGATGACCAGCGCATCCTTGGCCGGATCAAGCTTGGCTTCCAGCGCGTAGTTGGTGTTGATCAGCGCCAGGTCGACCTGGGTCAGCACGCGCGGGATAGTGGCGGCTTCCAGTTCACGGAACTTGAGGTTCTTCGGGTTGACGGTGATGTCCTTGACGGTCGACAGGATGTTGTTCGCATCCTTCAACTGGATCACGCCAGCCTTGGCCAGCAACAACAGCGCACGACCGCCGTTGGTGGCGTCGTTCGGGATCACCACGGTGGCAGTGCTTGGCAGCTCTTCCAGGGTCTTGTACTTGCTGGAATAAGCACCCAGCGGTTCCAGGTGCACGCCAGCGACGGAAACGAGGTTGGTGCCCTTGGCCTTGTTGAATTCATCAAGGTATGGCTGGTGCTGGAAGAAGTTGGCGTCCAGGCGTTTCTCGGCAACCTGCACGTTCGGCTGGATGTAGTCGGTGAAGACTTTGACATTCAGGTCGACGCCTTCTTTGGCCAGCGTCGGTTTCACGAATTCGAGGATTTCCGCGTGTGGGACCGGGGTCGCCGCGACAGTCAGGGTGTCGGCGTGGGCGGAAAAGGCTGCAACAGCAGCGAATGCGACGAGTAGTTTTTTCATTCAGCTAACTCCTTGTGGGTGCCCGCTTGCGGCGCCCGTTTGGCGCCCGCCAGCGAATGGCCGGCTCATTTGTCATTTACGAGAAAAGTGGACAACCAGTTTGTCGCCGACGGTTTGCAGAACCTGCACCAGCACCAGTAGCAATACCACCGTGACCACCATTACGTCAGTCTGGAAACGCTGGTAACCAAAACGGATTGCCAGGTCACCCAGACCGCCCGCGCCGACTACACCGGCCATTGCCGTGTAGGAAACCAGTGTAATGGCTGTCACCGTAATCGCCGCGAAGATGCCTGGACGGGCTTCAGGCAGCAAGGCATTGGTGATGATCTGCCGCGTCGTTGCGCCCATGGACTGGGTCGCTTCAATAATGCCGCGATCCACTTCACGCAACGCGGTTTCCACCAGTCGTGCGAAGAATGGCGTAGCGCCTACTACCAGCGGCGGGATCGCGCCCGCGACACCGAGGGACGTGCCGGTGATCAGGACAGTGAACGGAATCATCACGATCAGCAAAATGATGAACGGCAGCGAACGCAGGATGTTCACCACCAGCGACAGCATCGCGTAGACGCCTTTGGCCTCGAGCAACTGACGCGGGCTACAGAGGAACAGCAACACGCCGAGCGGCAGGCCCAGCAATACGGTGAATAACAGCGAACCGCCGAGCATCAGCAAAGTGTCGCCGGTGGCCAGCCAGATCTCGAACCAGTCGATGTTGGCGAAGAATGTGGTCAGGGCTTCCATTATCGCAGCACCTCCATGTGGACGTCGGCTGCGGTGAAGCGGGCGAAGGCCGCTTCCATGTCACCGCCGGTCACGGCCAGGGTCAGTTGGCCGTAAGGGATGTCTTTGATGCGGTCGATACGACCGGCCAGGATGCTGTAGTCCACACCCGTTTCGCGAGCGACGGTGCCCAGCAGCGGCGCGTAGGTCGCTTCGCCCTGGAAGGTCAGACGTACGATGCGACCCGGCACGTGAGCGAAGTCATCGCGCTGTTCGCCTTCGTCGATCTGCTCGTCTTCTTGTACGAAGCGCTTGGTGGTCGGGTGTTTCGGATGCAGGAACACATCGGCCACCGAACCGAGCTCGACGATCACGCCAGCGTCCATCACCCCGACCCGGTCGCAGACCCGGCGGATCACGTCCATTTCATGGGTGATCAGCACGATGGTCAGCTTCAGCTCACGATTGATCTCAGCCAGCAATTGCAGGACCGACGCCGTGGTTTGCGGGTCGAGGGCGCTGGTGGCTTCATCGCACAGCAGAATTTTCGGCTTGGTCGCCAGGGCGCGGGCAATGCCGACGCGCTGCTTTTGCCCGCCGGACAGTTGCGCCGGATACTTGTTGGCGTGGTCGGACAAACCCACCCGCGCCAGCAATTCGGCAACGCGCTGGTCGATTTCTGCGCGGGACATTTCACCGGCCAGCGTCAGCGGCAGCGCGACGTTGTCGGCAACGGTCTTGGACGCCAGCAGGTTGAAGTGCTGGAAGATCATCCCGACCTGTTGACGAAAACGGCGCAGGCCGTTGGCATCGAGCGCGGTGACTTCTTCGCCGTCGACGAAGATCTTGCCGCCACTGGAGTTCTCCAGGCGATTGATCAGACGCAGCAGGGTACTTTTTCCCGCACCGGAATGGCCGATCAGGCCGAACACCTGACCGTTCTCAATCGTCAGACTGGTCGGGTGCAGGGCGGGGATATCCTTACCGGCGACGCGGTAGGTTTTATGGACGTTTTGAAACTCGATCACGTAGCGAACCTTGTGGGGCGCGTTGGAAAAGGATCAGCGGTTAGCCGGGCGCGCATTTTAGCCTGTCCGTATAGAGGTTCTTAGCATTTATTTCGCATTCATCCAGTCATTTGGCAATAACGCGATCAAAGGTCAGATAAAAGGAACGGCTAAAAACCTCATCAGTCACTACATAAGCATCTCGAAAATACCCCGAGGAGTTACGCCTGATGAGCACGAAAAAGCCTGCCGCCCCCAAGAGCGCACTGGCCGGGACCGATACCCCGGACCGCAGCAACACCAACACCAAACTCGAAAGCCTGGAAAATTTCCGCTCCGACGCCACCGGCCAGGCCTTGCGCACCAACCAGGGCGTGAAGGTTGCGGATAACCAAAACACCTTGAAAGTAGGTGCCCGCGGGCCGTCACTGCTGGAAGATTTCATCATGCGTGAAAAGATCACGCATTTTGACCATGAACGCATTCCCGAGCGAATCGTCCATGCCCGCGGTACCGGTGCCCATGGTTTCTTCCAGTCCTACGAGAATCATTCCGTACTGACCAAAGCAGGTTTCCTACAAGATCCAGGCAAGCAAACACCAGTATTCGTACGCTTTTCTACTGTGCAAGGTCCCCGTGGTTCAGGCGATACCGTGCGCGATGTACGAGGGTTTGCCGTGAAGTTCTTCACCGACGAAGGCAACTTCGACTTGGTGGGCAACAACATGCCGGTATTTTTCATCCAGGACGCCATCAAGTTTCCGGATTTCGTCCACGCGGTAAAACCCGAACCGCACAACGAAATTCCTACCGGCGGCTCGGCCCACGATACGTTCTGGGACTTTGTCTCTCTGGTCCCGGAATCAGCGCACATGGTGATCTGGGCCATGTCCGACCGGGCCATCCCGAAAAGCCTGCGCAGCATGCAAGGCTTTGGCGTGCATACCTTCCGCTTGATCAATGCCGAAGGTAAATCGCGTTTCGTCAAATTCCACTGGCGTCCTACAGCCGGCACTTGCTCTCTCGTGTGGGACGAAGCGCAGAAACTGGCGGGTAAAGACACTGATTACCACCGTCGTGATCTCTGGGAAGCCATCGAGATGGGGGACTATCCGGAATGGGAACTGGGCGTCCAGGTGATCGAGGAGGAAAACGAACACGCCTTCGACTTCGACATCCTCGACCCCACCAAGCTTATTCCCGAAGAGCTCGTTCCCATTACGCCGCTGGGGAAAATGACGCTCAACCGCAACCCGGACAACTTCTTCGCTGAAACCGAGCAGGTCGCCTTTTGCCCGGGGCATATCGTGCCGGGGATCGATTTCTCCAACGATCCGCTGCTGCAAGGCCGGCTGTTTTCCTACACCGATACGCAGATCAGCCGACTCGGTGGACCGAATTTTCACGAAATTCCGATCAACCGTCCGGTGGCGCCGTTCCACAATGGACAGCGGGATGCGTTGCACCGCACCACCATCGATAAGGGCCGCGCCTCCTACGAACCGAATTCCATCGACGGCGGCTGGCCGAAAGAAACGCCGGCCGCTGCCCAGGACGGCGGCTTCGAGAGTTATCCGGAACGTATTGACGCCAACAAGATCCGCCAGCGCAGTGAGTCGTTCAGCGACCACTTCTCCCAGGCGCGGCTGTTCTTCCACAGCATGAGCAAGCATGAGCAAGAGCACATCATTTCCGCCTATAGCTTTGAGCTGGGCAAAGTTGAGCGGGAGTTCATCCGTGCGCGTGAAGTGAACGAGATCCTCGCCAACATTGATTTGGAATTGGCCAAGCGCGTGGCGCAGAACCTCGGCTTGCCCGCACCAAAAGCCGGAACCGTCGACGTACCGAAGATTTCTCTGGAGCGTTCGCCCGCCCTGAGCCAGGCCAACTTGCTGCCGGGCGATATCAAAACCCGGAAAGTGGCCATACTGGCGGCCAATGGCGTTGATGGTGCAGCGATTGATGCAATGAAAAAAGCGCTGGAAGCCGAAGGTGCGCACGCCAAATTGCTCGGCCCTACCTCGGCGCCGGTCACCACTGCTGACGGCAAAATGTTGCCGGTAGATGCATCGATGGAGGGCATGCCGTCCATTGCCTTCGACGCGGTGTTCGTACCCGGTGGCGCGGCGTCGATCAAGGCGCTGAGCGCCGATGGCGTGGCGTTGCACTACCTGCTTGAGGCCTACAAACACTTGAAAGCGATCGCACTGCATGGCGAAGCGAAGCAGTTGCTGGATGTGTTGAAGCTGGAGGCTGATGCGGGGTTGATCGTGGGCACGAATGGCAAGTTGACCAAGCCGTTTTTCGCGGCGATCGGGCAGCATCGTGTTTGGGATCGGGAGCCGAAGGCTAAAGCGATTCCGGCTTAATAAAGCAAAAGATCGCGGCCTGCGGCAGCTCCTACAGAGTAATTACCACACTCTGTAGGAACTGCCGCAGGCCGCGATCTTTTCTTTTTAAGGTTTACGCCGACTCAACACCATCTGCGCTGGAACGCTGCGAATAATCTGCCGCTCCAGCTTCAGATCAAACTCAGGATCAAGCTTCTTCACCCGCTTGGTCAGCAAGTTGGCCAACCACGGATAGTCGTCCGTACGCGGCGCTTGAATGCTCACATCACATTGAAAATTCACCACATCGGCGGCGATGGCATCCAGTTGTCGACGCAGCTTGGCCATATCGTTGATGTTCAAAGCAACCGTGGTGCTTTCGGCCGTCAGGTCAATGACCTTGGCCTTTGGCTGGGCTTCTGCAGCTTTGAGGGCGGCTTCGGCTTTTTCCAGCTCAGCCTTGCGGGCTTGAGCGATTGAGCCGTTGACTCCACCGGTCAGCGCCGGAGCTTTGGGCATCAGCGCACGGGCACGAGCCAGGGCCGTGGCGGCGGCATTCACATCGCCTTTTTGCAACACGATCTGGCTGCGCATCAAATAGGCTTCGGCCAGTTGACGCTGGTATTGCTCAAGGGATTGATCATTCGGCGACTCGGCCTGCAACGCCGCCAGCTGACCTTCGGCCGTGGCCAATTCGCTGCTGGCGAGGCTTTGCTCAAGCTGTGCAATGGCCGTGGCCCGCGCATCCGGGACCTCGGTGGCCGCCGGTGGCGTGCTTTGGCAAGCGCCCAGCAGCAAAGAAAATGCGACAAGGAGCAGATAACGGGAGGCAAACTTCATTCCTGCGACTCTCTATTTGCGCAAAAAACGAGCAAGTCTACACCCCTCGACGGGGCAGAACAAAACTCAGCAGAAACAGTGCGGCGGCGGCCACCACGATCGATGGACCAGCCGGGGTGTCCTTGAACCAGGACAGCGCCAGCCCGCCGCATACGGCGAGTATGCCCAACAGGCTCGCGCCCAGTGCCATCTGCTCCGGCGAGCGAGCGTGACGTTGTGCCGCAGCCGCCGGAATGATCAGTAACGAAGTAATCAGTAATACACCGACGATTTTCATCGCTACGGCAATCACCACGGCAATCAGCAGCATCAACGCCATGCGCAACCCGGCCACGGGCAGGCCTTCGACCCGGGCCAGTTCTTCGTGCACGGTGATGGCCAGCAACGGTCGCCACAACGCAACCAGCAACGCCAGGACGGCCGCGCTGCCGCCGAGAATCCAGGCCAGATCAGTCGGGCTGATCGCCAGCAGGTCGCCGAACAGATAGGCCATCAGGTCGATCCGCACTTCGTGCATGAAGCTTAGTACCACTAGCCCCAAAGAGAGGGTGCTCGGTGCGAGAATTCCCAAAAGCGTGTCAGACGCCAGCGGCTGGCGCTGTTGCAATGTCACCAGCAACACCGCCAGGAGCAAGCAGCCTACAGTGACCGCGACGGTCGGGCTGACATCCAGCAGGAAGCCCAGCGCCACACCCAGCAACGCCGCGTGGGACAGGGTGTCGCCGAAATAGGCCATGCGCCGCCAGACCACGAAAGAACCCAGCGGTCCCGCGACCACCGCCAGAGCCAGACCTGCAAGCAGGGCGTAAAGCAGAAAATCAGCCATGCTTGCAGCTATCTCCGTGGACATGGTTATGGCCCGACGCGGGCGCCTTGACCACCGAACCGTGCAGATCGTGGGCGTGGTCGTGATGGTGGTGATAGATCGCCAGGCTCTGTGCGTTTTTTCCGAACAACTCGACGAAGGCCGGATCGCCGCTGACCTGCTCAGGGTGGCCGGAGCAGCAGACGTGGCGATTCAGGCACACCACCTGGTCGGTAGTGCTCATCACCAGATGCAAATCGTGGGAAACCATCAATACTCCGCAACCATGGCGGTCACGCAGCCGGGTGATCAGGCTGTAGAGCTCGGCCTGGCCGGCCACGTCGACGCCTTGCACAGGCTCGTCGAGCACCAACAGTTCAGGCTCGCGCAGCAAGGCGCGGGCGAGCAACACACGTTGCATTTCACCACCGGAAACACTTTGCACCGGGCTGTCGATCACCTGCTCGGCGCCGACTTCCTTGAGTGCCGACAACGCCATCGCACGGTCGACCCCGGGTACGAGGCGCAAGAAGCGCAGCACCGAGAGTGGCAGGGTCGGATCGACGTGAAGTTTTTGCGGCATGTAGCCGATGCGCAGTTTCGGCTTGCGCCAGACAGTGCCGCTGTCCGGTTTCAACAGGCCGAGTACGGCGCGCACCAGGGTGGTCTTGCCAGCGCCGTTGGGGCCGATCAGGGTGACGATCTGCCCCGGCTCGACGCTCAACCCGATGTTATCCAGCACACTTTGCCCGGCAAACGTGACGGCAACCTGCTCGAGACGGATCAGCGCATTGCTCATCAAGCCCCCTGGCAACCGGAGCAGAGACCAATCACCTCGACGGTCTGGGCTTCGACGATAAACCCGACATCCCTGGCGCTGTGGATGATCGCGTCGCTGATGGATTTCTGTTCGAGTTCAATGGCGGCGTGGCAGTCACGGCAAATCAGGAATTGCCCCTGATGCGCGTGCTCCGGGTGATTGCAGCCGATGAAGGCGTTGAGCGAGGAAATGCGGTGAACGAGGCCGTTGTCCAGGAGGAAATCCAGCGCGCGGTACACGGTCGGCGGCGCGGCGCGGCGGCCGTCCTGCTCGCTGAGCACGGCGAGGATGTCATAGGCGCCCAACGGTTTGTGGCTTTGCCACACCAGTTCCAGCACCCGCCGACGCAAAGCGGTCAGACGCAGCCCTTGGCGTGCGCACAGGGCATCGGCCTCGGACAAAGCGCTGTGGACGCAATGAGAGTGGTCGTGAGGACGGCTGGCAATCGGTGTTTTAGGCATGGGCGGCGACGAGTTTTGTGAGAGACGTTATTATGTTACCCGTTCTCGCCTCTTCGAGTAGTCATCGTGCCCCGACTTTTTCCTATCTTTGTCGCATTTTTCGCAAGTTTTCTGCTGATCGGTTCAGCCCAAGCCGAGGTCAAGGTCCTCACCAGTATCAAGCCCCTGCAGCTGATCGCTGCCGCGGTGCAGGACGGCGTGGCGATTCCGGAAGTCTTGCTTCCACCCGGCGCCTCACCTCACAACTACGCCTTGCGCCCGTCCGACGTACGGAAGGTGCAATCGGTGGATTTGCTGTACTGGATCGGACCGGACATGGAAGGTTTCCTGCCGCGCGTGCTCAATGGTCGTACGCTGCCAAGCGTTGCCGTGCAGGATCTACCCGGCCTCAAGCTTCGCCATTTCGCCGAAGACAACCATTCCCATGCCGAAGAAGCCGACGAGCATGACCACGATCACCGTCCGGGCACCCTCGATGCGCATTTGTGGTTGTCACCGATCAATGCCCGCGTCATCGCCACGAAAATGGCAGCCGACCTGAGTGCGGCCGATCCGGAAAATGCCGTGCGCTATCAGAGCAACCTCAAAGCCTTCGATGAACGTCTGGATGCGCTCGATTTGCGACTGAAGAAACGTCTGGCTGGAATTGAGGGCAAACCCTACTTCGTGTTCCACGAAGCCTTCGACTATTTCGAAGACGCCTACGGCCTCAAGCACGCCGGCGTGTTCAGTGTCGCGGCCGAAGTGCAACCCGGCGCCCAACACGTGGCGGCCATGCGCGCGCGTTTGCAGGAAGTGGGCAAGACTTGCGTGTTCAGCGAACCACCGCTGCGCCCACGCCTGGCGGAAACCCTGGTGGCAGGCCTGCCGGTGAAACTGGCGGAACTGGATGCGCTGGGTGGTTACACGCCAGCGACTGCCCAGGGCTACGAGCAGGTATTGGAAAAATTGGGGAATGATTTGGCGGGATGCCTGGAGTCGTTGTAACCCCCAAAAAAGATTACAGCCCTTGTAGGAGCCGGCTTGCTGGCGATGGACTCAAGGGCGCTGCGTTTATCCGTGTCCCTACGCGTTATCGCTAACGGCCATCGCCAGCAAGCCGGCTCCTACAGAGTTACGCATATCTGATTTTTTGCGTTTAGAGCGCGAAAGGCAGCGGTGTATTGACCTTCTGCCGCTGCGCCAGGCGCAACTGAAACTCCATCGGATCGTGAATCAACACGTCCTGCCCTGCAAAAGACTCCGCCGCAATCAAGCGTGACAACCAGAACCGCACGCATGCCACCCGCAGCATGGTCGGCCACAACTCTGCCTCGGCAGCGGTGAACGGACGCAGTGCCGCATAAGCTCCCAGCAACGCCCGAGCCCGTGGCCCGTCGATCAAACCATCGTCGTCCGAACACCAGTCATTCAAGGCAATCGCCACGTCGTAGAGCATTGGCCCCGAGCAGGCGTTGTAGAAATCGATCAACCCGGTCAGGTGCGTGCCTTCGAACATCGCGTTATCGCGGAACAGGTCGGCGTGAATATTTGCCCGTGGCAGCGCCAGAATTTTTTCTTTCTGCTGAGTGATTTCGTCCAGCGCCCGCTGCAGCAGCGCTCGCGGTTCGTCATTCAAGTGCGACAGAAACTGCGTGCCCTCTTCCAGCATCCAGTCCAGACCGCGATCGGTTTTGCGCTTGATCATGTTTCCGGCCTGGGTGGCCAGGTGCAGATGTGCCAGCAAATCGCCCACCTGCGCGCAATGTTGCGCGTTGGCCTGCTTGATGTGTTTGCCAGCCAGGCGTGGCTGCAACAGCGCAGGCTTGCCAGCCAGTTCGCGCAAGGCCACGCCGTCGGTGGTGCGCAGGGCGTACGGCACCGGCAGGTCGGCTTCATGCAGCACATCGAGCAGTTCGATGAAGAACGGCATCTCCTGAACCGGGCCGCGCTCAACCAGCGTCAGGACGAATTCGCCCTGCTCCAGGCTGATAAAGAAATTGGTGTTTTCGCTACCGGCGGCAATCCCCTGGAAATCAAGCAGGCGGCCGAGGCCATAAGGGGCGAGAAAAGCTTCCAGCTCGGGCCGAGCCAGGGGGGTGAACACAGACATGATTAAACTGCCAGTACGGGCGCCGCTCTAGGGCCAGCGCCGATTGAAATTAAGAAACTATTTCCACTCAAAGATCTTCCACGACGGAATCAGCATATCCGGCTGATCCGAGCGGATAAAGTTTGCATCGGTTCCGTCCGCACGTACCAGAAAGTACGGTTTGCCGCCCTTGGGAGTGACCTGGATGGCGTACAGGAAGCCATTCTGGCGGTACTCCTTGATCGTATTGTCGCCTTCCGTGCGAATGGTTACATCCGGTTCCGGTGATGGCGCATCGTCCGCCGCCATCACGGCCAACGGTGTGATTGCAAACAAGCCAGCCAGCAACAGGCGATTTAGTGTGCGCATGATAACCTTGTCCCTTTGTCGTCAACGGTCCCGCTATTCTAGCGCCGGACCCGCCGAAAAGGTTGATCCTGCTCATGAGCCAAGCCCCCCTCGTCCTGGTGGACGGTTCTTCTTACCTCTACCGCGCCTTTCACGCGCTGCCACCGCTGACCACCTCCAAAGGCCTGCCGACCGGTGCGGTCAAGGGCGTGTTGAACATGCTCAAGAGCCTGCGCAAGCAGTATCCGGACAGTCCGTTCGCCGTGGTGTTCGACGCCAAGGGTGGGACTTTTCGCGATGACATGTACGCCGAATACAAGGCCAACCGTCCGAGCATGCCAGACGACATGCGCGTGCAAATCGAACCCTTGCACCAGAGCGTGATCGCGCTGGGCTTCCCGCTGCTGTGCGTCGAAGGCGTCGAGGCCGATGATGTGATCGGCACCCTGGCCCGCAGCAGCGCGGCTGCCGATCGCCCGGTGATCATCTCCACCGGCGACAAAGACATGGCGCAACTGGTCGACGGCCACATTACCTTGGTCAATACCATGACCGGTAGCAGCATGGACGTGGAGGGCGTGAAGGAGAAATTCGGCGTCGCTCCCGAGCAGATCATCGATTATCTGGCACTCATGGGCGATTCTTCGGACAACATTCCGGGCGTTCCGGGTATCGGTCCTAAGACCGCTTCCGGTTTATTGGTGGGGGTGAATGGCGGTCTGACCGAGCTCTATGCGCAACTCGACATCGTACCAACCCTGCCGATTCGCGGCGCCAAGACCCTGCCGGCCAAGCTCGAAGAACACAAGGAAATGGCGTTCCTGTCCTATCAATTGGCGACCATCAAGGTCGACGTGCCGTTGGACATCGGCCTCGATGACCTGCAAATGGGTGCGGAAGATCCGGACAAGCTCTACGAGCTGTATACCCTGCTGGAATTCAAGAGCTGGCTGAACGACCTCGATCGCGACGCCAAGCGTCTCGAGCTGAGCAGTGCCGCCGAGCCTGCGCCAGTCGCTGATTTGTTCAGCGCAACCGAGGCCGAAACGCCGGTTGCCGTTGCTGAGGCCGCTTATGAAACCATCCTCGACCAGGCTCGTTTCGACGTCTGGCTGGAGAAACTGAACAACGCCAAGCTGTTCGCCTTCGACACCGAAACCACCGGCATCGACGCGCAGCAGGCGCAATTGGTGGGTCTTTCTTTCGCCGTGCAGGCCAATGAAGCGGCTTACATTCCGCTGACGCACTCCTACATCGGTGTACCCGAGCAACTGGATCGTGACACCGTATTGCGCGCCCTCAAGCCGATTCTGGAAGATCCGAACAAGCTCAAGGTCGGCCAACATGCCAAGTTCGACATGAACATACTGGCCAACTGCGCCATCGGCGGCGATCAGGCCAACGGCATCACCGTGCGCGGCATTGCCTTTGACACCATGCTTGAGTCCTACGTGCTCAACTCCACGGCCACTCGCCATGACATGGACAGCCTGGCTCTGAAGTACCTGGATCACACCACCGTGAGTTTCCAGGACATCGCCGGCAAGGGCGCGAAACAGCTGACGTTCGACCAGATCGCCCTGGAACAGGCCGGCCCGTATGCCGCCGAAGACGCCGACATCACTTTGCGTCTGCATCAGACACTCTTCGAAAAGCTGAACGCGATCCCGAGCCTCGCCAGTGTGCTGACCGACATCGAAATTCCTCTGGTGCCAGTGCTGGCGCGTATCGAGCGCCAGGGCGCTTTCGTCGATGCTGCCCTGCTCGGCGTGCAAAGTATCGAACTGGGCGACAAGATGGTCGCGCTTGAGCGCGAAGCCTTCGAAATTGCCGGTGAAGAATTCAACCTGGGTTCGCCCAAGCAGCTCGGCGTCATTCTCTACGAGAAGCTTGGTTTGCCGGTGCTGAAGAAAACCGCCAAGGGCCAGCCGTCCACCGCCGAAGAGGTGCTGGCCAAACTCGCCGAGGACGATTACCGCTTGCCTAAAGTGCTCATGGAATACCGTTCCATGAGCAAGCTGAAAAGCACGTACACCGATCGCTTGCCGGAACAGATCAATCCGCGCACCGGGCGCATCCACACTTCGTACCACCAAGCCGTGGCGTCCACCGGTCGTCTGTCCTCCAGCGATCCGAACCTGCAGAACATCCCGGTACGCACCGCTGAAGGGCGTCGCATCCGTCAGGCATTCGTCGCACCGACCGGCTACAAACTGCTGGCGGCGGACTATTCGCAGATCGAATTGCGGATCATGGCGCACCTGTCCAAGGATGAAGGCCTGATGAACGCCTTCCGCCACAATCTGGACGTGCACACCGCAACCGCCGCCGAGGTGTTCAAGGTCGAACTCACTGAAGTGACCTCCGACCAGCGCCGCAGCGCCAAGGCGATCAACTTCGGCCTGATCTACGGCATGGGCGCGCAGAAGCTCGGCAAAGACATCGGGGTCGACACCAAGACCGCCAAGGCCTATATCGATACGTACTTCGCCCGTTATCCCGGCGTGCGCGAGTACATGGACCGCACCCGTGCGCAGGCGGCAGATCAGGGCTTCGTCGAAACCTTCTTCGGCCGCCGGTTGTACCTGCCGGAGATCAACTCCAACAAACCGCAAGAGCGCGCCGCTGCCGAGCGCACGGCGATCAACGCCCCGATGCAGGGCACCGCGGCGGACATCATCAAGAAAGCCATGGTCGCAGTGGATAACTGGCTGACCTCTTCCGGCCTCGATGCCAAGGTCATCCTGCAAGTGCACGATGAATTGGTACTTGAGGTGCGTGAAGACCTTGTCGACCAGGTCAGCGAGGAAATTCGTCTGCACATGAGCGGCGCGGCGAAGCTGGATGTTCCGCTGCTGGTTGAGGTTGGTGTTGGAAATAATTGGGATGAGGCGCACTAAACCGTCTGAAATGCGCGCTCTGCTGCGGCAAAGTGCCGCGGCGGAAGAGGCATAAGGCATTTAGTCCAGTAAACGCTTTGGCTTATTCCAAAGACGTTAGAAAATATTCTGAACTAATCCGGGGTTTCGCTACTCAGAGTTACTGAATGGCTGGTGAAGCCCTTCGATGCTCCTATGTTGTGTTAAGTGTTGGCAGATATCTGGACCCCGCCCTAGCGGTCTAGAACTTGGACCCCGAACTTCCCCCTCCCCATAAGAAGTCCGGGGTTTTTTTTGCCTGTAGCTTTTACTCGCCCACCTCGGCGCCCTTGTCCGCCAGTTCCATCCAGCCTGCCAATACAGTGTAGGCGTCTTCCAGACCCATGCGTTTTGGCGCCGAAAAAAGCTGAATCGTGACGGCATCGCCCCAACCCTTGCGAATTTCCGACTGAACCTTGAGCAGCGTATTCTTGGCCGCGCCGTAAGTCAGCTTGTCCGCTTTGGTCAGCAGAATGTGCATCGGCATACCGCTGGCAACCGCCCAATCGAGCATCAACAAGTCGAAGTCGGTCATTGGATGACGGATGTCCATCATCAAAATCAGACCCTTCAAACTCTCGCGGCTTCCCAGATACGCTTCCAGGTGGCGCTGCCAGTGTTGCTTGAGCGGAATCGGTACTTTTGCATAACCGTAACCCGGCAGGTCGACCAGACGACGTTCATCGTCTAGCTTGAAGAAGTTCAACAGCTGAGTGCGACCCGGAGTTTTCGAGGTACGCGCCAGGCTGGCATGGGTCAGTGTGTTAAGCGCACTGGACTTGCCGGCGTTGGAACGCCCGGCGAAGGCGACTTCGAAACCTTCGTCATCCGGACATTGGTCGACTTTGGCGGCGCTGAGCATGAAGGTGGACTGTTGGCACAGACCGAGGATGGGATTCTTGAGTTGCATGGGATTTCCGATGTGGGAGGCGCCGGGAATGGGCGCGGCAAGCAGTGTCGCTTCCGTTTCAGTGACGCCAGTATATAATGCCGCAGATTTTGTGTGCGCTTTGTCCCAGCGTAGGATGAAGTTCACGAGAGCGACAGACCTTGATTGCGCATTAGAACGCAGCACGCTCTCAACCCTGAAAAGGTCGTTTTATGACGAAATGGCTGCTAGCTGCCGGTGTCTTGATGCCGCTTTACAGCGCTCAGGCTACACAGGATCCGGAAGCTGTGTACAACCGTGTTTGTGGTGCCTGTCATTCCGGCCAACTACCCATGGCGCCCCGCAAGGGCGATCAGGAAGCTTGGACGCCGAGGTTGGCGAAAGGTATGGAGACGCTGGTGCAACACGTGACCCAGGGTTTCAAGGCGATGCCGCCGCGTGGTTTGTGCATGGACTGCAGTGCCGAGGATTACCAGGCCATCATCCACTGGATGAGCGAGTGATCCCGGTCCATAACTCTTTAACCCTTAGCCGTAGTTGGATTAGCTGATGAACAAATTGATCGTGAGTCTGCTGTTGACCGTGGGAATCTCCGGCATTGCCCATGCTGCAGGTGAGCCAGTAAAACCTGGTGACGCCGCCGCAGGCCAGGCAAAAGCCGCCGTATGTGGTGCCTGCCATGGCCCGGATGGCAACAGCATGGCGCCAAACTTTCCAAAACTGGCAGGGCAAGGTGAACGCTACCTGACCAAGCAGCTGCACGACATCAAGTCGGGCAAGCGCACCGTTCTGGAAATGACGGGCCTGTTGACCAACCTGAGCGACCAGGATCTGGCGGACATCGCCGCCTATTTCGCCAGCCAGAAAGGCAGCGTCGGCGCCGCCGACCCGAAAATCGTGGCTCGCGGTGAAGCCCTGTTCCGCGGCGGCAACCTTGCCGAAGGCCTGCCATCGTGCACCGGTTGCCACTCGCCAAACGGCGCAGGCAACGCGGCCGCCGGCTTCCCGCATCTCGGTGGACAACACGCTCAATACGTCGCCAAGCAACTCACCGACTTCCGCAAGGAAGAAGGGGGTCGCAACAACGACGGCGATACCAAACCAATGCAAAGCATTGCCAAAAAGCTGAGCGACGAAGACATCGCCGCACTGTCCAGCTACATTCAGGGCCTGCACTAAGATCGGCGAATCGGGCGTTGATCGGGACGTACATCTCCTGCAACGTTAACGCTCGATTAATCCGTCGCAGCAAGTATAAAAAGGGTGGCTTTGGCCGCCCTTTTTTGTGGCCGCTGCCGTTACACTACAGAACTCAGGCCCGCCATGACCTGTCTGAAAACAGGTCGCGCGAGGCGATAAAATTTGTCCAGGAGTAAAGCATGCGTAATCTGATCATCAGCGCCGCACTCGTCGCTGCCAGCCTGTTCGGCATGACTGCCCAGGCCGCCGAAGCACCCGCTGCCCCTTATGTTGAACTGAGCAATCCGGTTCCGGTTGCCGTGCCTGGCAAGATCGAAGTAGTAGAGCTGTTCTGGTACGGCTGCCCGCACTGCTACGCGTTCGAACCAGTGATCAATCCTTGGGTCGAGAAGCTGCCTTCCGACGTGAATTTCGTTCGCATCCCTGCCATGTTCGGCGGCCCTTGGGACGCGCACGGCCAAATGTTCCTGACCCTCGAAGCCATGGGTGTCGAGCACAAGGTGCACGCTGCGGTGTTCAATGCCATTCAGAAAGAACACAAGAAGCTGGTCGACAAGAACGAAATGGCGGACTTCCTGGCTACTCAGGGCGTAGACAAGGACAAGTTCCTGGCCACGTTCGACTCCTTCGCCATCAAGGGCCAGATCAACAAGGCCCGCGAACTGGCCAAGAAATATGAAATCACCGGGGTTCCGACCATGATCGTCAACGGCAAATACCGTTTTGACGTGGGTTCTGCCGGCGGAGCTGAACAAGCCCTGCAACTGGCCGATAAACTGGTCGATCAAGAGCGAGCGGCTAACAAGGCTGCCGCCAACTAAGCGAGACGCCTGCCATGCGCCGCTGGGGAACTGAACGCGTCGTTGGCCTGCATGATCCGCGGGTCAACGAACATCACCTGGAATCCACGGGCCTGCCCGCAGATAGCCGTCTGCGCTTGCTCAGTTTCAACATCCAGGTCGGTATCAGTACCGAGCGCTATCGGCATTACCTGACCCGAAGCTGGCAACACTTGTTACCGCATATCGGGCGCGGGGACAATCTGCAAAAAATCGGCAGCCTGCTGGGCGACTTCGATCTGGTCGCCTTGCAGGAAGCCGATGGCGGCAGTCTGCGTTCCGGCTACGTCAATCAGGTCGAACACCTGGCGCAGCTCGGCGCTTTTCCCTACTGGTATCAACAACTCAATCGCAATCTCGGTCGACTCGGCCAGCACAGCAATGGCGTGCTCAGCCGCCTGCGTCCGTGGGCGATTGAAGATCATCCGTTGCCGGGGCCCAAGGGTCGCGGGGCGATTCTGGTGCGCTTCGGCGAAGGCCCGGAAGCCTTGGTCGTGGTGATGATGCACCTCGCACTGGGCGCTCGCGCCCGTAGCCTGCAACTGGCTTACATCCGCGAATTGATTGGTGGCTACAAACACCAAGTGTTGATGGGCGACATGAACACCCATGCCAGTGACCTGCTGCAAAACTCTCCGTTGCGCGACCTCGGCCTGCTGGCCCCGCAACTGGAAGCGACATTCCCCAGCTGGCGCCCACAGCGTTGCCTGGACCACATTCTTCTGAGCCCGAGTCTGACCCTTGAAAAGGTCGAGGTGCTGGCCCAACCCATTTCCGATCACCTGCCGGTCGCGGTAGAGATACGTCTGCCGGGTTCGCTCACGGCTGATGCATTCCCCGCGTTGAGTCCTGCCCTTCGCGGAACCCCTGAATGAGCGACGAAACACAGCGCTGGAAAGAGAAATACCTCAAAAGCATCGAACAACAGGAAAAACTCGAACGTCGCTGGGATGCCCGGCTCGACTTGTTGCGTCGTGGGCTGGTGCGTAGCACCCTGGCTGCGGAAGGTACGGACCGCGCGGTTGACCAATGCATGAAGGAAATGCGCGAAGTCGTGCGCACCGACGACATGGATGCCGGCCTGGCCGCCCTGCTCCCGCGCCTGGAAAAGGCCGTCCTGGATTCCGAGCAGCGTCGTGAAACCCGAGTTAATCAGACCAGCGCCGCGCTGACCGCCCTGGTCACTCAGCTGCAAAAATTACCGCTACCGCGAGAAGTGCGCCGCCCCCTCAAGAACTTCGCCAAACAGCTGGATAACCGCGTCAGCCAGGCTCGCGAGATCCCATTGCTGCTCAGTGAACTGAGCGGGTTGCAAGGCAAAGCCCTGAGTCAACTGGAGAGCCCGGCGGAATCCAGTCGACCAGGCTTGTTGCAGCGGTTGTTCGGGCACCGTGATTCCGAGGAGGAGACAACTCCAGCCGCCGCCCCATCGGCGCAACCCTCCCTCGCCCAGTCTGCTGAAGGCCTTACGGCTGGCGAGACATCGCCCTCCATCGTCGATCTTCAACCAATCGCGCATGAGCCTCACACGAAGCCTGCGGCCGAACACCCTGCCGCTATCGAACATCACTCGCCGCAATCATTGCCCGAGGCGCCAGAGCCTCCCGTTGCTGCGGTATTTGCTCCACCCGTTCCAGAACCTCAGCCGGACCCTGCCCCAACACTTGAGCCACTGGCTCAACTGGAAACCCAGCAACCCAAGGACGCGGCGCACTCTCCATCCACTTCAGCGCCTACGACTGAAGGCATTAACCCCGATGAACTGACTCGAACCGTCATACTGGACAGCCTGCCTGTTCCCTCCGTGATGGCCGTGGACACCATCCATCCAGAGCAATCCGACCACGATGTGCTGTATGCCTTGCCGGACTCGCCTGAGCCTTCTTATAGCTCGGTGGCCAAACACATCGAAGAAACACTGTTGGGTCTACTCGACGACCTGGCGCTGCCCGAGCGTCATCGCCCGCAAGCTGAATCGATGCGCGATCGCCTGAAAAATGGCTTGAACTGGTACGAACTGCTGCCGATTCTCGATGACCTTGCGACGTTGATGCTGGCGATCTCAGACAGCGGTCAGCACGAATTCGAGGCTTACTTGCAGCGGCTCAACGAACGCCTCGAGTCGTTCCAGAGCAATTTGCAAGCCGCCAGTGCCGGTCACGCCGACAATCGCTCTGCCGCACAGGCGATGGATACACAAATCCGCGAGCAGGTCGACGGTCTGCAGAACAGCATGCACGAAGCCGCTGACCTGGACGACCTCAAGCATGTGTTGGAAAACCATCTCGAAGGCCTGCTTGGCACCATGGATCAACACCGCCAGCAGCGGGATGAGCGTGAGCAAGAGGTCGCGGCCCGCCTGCAGAGCCTGGCCGAACGCGTTGCCCACATGGAGCAGGAAGCCCTGGGCTTTCGCGAACATCTTGAGGAGCAGCGCCAGAAAGCCTTGATCGATCCGCTGACCGGCCTGCCCAATCGTGCAGCCTGGAGCGAACGCCTTGATCATGAAATCAACGAGTGGCAGCAACACGGCAACACGCTGATGCTGGCCATGCTCGACCTCGATCACTTCAAGCGTATCAATGATAACTATGGTCACCTCGCGGGCGACAAGGTCCTGAAAATCATTGCTACCGTTGTGCGCAAGCGCTTGCGCGGGACAGATTTCATTGCCCGGTTCGGCGGTGAAGAGTTTGTGCTGTTGATGCCCTGCACGGTGCCGGCCGCAGGCATGAAACTGCTCGAAACCCTGCGCGCCGCCGTTGAAGCGTGCCCTTTCCACTTCAAGGGTGAGCCGGTGACGATCACGGTGTCCATGGGGCTGACCACTTTCAAAGCCGGTGAACACAGCGATGTGACGCTGAAAAGAGCCGATCAGGCGCTATATCGAGCAAAAAATGCCGGACGCAACCGGGTCGAACTGGGCTGATCGGCAATTGTTCCATTTTGTTTAAATCATCGCGATAGACCTACGTGCGCGGAGCAGTACGTTACACTGTTGCATTACTGTCCTGCGTGTATTGCCTTCCGCCATGAAATATTTCGCTCTCATCGTGTCACTGATGCTGCTGGCCGGTTGCGCCAGCGGTCCCCGTATCGACACCAGTCACGTTTCGGCCAATCACGACAGCCGCATACAGTTCGTGGTGATGCATTACACAAATGCATCTCTTGAACGCTCGTTGCAGTTGTTGACCCACGGCGAGGTCAGCAGCCATTACCTGATCGGCGACGACAAGAACGCAACCATCTACAAGTTAATGGACGAAAACCTGCGCGCCTGGCATGCCGGTGAAAGCCAATGGCAAGGTCGGACGTGGCTGAACTCCAGCTCTATCGGCATCGAAATCGTCAACCCGGGTTTCACCGACACGCCAACCGGGCGCCTCTGGTATCCCTACAGCGATGCGCAAGTCCAATCCATGATCTTCTTGCTAAAGGACATCAGCAAACGCTACGCCATCAACCCTCGCAGCATCATCGGCCACAGTGACATTGCACCACTGCGCAAGCTGGACCCGGGGCCGTTGTTCCCCTGGAAGCGCCTCGCGGAAGAGGGCATTGGCATCTGGCCAAACGAGCAAAGCGTCGCGCGACAACAGGCACAGTTCCAAACACAACTGCCCAGCATCAGCTGGTTTCAAACACAGTTGGCCCGCTTTGGTTATGACACACCGCAAACCGGTGAACTGGACGTAGCCACCCGACATGTCATCGCAGCCTTTCAGATGCACTTTCGACCATCCCGTTTCGACGGTACGCCGGACGCGCAAACGGCAGCATTGCTACAGGTGTTGAATCAGACAAAATAATGACGACCGCTCGACGGTGCGGGCGTTTTCTCAACCAGCAGCTATAACTCATTGGTAATTCGCCGGATATTCCATATGACTGCTGCTCGAGTGAGGATTCGTAGTTGGTTCTATCGCCCTTGGTTTCTGGCGATGCTGGCTGCTGCCTTGAGCGCATCACTGCTGTTGGCCGGCAGCCTGTTCGTCGCGATACACCAGGTCGAGCAGAACGAAAGCCAGGAAATGAATGCCCAGGGCGAACGCTTTCTCGCCCGCCTGGAGCAACTTTTCGGCCAGTTGCGCGAAAGCCTCGACGATCTGGAGGCTCAGCCGCTGCGAGGCTGCGACGACGAAATGATCGCGACCTTGCAGCAGGTCAGCTTCAATTACCGCTTTGTTTACGAAGCGGCTTATATGGACGCCTCGCGAATCTGTTCCAATCGGCCGCGCCAGGAAGGCTTGTCTCTCGCACGACCGCCAGACATCAAAGGTCCCACCTACAGTTACTGGCTGAACACCACCACCGAACCCGATGAAAATCGCGCCGCCCTGATGCTCGGGCGCGGCAATTTTCGCGTGGCGACATCTCGCGGGCACCTGACCGACATGGTCGACCTGTCACCGGGAAGCAGCCTGCTGGTGGTACTCGATCACGGTACCCGGGCGATTCCGGTATTAGGCGTCGAGCAAGCCTGGCCGCCAACCGAGGCCTGGCCACCGAAAAGCCGCGATGCGTTGCAAGTCACCCATCGTCGGTTGATTTACCGCATGCCCACTGACAACCCGGAGTACCAACTGGTGCTCATCACTCCGCGCAGCGGTGCGCATATTCCGCCGATGTGGTGGTGGTTGCTGCCGGCCAGCCTGGTGTTGGCCGCGTGCGTGGGCTTTCTGGTGTTTCTGCTGGTGCGTCAGCGCCAGTCGCTGGATGCTGAGCTGACAGGCGCGATACGTCGCGGCGAGTTACAGGTGTTGTATCAACCGATTTTCGACCTCGACAGCCGCAACTGCGTGGGGGCCGAGGCCTTGCTGCGCTGGCGAAGGCCGGACGGCACCCTGACCAGTCCCGATCTGTTCATTCCGATGGCGGAGAACACCGGACAAATCCGCCAGATGACCGACTTCGTCCTGCAACGCCTGCTTGAGCAGCTGGGGCAATTACTGCGGGCGAATCCGCAGTTGTACATTTCGGTCAACCTCGCGGCGTGTGATGTCATGGTCCCGCGCATCGGCCAGGTGATGGCGCGCCTGCTGACCCTGCACCGGGTCGCGGCGAAGCAAATTGCCTTTGAGGTCACCGAACGGGGCTTGATCGATGTAGTGGTGGCACGGGAAAACCTGCAAGCCTTGCGTGACGTCGGGCATCAGGTGCTGATCGATGACTTTGGCACCGGTTATTGCAGCCTCGCCTATCTGCAAACCCTGCCGGTGGATTGCCTGAAAATCGACAAAGCCTTTATCGATGCTTTGGGCCATGACGCCGCAAGCAGTGGCGTGGCGCCGCACATCATTCACATGGCGCAGTCACTGCATCTCAAGGTGATTGCCGAGGGCATCGAGCATGAAGCCCAGGCAGCACTACTGAGCAGTGAAGGAGTGAAGTTTGGTCAGGGCTGGTTGTTTGCCCATGCCTTGAGCGCGGTGCAGTTCATCGAACTGATTACCCGTGGTCGCCGGTTAGCCCAGCGACGTCTGGATGACGAAGCGTAAACGTGCGCTATACCGTCAACGCCATGTAGAACTGAGTACCCTGCCCCGGCCGGGAATAGACGCCCATCCGCCCGCCGTGCAATTGCACGATTTCCTTGCACAACGCCAGGCCAAGCCCGGCGCCACCTTTCTTGCGACCGACCTGCACAAAAGGCTCGAAAATCCGCCCCTGTTGCCCGTAGGCGATGCCTTCGCCATTGTCCTCGACGCTGATGATCACCCGGTCGCCATGGCGCCGGGCCTGCAAGCGTATCAGCCCTCCTGGCGAGGTGTGACGCAGGGCGTTGTCGATCAGGTTGTCGAGCACCCGGTCCAACTGCGGTTGATCGGCCTGCAAACGCGGCAAAGGCCCCTGCGCTTCCACCAACAGATCGATACCCTGCACTGCCGCAGCGTCGGCAAAACGTAATTGTGCCTGCTCGAGCAAGTCCTCGATGGAGCACGGCGCCAGCGTCAGTTTTTGCAGGCCATTCTGATAACGAGAGAAATTCAGCAGGTCGTTGATCAACTGCATCAAGCGCTGCATTTCTTCGTTTACCGTGTCCAGCAGATCGGCTTCACGAGAGTCTTGGGGAAAATGCGCGCGTTCGCGGAAGAGGCCGAACGCCATGTGCATGCCGGTGACCGGTGTGCGCAACTCATGGGAGGCACGCAGCACGAACTCGCTGCGCACCCGTTCGAAGGCGCGCTGTTCAGTGACGTCGTGCAACACCATCACCGCACCGAGAATATGGCCTTGGGTATGACTGACCGGCGTCAGGCTATAGGTCAACAAGCGCGACTCACCATCGACTTCGATGCTCAGGTCCTCCGGCGCTCGCTCCAGCGTGCCGCCACGCAGCACCAGCTGCAGCTGTTCATCGAGCTCGGGACGCTCCAACGCCGTGCCCAGCCCTTGCCCGAGTCGATCGCTGTCCCATCCCAACTGGCGCTGCGCCACCGGGTTGAGGTGCTCCAGATGACCTTCACGATCGATCATCAGCAATCCGTCATCGATGCTATCGAGCACCGCTTGCAGACGCTGCTGCCCCGCGAGCAGCTCATCGACATTGGTCGCCTGATGCTCGCGCAGGGCCTCGGCCATGATTCCGAAGCGCCGGGTCAGCTGATTCAATTCCACCGCCGAAGAGATCGGCAACGTGACGTCGAATTTGCCCTGGCCGATATGGTCCGCCGCCTGCGCCAAGGCCTCAATGGGCTCCCCAAAGCGCCGTGCGATGGCATGAGCGGTGACGAAACCGATGATCAATACCGCCAACCCGACCATGCCGAGCAACCCGGCAATCAGCAGCGCGCGCTCACGGGCGCGCCGTTCGATGTCGTTGATGTTGTCCAGTGCACGCTTGTGTTCGGCGATCAAACCACTGCGCAGCGCATTAAATTTTTCGGTGAGCTCGTCGTTGCCGCTCAGCACATGTTTGGGGTCAGGCGACACCTCATACGCCTGAATAAAGCTCAGGTAATCCGCCTTGGCTTTCTTGAAACCGTATTCGCTGCCGATGCCCGATGGCTCTTGGGCAATGCCCTCCTCCAGCAGTTCGAAGTATCGCTTTTTGGACGCGTCGAAGGCAGCGGAATCCGGTTGTTCGCTGAGCATGAGGATCAGCTGATCACCCAGTGTCTGGCGCAGTTTCAAGCCCACGTCCAGGGTAACGAAGTTGTTGCGCACCAGCGCTTCTTGCGTCCCGGCCATCTGCATGACGCTGACGAGCCCAAGCAGAAGCCCGAGCAGTGCGACGGTGATCAGCGCGGAAATACTGAGAAACAGCCGGGTCCGCAACTTCATCGCCAGTTTCATCGCTGGCGACTCACAAGTTGTACTGTTTGCGTTTGCGGTACAGCGTCGATGCGTCGATACCCAAGGTCTTGGCGGCCTGGTCCAGCGTGCCGGCGGTGGCGAGCACTGCGCCGATGTGGGCTTTTTCCAGCTCATCGAGACTCAGGGCGGCGCCGATGCGTGGAGCGTTATTGATCGGGGCTTCGGACATGCCCAAATGGCTGATTTCAACCCGTTCCTGCGGACAGATGATGCTCGCCCGCTCGACCACGTTGCGCAGCTCACGAATATTTCCCGGCCAACGATAGCCAAGCAGCGCTTCACGGGCTTCGTCACTGAAACCCCGAGCCGGGCGGGCGTATTCCTTGACGAACCGGGCCAGAAAACGGTCGGCCAGGTTGAGAATGTCTTCCCGGCGTTCGCGCAGTGGTGGCAGGTGCAAGGTGATGACGTTCAGGCGATACAGCAGGTCTTCGCGAAAACGGCCGTCGCGAACCATGTCTTCCAGGTTCTGGTTAGTCGCCGCGAGAATGCGCACATCGGCGCGGCGGGTAACCGGATCCCCTACCCGCTCGTATTCTTTGTCCTGAATAAAACGTAGCAATTTTGGCTGCAAAATCAGCGGAAAGTCGCCGATTTCGTCGAGAAACAGTGTGCCGCCATCGGCTTGATTGACACGACCCAAGGTACTTTCGCTAGCCCCGGTAAACGCGCCACGACTGTGGCCAAACAGCTCGCTTTCCATGAGTTCGGCAGTTAGCGACGGACAGTTAATGGTGATGCATGACTTCTTCGCCCGCTTGCTCCAGCCGTGAATCGCCTGGGACAGCTCGCCTTTACCGGTGCCGGATTCGCCGAGAATTAAAATGTTGGCATCAGTCGTGGCGACCTGGCGTGCCGTTTCCAGCACCACTTTCATCGCCGGGCTATGCGAGTCGAGGCCATCCTTGGGTTTGCGCACCTCGCCTTCCAGCGCTTCCAGGCGCGCCGATAGTTGCCGCACTTCCAGCTGCTTGGCGGTAGCCAGGCGCAGTTGATCCGGGCTGCATGGCTTGACCAGATAATCGGCAGCTCCCGCCTGGATTGCATCTACGGCAGTGTCTACGGCTGAGTGAGCGGTGACGATCACCACGCGCATCCACGGCGCTTGAATGCGCATCTGCGCCAGCACGTCGAGGCCATTGTCTTCACCCAGGCGCAAATCGAGGAAGCACAGGTCGAAGACCTGGCGTTGCAACAACGCATCGGCTTGCGTAGCGCTGTTGGCCGTCGCCACGCTGTAGCCTTCGTCCTCAAGGCAATAACGAAAGGTTCGCAGGATGGCGGACTCATCATCCACCAAAAGAATACGGCCTTGGTGCTCAGTGGCAGATTCCATTTTCCTACGCTCCTTTATATGAATGATGTTGGTTAGCCCCGGAAAAATCGGGCAAGTTGCATGGTTTATTCTGATGCATTCCCGCCATGCCAGGGTAGCTATCTGTAGCCCTTCGGAAATCGCCTAATTTTTTGAGCTTTTCAAAGCAAGCCTCTCATCTGCAGACGCCTTACGTTCATCTCTGACATCTGCGCCCTCCTCTCAATTCAAAAATATTGCGACACCCCTGCGATAGATCGTGCATATCGCACGACCGCGCGAGGGCCCATCGTGCAGGATGCGTACGAAGCGTTTTGCACAACATCTGTAACAGATTGATTTACAAGGGTTTTTTAATCTAAAAAATCTGGCATGACGGCTGCAATACCTTGGATAACGCAGGGCAAAAACAAATGCCCCCAACCGATTTCCCCGCGTGGGAGGAGCTCCAGGATGATTCGCCAACGTGCCGCCCAATTGCATCTTTCATCACTGCATTTGCAGCAAGGGCTTTTTGCTGTTTTTGCCCTGCTGGTCACTTTGTTTGGCGGTCAGCAATTCCTGCGCTGGGAGCAGAGTCAACAGCAAGAAGCCCCGCGCATCTCATTTGAGCGCCCAGTCCAGACTCACTTCAGCGCTGCAAAAAGCGGCGTGGCCGATAGTGCCGCCATGCGAATGATGGATGTCGACCAGGCTCAGCCTGCGGATCAGATGCCTCGTCAGGAACGCTGGGTTTTTTAAATTCAAACACTTGGCGCGCTCGTTGCGCCGGGATATGCAACACCTCTAAATAGAAGCGTAAGGAGAATCACCATGTTGAGCTGGGCAATCACATTCTTGATCATTGCCATTGTCGCTGCCGTTCTGGGCTTCGGTGGTATCGCGGGCACCGCCACGGGTATCGCCAAGATTCTCTTTGTCGTGTTCCTGGTGATGTTCATTGCTTCCTTCTTCTTTGGCCGTCGCGGTCGAGGTTAGACATGAGCGGTTCGTTAAGAACAATGGCAGCCGCCCTGCTACTGGGCGGTAGTGCCATGGCAGTCGCTGCCAATGATGGGCAGGCTCGGGTCAACGAGTTGCTGAACGCAGACCCGCAATACAGGGAAACCTGGCAAGGCGTTGTGAAGAAGGAAGAGCGCTTGCCGGAATGGGTGATGAATTTGTCCGGTGATGCCGAACAGATGAATGCCGTTGAAGAGGATGGCGACAAGTATCTGGTGGGCCCGCTCTGCGAGTCGCAAAAGAGCTGCCTCAATGAACGCTTGATCGTCGCCGTCAGTTTCGACAAAAAGGACGCCTACGCCATGCTGGTCGAAGTACCGACAGGGTTACCGGCCGACAAGTCGCCGACCCGGCACGCCAACTATCGTTTTATCGGCCAACCGGATCAGGGCATGCAGGATTTGCTAATGCAACAGCTGAAAAAAGATCCAAACTGGTATTGAACTGAATTGAAACTACGAAAGAAGCGTTGCTTCTTTCACAGTGCGCCACCCGAGGAAGGCAAGGCGCATGACCAAGGGGTCGGGACGTTCTACCTGTTTCAGGGGTGGAGTGACCTACGGGTACAGGGAGTGCCTGCGCAAGGGCCGGGTCAGGAAAAAGCTGCGACGCAAGTTCGCCAGTCATCATGATTTGACGAACTTGCGAAGAGCTTGTGCGCGCAAAGCGCCGAGCTAAAAAGGTTACTCTTTCAATCCTCCCTCCTGCGTAAACCCGCCAGATACCGTTTCTTAACAAACCGTATATCGAGAAATGGGGTCTTTTTGCGGCCGCGACTTCTCTTCGTCCGTTGTAGGATTTTCCCGAAATATCTCGTCTATTCTCTTGATCAAAAAACAATCAACCTGCTCTGTGATGGCCGGTTCACGGCACTTATGCCTGCTGAAATGTCATATTCGAACTGTTTGCGACGTCACTTTCTGCAAAATAGCCTCATGCCGATTCGGCATAGGGTAGTCGTTTACGGCATTAGACGTCACTCTCTTGCATCGGAATAGTTGCGCCTTTTTTCGCCTGCCAGAGAGCCACTAACAAGCGCTCCGGGGCTCCTTATACGGGGGCAGATGCACAGGACTTTTCGCCACAAGCGATGCGTTTCGTGCCACTGCTCGAGTCAAACTGAAGTAAGGGTAAAGATATGAAGAAGGCAAAGCTTAGCCTCGCCTGGCAGATCCTCATCGGTCTGGTATTGGGGATTGCAATTGGTGCGCTGCTCAACCATTTCAGTGCCGAAAAAGCCTGGTGGATCAGTAACGTCCTGCAACCGGCGGGCGATATCTTTATCCGTCTGATCAAGATGATCGTGATCCCGATCGTGATCTCGTCGCTGATCGTCGGCATTGCTGGCGTCGGCGACGCGAAGAAACTCGGGCGCATTGGCCTGAAAACCATCATCTATTTCGAAATCGTCACCACCATCGCCATTCTGGTCGGTCTGGTGCTGGCCAACGTGTTCCACCCGGGCTCAGGCATCGACATGAGCACCCTGGGTACTGTGGACATCTCCAAGTACCAGGCGACTGCCGCCGAGGTTCAGCATGAACACGCGTTCATCGAAACCATCCTCAACCTGATCCCGTCCAACATCTTCGCGGCCATGGCCCGCGGCGAGATGCTGCCGATCATCTTCTTCTCCGTACTGTTCGGCCTCGGTCTATCGAGCCTGCAAGCGGATCTGCGCGAGCCGCTGGTGAAGATGTTCCAGGGCGTGTCGGAAAGCATGTTCAAAGTTACCCACATGATCATGAACTACGCCCCGATCGGCGTTTTCGCACTGATCGCGGTGACCGTGGCCAACTTCGGCTTCGCCTCCCTGCTGCCGCTGGCGAAACTGGTGATCCTGGTTTACGTCGCCATCGCCTTCTTCGCCTTCGTGGTGCTGGGCCTGATCGCCCGCCTGTTTGGCTTCTCGGTGATCAAGCTGATGCGCATCTTCAAAGATGAGCTGGTGCTGGCCTACTCCACCGCCTCCTCCGAAACCGTGCTGCCACGTGTGATCGAGAAGATGGAAGCCTACGGCGCGCCGAAAGCCATTTGCAGCTTCGTGGTACCGACCGGTTACTCGTTCAACCTCGACGGTTCGACCCTGTACCAGAGCATCGCGGCAATCTTCATTGCCCAGCTGTACGGCATCGACCTGTCGATCAGCCAACAATTGCTGCTGGTGCTGACCCTGATGGTTACTTCCAAAGGCATTGCCGGTGTACCGGGCGTGTCCTTCGTGGTACTGCTGGCGACTCTGGGCAGCGTCGGAATTCCGCTGGAAGGCCTGGCGTTCATCGCCGGTGTCGACCGCATTATGGACATGGCGCGTACCGCACTGAACGTCATTGGTAACGCTTTGGCCGTACTGGTCATCGCGCGTTGGGAAGGCATGTACGACGATGCCAAGGGCCAGCGCTACTGGAACTCGCTGCCGCACTGGCGCAGCAAGGAAAAACTGCCGGCTGGCGAGATTTCCAAGAACTGACGACCGCTGAATGAGCCGGCTTGCTGGCGATGAACGATAACGCGGTGTGACAGCTACACCGCGACGCGACAATCGCCAGCATGCCGGCTCCTACAGTTGGTAGCGCATAGATAAACCCCGGAGAAATCCGGGGTTTGTCGTTTCTGGCCACCCCGCTATCATTCGCGCATCTTTTGGGGGATTTGACTGATGCTTAATGGCCTGTGGCTTGGCTTTTTCATCGTGGCTGCCGTGTCGGCACTGGCGCAATGGTTGATCGGCGGCAACGCCGGGATCTTCGCGGCGATGGTAGAAAGCATCTTCGCTATGGCCAAATTGTCGGTCGAAGTCATGGTGTTGCTGTTCGGCACCCTCACCCTCTGGCTGGGTTTTCTGCGGATCGCCGAGAAAGCCGGGATCGTCGAATGGCTGGCCAAGGCCCTCGGTCCGCTGTTTTTGCGCCTGATGCCGGAAGTCCCGCCCGGCCACCCTGCCATCGGCCTGATCACCCTGAACTTTGCCGCCAACGGCCTGGGCCTGGACAACGCCGCCACGCCAATCGGCCTCAAGGCCATGAAAGCCCTGCAGGAGCTCAACCCCAGCGCCACCATCGCCAGTAACGCGCAGATCCTGTTCCTGGTGCTCAACGCGTCCTCCCTGACCCTGCTGCCGGTGACGATCTTCATGTACCGCGCCCAGCAAGGCGCGCCCGACCCGACGCTGGTGTTCTTGCCGATCCTGCTCGCCACCAGTAGCTCAACCATCGTTGGCTTTCTCTCGGTGGCGTTCATGCAACGCCTGCGCGTCTGGGACCCGGTGGTGCTGGCGTATCTAATTCCCGGCGCCCTCGCCCTCGGTGGATTCATGGCGCTGCTGGGGACAATGTCAGCCGCCGCGCTGGCGGGTTTGTCGTCGATCCTCGGAAATTTGACGCTATTTGGCTTGATCATGCTGTTTTTGATCATTGGCGCGCTGCGCAAAGTGAAGGTTTATGAAGCATTCGTCGAAGGTGCCAAGGAAGGCTTCGACGTGGCGAAGAATCTGCTGCCGTATCTGGTAGCAATGCTTTGCGCTGTGGGCGTGTTGCGGGCATCGGGGGCGCTGGATTTCGGCCTGGACGGGATTCGTCATCTGGTGGAGTGGGCCGGTTGGGACACGCGCTTCGTCGATGCGCTGCCGACCGCGATGGTCAAACCGTTTTCCGGCAGCGCCGCCCGGGCGATGCTGATCGAAACCATGAAGACCTCCGGCGTGGACAGCTTCCCGGCATTGGTCGCGGCGACGGTGCAGGGCAGTACCGAAACCACGTTCTATGTGCTGGCGGTGTACTTCGGTGCCGTGGGTATTCAGAGGGCGCGGCATGCGGTGGGGTGTGCGTTGTTGGCCGAGTTGGCCGGCGTTCTGGGCGCCATCGGGGTTTGCTACTGGTTCTTTGGGTGAATCCAGAATTTATCGCTGGCAAGCCAGCTCCTACAGGTTACAGCGCGGTCTCTGTGGGAGCTGGCATGCCAGCGATAAGGTCCGCAGGACCTTCAAGGTCTCGCCGGCGGCGCTAACTTTTGCCCTTGCTCAACCGCCCAACCTACCACCTGCGACGTCAACTGATCACTGGCCTGGCCAAACCCCGTCACTACCGCCGGCACCTTCACGTCACTCAACGGTTGGCGCACTTCAAAGCGTTTGCTGGCGAGGATTCGCTGGTCATATCCCCGAACCAATAAAGCATCCAGGCGCACGACCACGCTGGCGCTGGTGCCCTGATACTCGGTCTGAAACGCCTGCAAACCGCCGCCTAATTCCAAGTCCGCCTGGAAGTTGCTGTCGTCGGTGCTGAGCAAAGTCACTCGACCATCACGCTGAAAACCATCAAGCAGGCGATTGCGCAGCAAAATGGGCGCCGGGTCGCTCCAGCGCGAGGCCTTGTAACTGATCATCACGTCGCCCTGGGGGATAACGGCAATGTTCGGGCTGTTCAACGCTTCGCTGGCCTGAAGTTTGTTCAGGCGCAATGACCAGCGCTGCGGCGTGCCGTGACTGGCTGCCGCGCTGTTCTGAGCCGAAGGCAATCGATAGACATCGAACGGCTCGGGTTTGGGCAGGATTGAGCAAGCAGCGAGCAGCGTGAAGCTGGCGAGGAGGGCGAGGTGAGTCAGCTTCATGGGGTAAATTCCTTGTTCTTGTCACTGCCCAGCAAGTAACCGCTGGGGTTGGCCTCCAATCGTTCGGAAATGGCGCGCAACGAGCTCAAAGTCTCGCGAAACTCCCGTACCGCCGGCGCCAGGCCATTGAGGCCCTGCATGCCGTTGTTGAGCGAGTCCTGATTGGCGGCGAGCAGCTTGTTGATGGTCGCACTGCTTTGCTCCAGCGACTTCATGGCCTGCTCGGCGCTGCCGAACATCTGTTTGCCCTGGTCATTGAGCAAACCGTTGGCGTTGCGCATCAGCGCCGATGTCTGTTCCATCATGGTGCTGGCCTGCTTGCCCACCGATGCCAGTTGCTTCATCGCCTGACTCAGGTCGTCGCGCTGATCGGCAATGGTCCCGGTGGTGACTTCCAGATGCTCCAAGGTCTTGCTGACGCGCTCGATGTTTTCGGTGGAAAACATCAGGTTGACGTTGTGCATCAGCGTGTTCACACCGGCCATCAAGTCGTTGCTGTCGTTAAGCAAACGGGCGATGGGCGAGGGCGATGCGACGATCAGCGGCAGTTTGCCGTCCTTGCCCTTGAGTGGCGGACTTTGCGGCGTACCACCGCTGAGCTGGATGATCGACGTCCCGGTCACGCCGGTCAGCGCCAGTTTGGCCTGGGTGTCTTCCTTGACCGGCGTATCGCCACCCAGGCGAATCCGCGCCAGCACCCGGCGCGGGTCTTTCGGGTCCAGGCGCAGCAACACCACGTCGCCGACCTTGATCCCGCTGTACTGCACGGAGCTGCCCTTGGACAGGCCGCTGACCGCTTCATTGAAGACGACTTCGTAGTCCTTGAATTCGGTGTCGACGCTGGACTTGGCCAGCCACAGGCCGAAGAGCAGGGCGCCCGTCACCACAATCACGGTGAACAGGCCGATCAATACATGATGGGCTCGGGTTTCCATGTCAGACCTCGTTGAGCTGTTGAGCGGCACTCAGCGCCGCGCGGCCGCGAGGGCCATGGAAGTATTCGTGGATCCACGCGTCGTCGGTTTCCGAGACGACATCGATGGCATCCGCCACCAGCACTTTCTTCTGCGCCAGCACCGCCACCCGGTCAGTGATGGTGTAGAGCGTATCGAGGTCGTGGGTCACCAGGAACACACTCAGGCCCAGAGCATCGCGCAGGGTCAGGATCAATTGGTCGAACGCTGCGGCGCCAATCGGATCGAGCCCGGCGGTGGGTTCGTCGAGAAACAGGATGTCCGGGTCCAGCGCCAAGGCCCGCGCCAGCGCCGCACGCTTGATCATGCCGCCGGACAGGGACGCGGGGTATTTGTCCGCCGCCGACAAAGGCAATCCAGCCAGGGCCAGTTTCACCGCCGCCAGGTGCTCGGCATCGTCGCGACTCAGGCCGGCGTGTTCGATCAGGGGCAGGGCGACGTTCTCGGTCACGGTCAGCGAAGAGAACAGGGCGCCTTTCTGGAACAGCACGCCGAAGCGCCGTTCGATCAGGGAGCGTTCGTGTTCGGGCAGGGTCGGCAGGTTTTTGCCAAAGACCTTCACCTCACCTTCGCTGGGCTGGCGCAAGCCGACAATGCTGCGCAGCAGCACCGACTTGCCGCTGCCCGAGCCACCGACCACGGCGAGGATTTCACCTTTGTACAAATCCAGATCGAGGTTCTCGTGCACGCTCTGACTGCCGAAGCGATTGCACAGCCCACGGACTTCGATCACCGCCTCGGCGGGCACTCGGGGTAGACGACTCACCAGCCCATCTCCATGAAAAACAGCGCGGCCACGGCGTCGAGTACGATCACCACGAAAATCGACTGCACCACGCTCGATGTGGTGTGCGCGCCGACGGACTCGGCGCTGCCGCTGACCTTGAAGCCTTCCAGGCAACCGATCGCGGCAATCAGGAAAGCGAAGATCGGCGCTTTGACGATCCCCACCAGAAAATGCTGAACGCCGATGTCCGATTGCAGCAGCGACAAAAACATCGCCGGCGAAATATCCAGCGACACGGCGCAGACCACGCCACCGCCGACAATCCCGGAAAGCATCGCCATAAAAGTCAGCATCGGTAACGCGACCAGCAGGGCCAGCACGCGCGGCACCACCAGCAATTCAATGGGGTCGAGGCCCAAGGTGCGAATGGCGTCGATTTCTTCGTTGGCCTTCATCGAGCCGATCTGTGCGGTGAACGCACTGGCAGTACGGCCGGCCATCAGGATTGCGGTGAGCAGCACGGCGAATTCGCGCAGAAAGGAAAATGCTACCAGGTCCACGGTGAACACCGTGGCGCCAAAACTGGCCAGCACCGTTGCGCCGAGAAACGCCACCACGGCGCCCACCAGGAAGGTCAGCAGGGCAACGATGGGCGCGGCGTCGAGGCCGGTCTGTTCGATGTGCGCGACCATCGGCGTGATGCGCCAGCGCTTGGGCTGGAACAGCCCGCGGACGATGGTTTCCAGTATCAGGCCGACAAAACCGAGCAGCTGCAGCGTGTCTTGCCAGACCGTATCCACCGCACGACCGATGCGGGTCAGCAGTTGAATGCCGACGCTGATTTCCGGTTCCTTGATCGGGACGCAGAAGTCAGTCAGAGAGCGGTAGACCGTTTGCAGCAATGCGCGGTCGGCGGAGGAAATGGTGCAATCGGGGTGCTCGGCGGACCGACCGAGACGCTCGGAGCCCAGGAGTTCCACCAACAGCGAGGCGCCCGCGGTGTCGAGGGCGCCGAGACCGTTGAGATCAATGCGGGTGCTGTCGTCGTATTGGCCTTCGAGCTTTTCGCTCAAAAGCTTGAGGTCGGCGTAATGGACGAGCGTCCAGTCCCCGGTGACCCGGATCTGAGGCGGGGTGAGCGAGGTGTCCAATTGGGCATTACCGGCCACTGTGCTGCTGGTCATAAGCTCCGTGCTTTTTCGGCTGTTACGCAGATCTACGTAATAGCACGAACTGCCTTACTTTTCTTTGACCGGTGTGCTGTCGGTAATCTTGAAACGCAGAACGCCGATCAACTGGCCATCTTCGGTCAACACTCGCACCTGCCATTTGCCCGCCGGGTTGCCGGGGAAGTTCTGCTTGTGGGTCCAGGCGCGGTAGCCTTCCTTGCGCCCGCCGTGGATATCGAGCGGAATGCGGTCGACCTCTTTGCCGTTGAACTGCCAGACGTGATAAATCCGCTCGTCCAGGCCACGGGGGGCATTGATCGCGGTATAGGCGTACAGGCCGCCACCGCGAATCTGCTCGGCGCTGACTTCTTCGAGGCTGTCGCCGGGGGTGCGATCCTGCATTTGCGTGCTGATCGCCACGTTGGTCATCCACAGGGTCGCCGGAGGCACCCACGAACGCAGCACCCAGCCGACGCCGCCAATGCCGAGGGTGATACTCAGGATCGCCACGGCGTTGCGCACGGTGCGGATCGGGAAGATCGACGCCAGGCTCGGGAATGACAGCAAAACGGCGATGCCCAGTGCCCATTTGAAACTTTGCGCGGTGGTCAGGTGCATGATTACCGGCAACGCGGTGAGCAGGGCGGCGAACAACGTCAGGGTATGCAGCGCGAGGAACGCCCAGCGCCGTGGCGCGAGCCATTTGTAGTAGAGCGGATCGATGATCGAGATCAGCGCCGCGATGGCCAACAGCCCGGTGAAAAACAACTGGCCGCTGTTCCACGTGGTGGTGATGAAAAAGAACGGCAGGACGAAGAACAGGCTTTCCTGGTGAATCATCTGCGTCGCGTAACGCAGCAGGGGCTGGGGAATTTCCCGTTTGAAGATTCGGGTGAACAGCTTGGTCAGGCTGTTTTCCAGCATCAGCCAGATCCAGCTGATCAGCATGATCGTGGTGATCCAGCTCGCGAGGCCTTGTTGGCGATCGACCAGAATGAAACTGCCGATCCCGGAGATGAAACCACCGAGCGCAATGACCCCCGGATAGCGCTTCATCAATTCGAGGATTCGCTGTACGAACAGGGTCAGGGTTTGCATTCGGGCGGTTCACAATAGTCGTAGGAAAAATCCTCGACAGGTTACCGCTGGCGCGTTGGCGTGGCGAGGGTGCCGGTCATTTCCGTTAAACACAGCCCTTCAGAGAATAGGGGCTTTTTGTGGCGAGGTTGCTATCGCCTGCGGTAAATCTGCCAGCCCAATAGCGCTAAAACCAACGCCCCCAACACTCCACCAATCGACCACATCAACTGGTCATAACTCATCAACGGCTTCTCGATTCGGACATATCCCGGTTGCAGGAGCAATTCGCGCATGGCTTTGTTCGCTTCCGCCAGCGTCACCCCTTGCAACTCTTTGACCGGGTTGGCGAAGCGACCGTCTTCGTAGTCACCCAGGGCGCTCCAGTAATAATCGGCCAGCGCGCTATTGCCTTGCACGGCCCAGGACTGGCGGGCGATGGCGGCCTGTTTGAGGCGGTTAAAGGTCTCGGCATTGAGCCCCTCTTTGAGCAAATCGGCCTTCAATTCGTCAAGCACCTTTTGTGCTTCGCCTACGTCGTCGCGCTCCAGGTCGGCGTTCAGGCTCATGAAACCAACGCCGCCGAACACCTCGCGCTCGGCCCAGGGGCCATAGGACAAGCCGTGCTCCAGGCGCAACCGGCGATAAAGCGCCCAGTCCAGGTAGTCCTTGAGCAGGTCGAACGTTTCGTCGTGCTGATCCTCCAGCACCGGTTCCGGCACCAGCCAGTGCAGCTTGGCACTGCCGCCGACCAAGCCATGAATCAAGTTGCGCTCATGGGCGGCACTGGCCTGGATTTGCGGCAGGGGCGGGTGCTCGGACGGGTTGATGGCGGTCAGCGCGCCATACGCCCGATCCAGATAGGCCGGCAGCAAACGTTCGAGGTCGCCGACAATGATCAGCGTCATGTTGTTGGGGGCGTACCAGTCCTTGCGCACATTCTCCAGCTGTTCGCGGGTCAGGTGATCGACTTCCGCGCGCTCGGGGCATTTGAGGCCCAATTCCACGGCCAGTTGTTTGCTGGCGGTGTTGCCCAGGTCCTGGCGATCCAGCCAGCGTTGCAGGTGCGTGTAGTGACCGCCGTCTTCACGCTCGACCACTTGCTTGGCGGCGTTGATGGCGTCTTCGTCGAAATGGGTCTGGGTCAGCAGAGCCAAAAGCAGATCAAGCACCTTGCGCTGGTTTTTCGCCGGCGCTTCGATCACGAACGTGGTGTCGGCGTTGCTGGTAAAGGCATTCCACTCGCCCCCAAGCTCCTGCATGCGTTCTTCCAGGCCACCTTCACCGCTGGCGTCGATGCCGCTGAAAAGCAAGTGTTCCAGCAGGTGCGGAAGCTCTTTATCGGCGCAACTGAAATCATCCAGACCGACTCCGACCACCAGCCGAATCGCCACGTGACCGCGTTCAGTGCCGGGCTTGAGCAGCAATTGCAAACCGTTGCGCAGCGTGTAGCCCTCGACCTGGAAGCGGTCCAGGGCAAACGAAGGGAGTGAGCCAAGCAACAGACAGGCGAATAACAGACAACGCATAACGAGCTTCCCGGCAACCAATCGGAGATCCGTTTCGTCCTTCAGACCGCCATCGCGGGCAAGCCCGCTCCTACAGATCTTCGCGGACCTGTGGGAGCGAGCCTGCTCGCGATGATTGTGAGCCCGAAACCAATGTTACTGACTGACCACCGTGCCAGACGTTCAAGGCGAATGCGTGATGTCAGCCAAATCGTCCACAGCCAGCGCGCCGGTGTCGGACGTTTCCAATACCACGTAGGCACTGCTGCAAAACAGCGAATTCAGACGCTTCATGTCAGCGATCAACTCCAGGTGCAGCGAACTGGTCTCCAGACTTTGCACGATCTTACGTTGCAAACGGCTGACATGAGCGTGGGCCAGGCGGCGTTCCTGTGCGCGAAAACGACGTTTTTCACGTAGCAACTGGCGGGCACTTTCCTTGTCAGCACTGAGGAATACCGACAAACCCAGGCGCAGGTTGGAGATCAACTGGCTGTGCAACCCGGCCAACTCCTCCACACCCACCTCGGAAAACGACCGGCGTTGCGAAGTTTTCTGCTGCTGCACCTTGCGCAGCATGCGTTCGATCAAGTCGCTGGCGAGTTTGAGGTTGATCGCCAGCTCAATGATTTCCGCCCAGCGCCGGCTGTCCTGATCGCTGAGGTCTTCCCGGGGCATTTGCGCCAGATACAGCTTGATCGCGCTGTAGAGCGCCTCGACATCGTCGGTCAGACGGCGCATTTCCTGGGTCACGGCTGTTTGCTTGCCGTGCAGCACGTCGAGCATGGCCTCGAGCATGTTGTCGATCAGATCGCCCATGCGCAGGGTTTCCCGGGCCGCGTTGGCCAGCGCCAGGCTTGGCGTGACCAACGCCGTCGCATCAAGGTGCCGGGGTTTGGCCATGCCGTTGGTCTGCGGGCGCTCCGGCAATATCCACGCGCAGAACCTGGCCATCGGCCCGACGCTGGGCAACAGGATCAGGCAGCGTGCGGTGTTGTAGAGCAGGTGAAAGCCGATGACCATTTCCTGAGGGCTGTAGTCGAGGCTGTCGATCCAGTGCACCAACGGGTCGAGCACTGGAATGATCAGCAGCAGCCCGATCAGTTTGTACAACAGGCTGCCCAGCGCGACCTGGCGCCCGGCGGCGTTCTGCATGCTGGTGCTGAGGAACGCGAGGATGCCGCTGCCGATGTTGGCACCGATCACCAGACCGATGGCCACCGGCAGGCTGATCACGCTGGCGCCGGCCAGGGTCGCAGTCAGCAGGACCGCCGCCAGGCTGGAGTAGGAAACCATCGCGAACACGGCGCCGACCAGGGCGTCGAGCAAAATGTCGCCGGTGAGCGAGGCGAAAATCACTTTCACCCCTTGAGCGTGGGTGATCGGCGTGGCTGCCTCGACGATCAGTTGCAACGCCAGAATGATCAACCCCAGGCCGATGCTGACGCGGCCCATTTGCCCGAGCCGCGTCTGCTTGCGCGAAAGGAAGAAAATCACCCCGAGAAAGATCAGCAGTGGCGACAGCCAGGACAGGTCGAAAGTCAGCACTCGCGCCATCAGCGCCGTACCGACGTCGGCCCCGAGCATGGTCGCCAGCGCCGGAGTCAGCGCCATCAGGCCTTGACCGACAAACGATGTGACGAGCATCGCCGTGGCGTTACTGCTTTGGACCATCGCGGTCACGACGATCCCCGCGATAAACGCCAGCCAGCGCTTGGACATGTTCTGGCCGATGACGTGGCGCAGGTTGGAACCGTAGACCCGCAAGATGCCGGTTCGGACGATGTGCGTGCCCCAGATCAGCAAGGCCACGGCTGAGAGCAGATTGAGCAGGGTGAGCATACTGGCCCCCTGTGGTGGTAGCGCCCCAAAGGAGCAAGTTGACGGTGCCGCGCGACTTTCTACGTTCTGTACTTAAGCTGTAGTTGGCTAACGGTCTGGGCGCCAGCATCGCATAGCTAAAGAAGTGATTGAAACAAAACTGTCATGAAATCAGCTCCGTGCGGAAAATGAACAAGGGACCCGAAGGTCCCTTGTTCACTGCATGACTGTGGCGAGGGAGATTGCTCCCGCCGGGTCGCGTAACGGCCCCGTTACCGGCAGGTCCGATACGTTTACGCCTGCTGCGCAGTCGAGCGGGAGCAAGCTCCCTCGCCACAAAGCTCGTTTACCACAGAGCTTTTTCTCCTCCGGGTTACTGGCCCGGAATGTCCTTGCGCAGTTTCACCGGGTCTTGCTGCTTTTTCTTTTTCGCAATCGCGGTGCGCATTTTGATGTTGATCGCCTCTACCGCCAGCGAGAACGCCATGGCGAAGTAGACGTAGCCTTTTGGTACATGCACGTCCAAAGATTCGGCAATCAGCACCATACCGACGATCAAGAGGAACGACAGCGCCAGCATCTTCAGCGAAGGGTGCTTGTCGATGAACGCGCTGATCGTGCCCGAGGCCAGCATCATCACCAGTACCGCTACGACGATCGCCGCGACCATGACCGGTACATGGGAGACCATGCCGACGGCGGTGATCACCGAATCCAGCGAGAACACGATGTCGATGATCGCGATCTGGATGATGGTGTAAAGGAAGTTGCCGCCCTTGAGGTTTGGCTCGTCGTCGGTCTCGTCTTCACCTTCCAGCGCGTGGTACATCTCTTGCGAGCTCTTCCACAGCAGGAACAGACCACCGAAGAACAGGATCAGGTCACGCCCGGAGATACCCTGGCCGAACACTTCGAACAAGTCGGCAGTGAGGCGCATGACCCAAGTGATCGACAACAGCAACAGGATCCGCGTGACCATGGCCAGCGCCAGGCCGAAAATCCGGGTGCGCTGTTGCATGTGCTTGGGCATGCGGCTGACCAGGATCGAAATCATGATGATGTTATCGATACCCAGGACGATTTCCAGGGCGGTCAGGGTAAAGAAGGCAACCCAGATTTCAGGGTTGGTCAGCCATTCCATGTGTATTCCTTTGAGCGAGTGTTAAACCACAAAGGGTCCGGGCTTCAAACCGCGAAGCCTGGACCCGAAGTGGTGAGTCTTGGGCTTATAGAGTGCTGAACAGCGGAAAAATCCCCATCAGCAATGCAGCAATCAGTATGCACATGCAAACCAGCACGGCCCATTTCAGGGTGAAGCGCTGGTGATCACCAAAATCAATGCCGGCCAGGGCCACCAACAAGTAAGTCGAGGGTACCAGCGGGCTCAACAAGTGGACGGGCTGACCGACGATCGAGGCACGTGCCATTTCCACCGAGGTTATACCGTAGTGGCTGGCGGCTTCCGCAAGTACCGGTAACACGCCGTAATAAAATGCGTCGTTGGACATGAAGAAGGTGAACGGCATGCTCACCAACGCCGTGATCACAGCCAGGTACGGGCCGAGGAAATCCGGGATCACCGCCAACAGACTTTTCGACATGGCATCGACCATGCCGGTGCCCGACAGGATACCGGTGAAGATACCCGCGGCAAAGATTAGTCCGACAACCGCCAGCACGCTACCGGCGTGGGCCGCGACGCGATCCTTCTGCTGTTGCAGGCACGGGTAGTTGACGATCATCGCGATACTGAAAGCCACCATGAACAGCACTGGCAACGGCAACAGGCCGGCGATCAGGGTGCACATCAGGCCCAGGGTCAAGGCGCCGTTGAACCAGATCAGTTTCGGACGACGGGCGTCCGGGAACTGCGACACGCTGATTTCGCTGTGATCGATTTCGTCGCCGACCAGGTGCAGCTCACCCAGACGCGCACGCTCACGTTTACCGTAGAAAAAAGCAATGGCCAGGATCGCCACCACACCGGCCGCCATCGCCGGAATCATCGGCACGAAGATGTGCGACGGGTCCACGTGCAGCGCACTGGCGGCGCGGGCGGTCGGGCCGCCCCATGGCGTCATGTTCATCACGCCACCGGCGAGGATGATCAGGCCGGCCATGATCCGCGGACTCATGCCGATGCGGCTGTAGAGCGGCAGCATGGCGGCCACGCAGATCATGTAGGTGGTCGCGCCGTCACCATCGAGGGAAACGACCAGCGCCAGTACGGCGGTGCCGACCGACACTTTCAACGGGTCGCCCTTGACCATTTTGAGGATCTTGCGCACGGCCGGGTCGAACAGGCCGGAGTCGATCATCAAGGCGAAGTACAGAATGGCGAACATCAGCATCACGCCGGTCGGCGCGAGCTTGGTGATGCCTTCGAGCATCATCGGGCCGATTTTCGGGCCGAAACCGCCAAACAGGGCAAAGACGATTGGAATGATGATCAAGGCGATCAGCGCGGACAGGCGCTTGGTCATGATCAGGAACATGAACGTGATGACCATGGCGAAGCCAAGGAAAGTCAGCATGGGAATACTCCAGGCGTAGCGCGGCTAGGGAATGGGCGGACCGGGCGAGATCAGCGCAGAACGGGAAGCACGAAGCGTACGGGCGGAGTTGCAGCGAAGCGGCGGATAGAAGAGGACATCAGAATCACCATTGTTGTTGTTAAATGGGCTGTGCGAGCGATATAGCGCTGGCATTGGCCAACCGGTCTGTTGCCGGCAGTGAGGGGATCCTAATCGGGGAAGCTTTCAGCCAGCTTTCGCTGGTGAAAGCATTGACCGGATGTGCGACCGGTCGTCGGAGCGCGTTGAGGCCTTCGCGCACATTGCGGCACGGATCATCCCTGTAGGAGCACGGATCAGGAGGAACAGGCATGGTCAAATTTCATACAGGCGGCTGTCACTGCGGGCAACTGCGCTATCAATTCAGCGGGCCTCTGCACGATATCGCCCACTGCCATTGCTCGATTTGCCGGCGGGTCAGCGGCGGAATCGTGACGACATGGATCACCGTTCCAGCATCGGCGTTTCAATGGCTGGCCGGGACGCCAGCGCGGTACGACTCTTCACCAACCTGCGCGCGATATTTCTGCGGCCACTGTGGGGCGCAACTGGCGCTGGTGACACACCTGAGCCCAGAAAGCATCGACGTCACCATCGCCACCCTCGATCAGCCCGAACAGGCGCCCGCCGAGCGGCACATCTGGACCGACAACCGCTTGCCGTGGCTGCACCTGGACGAGCACTTGCCGGGTGAGGCCGAAGAAACGATTTGATCAAAAAATAGACAGGTTCAGCGGCCGAACCGCACCCATCCAGATCGCGTGCTCGCTGTGGTCCAGCAAATCGTCGCCAGTGTCCGGGTGCAGGAACACCACTAAACCCTTGCGATTGAGCGCCAGCCACGGCAGTACATCGCCGATCAGCTCCGGGCCGAAGGCCAGTTGGCAGCTCCAGTCCGGGTGCGGGCCGACCGGGCGTTCATGAACGCGGCCCATCTTCAGCGGGAACAACTGCGCCGCTTGCTCACACAAAGACCGTGCCTGATCAATCGTGCTGGCATCGAAATAGACATGAGCGTGATAGCCCTTGATCCGGTGCATGTGAATCCCTCTAAATCTCAGTCGAACCCTTATCGTTCCGTGCATGTCACACGACATATACGCAGAAAAACAAGGGAGTTCAGCCATGAAAAACGCCGAAACGCCGGTGGTGAAAGTGGTGCTTTATGGTGCCATGAGTAGCCTGGGGAGTGCGCTAATGGCTGAAATGCTTCGGCGCCAACATGAAGTGATCGCCATTCTCGATGACCTGACCGCGCTGGCACCGCGTCCGGGTTTGCGTACCAAGACGGGTGATCTGTTCGAGGCAGAGCGGGTGAAGCAAAGTGTGGCCGGAAGTTCGGTTGTCATTTGTTTACTGGACGCACCAGGGCTGCCATTCAACAGTGAGTACGTGGAGAAAACCATCGTGCCCGGCCCGGTCGAGCAGGTGCTGGCGGTGGACGCGTTGATTGAAGGCATGCAAGCGGCGGGTATCGCGCGGTTGTTTCTGGTGGGGGATTTTGAGGTTCTGGACGATCCAGAGATAGAAGACGGGTTGCAACGCCACGCCGCCGAAGAAATCCGCGAAGCGCTGCAAAGCAGTGCCTTGCACTGGACGATGGTAAACGCCCCACGCGGCGTGCCGGGTTTGACCATTGAGCACTTCAGTCAGATTGGCGGCAATCTTGAGCCGGGTCTCGCCGAACCGCTCGCTCGCCTGGCGCGTACGGCGGTGGGAATCGCTGATGAGCTGCAGTTGAACCTGCATATCGGTGACCACGTCAATTTCATCGCGACCGACAGCTAAACCGCAATGGAGGGTAGCGCCATACCGGCCAGCGATTGCGCACTGCTGGCCTGTTCAGCCATCAACCAATCGACAAATTGCTGAATCAACGCGCCCCGTCGTTTGCGCTGTGGCAGTACTACGTAGTATCCCAGCCTGGAAATCACCGTTTCGGCAATCGGTCGACACAACAAGCCTTGCGCCAGCAAGTTATCCACAAGGTGCCGCCAACCGATAGCCACACCCTGACCGCCAATCGCGGCCTGAATCAGCAAAGTGTAATTGTCGAAGCGCAACTGGCCCGGGGCCGGTGGCGACGTGATGCCCAACTCGCGAAACACGCCGCTCCAGTCGAACCAGTTACTGCTGTTCTCCCCGCGCAGGTGCAGCAGTGGCAGCTCCAGCAAAGTCTTGGCAGGCAAGGGCAGGGGACGTTCGGTCAACAGTTGCGGACTGCAAACCGGGAACACTTCTTCGCTGAACAACCAATGGCTTTCACCCTGTTTGAAGCGGCCATCACCGAACAATACGGCCACGTCGATATCGGTACGCAGCATGTTGTGGCTGCGCTCGCTGGTCACCAGACTGACATCCACTTGCGGATTGGCCGCGTGAAAGCGATGCAGGCGAGGCATCAGCCAATAAGCGGCGAAGGCGAAATCGGTAGCGACTTGCAGCACTTCATGCTGATTCTGAGTACTGATTGCGTTCAAACCTGCGTCGATATTCTGCAAACCGAGCTGAACCTGTTCGAAAAGAATCGTTCCGGCCTCGGTTAATTCGATGCCACGATAGATGCGGTCGAATAATCGCGTTGCCAGTTGTTCTTCCAGCCGTTTGATCTGCTGGCTGATGGCCGGTTGCGTCGTACCCAACTCAACGGCCGCCGCCGTGAAGCTTCGTTGGCGCGCGGCGGCTTCAAAAGCACGAAGCAAATCCAGGGACAGGTCACCGAGGGCGTCATACATAAGCTGTGCTTATCCTAGTCATTGCTACGCATGGGCTTTACCGCAAACTGTGCGGAATCCATGCTCGATCGCAGCACTTTCGCATAAATATTCACTATGGAATGCCGCGATCACATGAAGCGCAAGAATATTCTTTTCATCATGGCCGATCAGATGGCCGCGCCAATGTTGCCGTTCTACGGTCCTTCGCCCATCAAATTACCCAATCTCAGCCGCCTCGCCGCCGAAGGCGTGGTGTTCGACGCCGCTTATTGCAACAGCCCACTGTGCGCGCCGTCGCGTTTTACCCTGGTCAGCGGCCAATTGCCGAGCAAGATCGGCGCCTATGACAACGCGGCCGATTTCCCTGCGGATGTGCCGACTTATGCCCATTACCTGCGTCGCCTCGGCTATCGCACGGCACTGTCGGGCAAGATGCATTTCTGCGGCCCCGACCAATTGCATGGCTACGAAGAACGCCTGACCAGCGACATCTACCCGGCCGATTATGGCTGGGCGGTAAATTGGGATGAACCGGATGTGCGCCCGACCTGGTATCACAACATGTCGTCGGTGCTGCAAGCAGGCCCGTGCGTGCGCACCAACCAGCTGGATTTCGACGAAGAGGTGGTGTTCAAGGCCCAGCAATACTTGTTCGATCACATCCGCGAGGACGGCGATCAGCCGTTTTGCCTGACTGTTTCGATGACGCACCCGCACGACCCGTACACCATTCCCAAGGCATTCTGGGATATGTACGACGACGCCGACATCCCTTTGCCCACAACCCCCGACCAGCACGACCTCGATCCCCATTCCCAGCGCCTACTCAAGGTTTACGACCTGTGGGATAAACCGCTGCCTGTGGATAAGATTCGTGATGCGCGCCGCGCTTATTTCGGAGCATGCAGCTATATCGACAGTCACGTCGGCAAACTCCTGCAAACGCTCGAAGAAACCGGGCTGATCGATGACACCATCATCGCGTTCTCTGGCGATCATGGCGACATGCTCGGTGAGCGGGGCCTCTGGTACAAAATGCACTGGTACGAGATGGCCGCTCGCGTCCCCCTGTTGATAAGTGCACCAGGGCAGTTCGGCGCCGGCCGGGTCAGCGCCTCGGTGTCCACTGCCGACCTGTTGCCAACCTTCGTTGAACTGGCCGGCGGCTCTCTGGACCCGGGTCTGCCGCTGGACGGACGTTCTTTGGTGCCACACCTGCAAGGGCAGGGTGGTCACGACGAAGTATTCGGCGAGTACATGGCCGAAGGCACTATCAGCCCATTGATGATGATTCGCCGCGGCCCATACAAATTCATCTACAGCGAAGACGACCCTTGCCTACTCTTCAATGTACACAACGACCCGCGCGAACTGGAAGAACTCAGCCAGTCACCGCAACATCGCCAGCTATTCGACGATTTTCTCGCCGAAGCGCGGGCCAAATGGGACATTCCGGCGATCCACCAACAGGTGCTCGCGAGCCAGCGGCGTCGGCGCTTCGTTGCCGATGCCCTGACCATCGGCAAGCTGAAGAGCTGGGATCACCAGCCATTGGTGGACGCCAGTCAGCAATACATGCGCAACCACATCGACCTTGATGACCTGGAGCGCAAAGCACGTTATCCACAACCCTGCCAAAACCAATAATGTTAAGGGGAAGTCCATGCAAAGGTTATCCACAGTACTGACGATCGGGCTTTTGGCTCTGGGCAGCGCGTCGGCGAATGCCGATCAAAGCTGCGATACGGTGAAAATGGCCGATCCAGGCTGGAGCGACATCGCCGCGACGAACGCCATCACCGGGTTTCTGCTGGACGGCATGGGCTACAAGGCCAAGGTCGACACCCTCGCGGTGCCGATCACCTTTGGCGGGTTGAAGGACGGTCAGGTCGATGTGTTCCTGGGTAACTGGATGCCGGCACAACAGGGCTTCTACGATAAATTCGTGGCCACGGGCGACGTTACTCAGCTGGCGAAAAACCTCGATGGCACCGAATTCACTCTCGCCGTTCCGGACTACGTGTGGGACGCGGGTGTGCATAACTTTGCCGACCTGAACAAGTTCGCCGACAAGTTCGATCACAAGATCTACGGCATCGGCTCCGGGGCACCGGCGAACATCTCGCTGCAGGAAATCATCAAGAAAAACGATTTCGACATGGGCCAGTGGAAATTGGTCGAGTCCAGCGAGCAGGCGATGCTGGCCGAAGTCTCCCGCGCGGTGAAAAAACAGAAGTTCGTGACCTTCCTCGGCTGGACCCCGCACCCGATGAACGTGCAGCTGAAAATGCATTATCTGAAGGGCGGAGAAAAATACTTCGGCGACACCGGAAGCGTTCACACCCTGACCCGCAAAGGTTATGCACAGGCCTGCCCGAACGTCGGCAAGCTGCTGACCAACCTGAGTTTCACCCAAGAGATGGAGAACAGCATCATGGCCGAAGTGGTGAACAAGAAAGTCAGCAATGCCGATGCGGCCAAGGCGTGGATCAAGGCCAACCCGGCGGTGCTGGATAAATGGCTGGATGGCGTGAAGACCGTGGATGGCAAGGATGCGTTGCCGGCAGTCAAAGCCAAGCTCTGACGCGATCTGCTGATCGTTCCCACGCTTCACGTTCGGCTTTGGATGGGGCGCGGGCCCTGGGAACGATCACATCTGTAGGCGCCGGCTTGCTCAACTCCGTGCTTCGTCCTGTTACCCTTGCGCCCAAACCCCACCCGAGAGGACCCAATGGCCCTTCCCAGCCGCCATTCACTCTTCCCCTTTCTCACCTGGCTACCCCGGCAAACCCGTGCCAGCGTCGGTCGTGACCTGATCGTCGGCCTCAGCGGCGCGATTCTCGCGTTGCCGCAATCCATTGCCTACGCCCTGATTGCCGGTCTCCCACCTGAGTACGGCTTGTACGCGGCGATCATCCCGGTGTTGATCGCTTGTCTCTGGGGCTCGTCGTGGCATTTGATCTGCGGTCCTACAGCCGCCATCTCCATTGTCCTCTACGCCAGCGTCAGTCCTCTGGCCGTTCCCGCGACACAGGATTACGTCACCCTGATTCTGTTGCTGACGTTGCTGGCCGGGATTTTCCAGTGGCTGCTGGGTTTGCTGCGCTTTGGCGCGCTGGTGAATTTCGTATCTCATTCGGTGGTGCTCGGCTTCACCCTCGGTGCAGCGGTGGTGATTGCCATCGGCCAATTGCCTAATTTGCTGGGTCTGGATTTGCCCAGCCAGGCCACTGCCCTGGATAGTTTTATTGCCCTGTTCCAGCACCTTGGCGAGGTGGACAAGCCTTCGCTGATCCTGGGCCTGGCTACCGTGGTGGTCGGCGTAATCCTGAAGCTGATGTTGCCGCGCTGGCCGACACTGTTAATGACACTGGTGCTGGGCGCGTTGCTGGTCTGGATCTGGCCCTCGATGTTCGGACACGTGCAATTGGTCAGCGCGTTCGCCGGCAAGTTGCCGCCGTTCAGTCCGCTGCCGCTGGACCTGGACATGATCCTGCGCCTGCTGCCCAGTGCCGTGGCGGTCGGCATGCTCGGGCTGGTGACCAGCCTGTCGATTGCCCGTTCCTTGTCGGCGCGTTCTCAACAGTTGCTCGATGCCAATCAGGAAGTGCGCGCCCAGGGACTATCGAACATCGTCGGGGCGTTTTTTTCCGGATCATTGTCGGCCGGGTCTTTCACCCGTTCGGGCCTGAGTTACGACGCGGGTGCCTGTTCGCCATTGGCGGGGATTTTTTCGGCGTTATGGGTGGCGCTGTTTGCGGTTTTCGGCGCAAGCCTGATCGCACACATTCCGATCCCGGCCATGGCTGGCAGTATTTTATTGATCGCTTGGGGCTTGATTGACCATCGCGGTATCCGCGCGTTATTGCGGGTCAGCCGCGCTGAATTCGTGGTGATGGCCCTGACGTGTGTCGCCACGTTGCTGTTGGAGTTGCAAACGGCAATCTATGCCGGCGTACTGGCTTCGCTGTTCTTCTACCTCAAGCGCACCTCGCAACCGCGGGTTCAGCATGTGCGCGACGGCGATGACGACATCCTGCGGGTTGGCGGCTCGATATTTTTCGGCGCCAGCCATTACCTGCAAGTACGCCTGCAACGGATGCACGGTGCGCGCGTGGTGATCGAAGCGCAGCAGATCAACTTCATCGACTATTCGGGGGTGGAGATGCTGCATCAGGAAGCGCGGCGGCTGTTGCGCCAGGATCGCAGTTTGACCTTGCGCCGGGCGAGGCCGCAGGTGGTGGAGGAATTGCGCAAGCTCGAAGGTGCCGAGAAATGTCCGATCCGGTTTGAGGATTGATTCATCACACTGCGCCATACGCGCCGAACCACTGTGGCGAGGGAGCTTGCTCCCTCGCCACAAAAAAGCTTATAGCGCCAGCTGCCGGCGCAGTTCGGCCAGTACCGGCGCCGTATCCGGGCGCACGCCGCGCCACAGGAAGAACGCCTCCGCCGCTTGCTCGGCGAGCATCCCCAAGCCATCCATCGCCACCGCCGCCCCATTCTCGCTGGCCCAGCGACAGAACGAAGTCGGCTCCTTGCCGTACATCATGTCGTAACACAGCGTCTTGCCCGGTTCGATCAGGCTGGTGGCAATCGGCGGGACATCGCCCGATAAACTGGCGGACGTCGCGTTGATGATCAGGTCCACCGACTCCTGCAACCAGTCGTAACCACTGGCCGACACCGGTCCCAGATCGCAGAACAGTTCCGCCAGCAACTCGGCCTTGTCCACAGTGCGGTTGGCGATGACCACCGACGCCGGTTGCTCGGCCAGCAAAGGCTCCAGCGCCCCGCGTACCGCGCCGCCAGCGCCGAGCAGCAGGATGCGTTTGCCCTTGAGGCTGAAACCGGCGTTCACCGTAAGGTCCCGCACCAGACCGGCACCGTCGGTGTTATCGCCCAACAACGTGCCATCTTCGAGCTTGCTCAGGGTATTCACCGCCCCGGCCCGCTGCGCCCGCGCAGTCAGGCTATCGGCCAGGCGATAGGCTTCTTCCTTGAAGGGCACCGTCACATTCGCCCCGCAACCTTCGAGGAAAAACGCCCGGGCGCAGCCGGAAAAGTCGTCGAGGGGTGCCAGCGAAGTGCTGTAGTCGAGTTTCTGCGCGGTCTGCTCGGCAAACAGGCGATGAATCAACGGCGATTTGCTGTGGCCAATCGGGTTACCGAATACGACGTAACGGTCCATCAGGATTCCTCGTTCAGGCCTCGGCCAACCAATCGCGATCTTGCAGGAAGTAATCAGTCAGGCGCGCTTCTTCGCTGCCAGGCTCGGCTTTCCAGTCATAACCCCAGCGCACTTGTGGCGGCAGGGACATCAGGATCGACTCGGTACGCCCACCCGATTGCAGGCCGAACAAGGTGCCACGGTCGTAAACCAGGTTGAACTCGACGTAACGCCCACGGCGGAATTCCTGGAACTCCCGCTGCTTGGCGGTGAACGCATCGTTCTTGCGACGCTGCACGATCGGCAGATATGCCTCGATGTACGCGTCGCCGATGGCGCGCATGAAGGCGAAACTGGTGTCGAAATCCCACTCGTTCAGGTCATCGAAAAACAGGCCACCGATGCCCCGTGGTTCGTGGCGATGCTTGATGTGGAAATAGCTGTCGCACCAGGCTTTGTAGCGCGAATAGACATCGGGACCGAACGGCGCGCAGGCCTGCTCGGCGACGCGGTGCCAGTGCACGCAGTCTTCTTCGTTGCCGTAATAAGGAGTCAGGTCGAAACCGCCGCCGAACCACCAGACCGGTTCTTCGCCTTCTTTTTCGGCGATGAAAAAACGCACGTTGGCGTGGGAAGTCGGTACATGCGGGTTGTGCGGGTGGATCACCAGCGACACGCCCAGGGCTTCGAAGCCGCGCCCGGCCAGTTCCGGCCGATGGGCGCTGGCGGATGGTGGCAAACCACTGCCGAAGACGTGGGAAAAGTTGACGCCACCCTTTTCGATGACCGTGCCGTTCTCGATCACCCGCGTACGGCCGCCTCCGCCGGCAGGCCGGGTCCAGGCGTCTTCGACGAAGCGCGTGCCACCGTCTTCGGCTTCCAGGGCAGCACAAATGCGGTCTTGCAGGTCGAGCAGATAGGCTTTTACGGCCTCGGTGCGGGTAGTCATGGCATCACCTTGGATCGGGCAAAACTACGCGGCGCTCCATTGGAGCTCTGCCTGCGCAAATGGGCGCGTAGCATACCACCGCCGATGCACTCGTCGCAGTTGACGAAGGTCAAGGTTAGGAGTCCGATAGGGCGCTTCGTATCGACGAATCAAGGAGAAGGCAGATGGCAAAGCGAATTCAGTTCCGCGCCCATGGCGGTCCCGATGTACTCGAGTATGTGGATTACCAACCCGCCGAGCCCGGCTCCAAGGAAGTGCGCCTGAGCAACAAGGCCATCGGCCTGAACTTCATCGACACGTACTATCGCAGCGGCCTCTATCCACCACCGTCCCTGCCATCGGGCGTGGGCTCGGAAGGTGCGGGCGTGGTCGAGGCGGTGGGCAGCGAAGTGACCCGGTTCAAGGTTGGCGATCGCGTGGCTTATGGCAGCGGTCCGTTGGGCGCCTATAGCGATGTTCACGTTTTGCCCGAGGCCAACCTGGTGCATCTGCCGGACGCCATCAGCTTCGAAACGGCAGCCGGGGTGATGCTTAAAGGCCTGACGGTGCAGTATCTGCTGCGCCAGACCTATGAGCTCAAGGGTGGCGAAACCATTCTTTTCCACGCTGCAGCTGGTGGTGTCGGCTCTTTAGCCTGCCAATGGGCCAAGGCCCTGGGCGTCAAGCTGATCGGTACGGTGAGCTCAGCGGAAAAAGCCGCACTGGCCAAGGCCAACGGTGCGTGGGCGACCATCGACTACAGTCATGAAAACGTCGCACAACGTGTACTGGAATTGACTGACGGCAAAAAAGTCCCGGTGGTGTACGACGGCGTCGGCAAGGACACCTGGCTGACCTCGCTCGACAGCGCAGCGCCGCGTGGGCTGGTGGTGAGTTTCGGCAATGCGTCGGGCGCGGTGGACGGGGTGAACTTGGGGATTCTGGCGGGGAAAGGCTCGCTGTATGTCACCCGGCCGACCCTGGGGACGTACGCCAACAATGCGGAAAACCTGCAGCGGATGGCGGACGAACTGTTCGAGATGATCATCAGCGGCAAGCTGATTGTGGATATCAGCCAGCGTTATCCATTGGCTGATGCGGCGAAGGCGCAGACCGAGTTGTCGGCGCGGCGCACGACGGGGTCGGTCATTCTGTTGCCTTAAGATTTTCCGCGCTTGCCGGGGCCTCATCGCTGGCAAGCCAGCCCCCACAGTGATTTATGGTGTTCACAATATTTGTATTCACCGCCGAAACCTGTGGGAGCTGGCTTGCCAGCGATTGCGACGACGCGGTCTTAATCCGGCCGCACGACATGCCCGGTCGCCAGATCCCGAATCACGCTCGGGTTCTTGCGCCCACCCAGATTCCCGCCCAGCACCAGATCAATCTGTCCACGAAAATACTGCTCGACACGAATCCGTGTGCGCGCCGCCGGCCGGCCCTGCGGATTGGCGGACGTCGACACCAGCGGCCCGACCAGTGCGCACAAGTCCCGTACTTGCGGGTGATCGCTGACCCGCAGCGCCACGGTTTCATGCACGCCGGTAATCCACTGCGGCAACATGTTCTGATGCGGCACCAGCCAGGTGTTCGGTCCCGGCCAGGTACTGGCCATGCGGTCCATCCACAGCTCGGGAAAATCTTCGAACAGGAAGTCGAACTGGCGAATGTTGTCGGCAACCAGGATCAGGCCCTTATCCACAGACCGGCCCTTGATCATCAGCAAACGATCCACTGCCTCTTCGTCCCACGGGTCGCACCCCAGACCCCAGACAGCTTCGGTTGGGTAGGCAATCACCGCCCCGGCGCGAACTGCTTGCGCGGCTTGTTGCACACGCCAACTGTTGACCATGAATAAACTCTCCAGAATAAGGCTCTGCGCAGTTTACCGATCTTCCTTATAAAACCTAGCTCACCCGCGCAAACCAGCGACCGTTTTCGCACACGGCTCGGCCGTCCATTTCCAGCTCCGTCAACGCCGCCAGCACTTTGGGCAAGGTCCAACCACTGGCGTCGGCCAGCATTTCACTGGTTTGGGGTGCGGCGTGGAGCAATTTCAGCAACGGATGGCTCACCACTCCCACCGATGCATTGGTGGAAAGCGGCAGCCGTTGCCAGCCTCGCAACGCTTCGAGTATGTGATCGATGGTTTCCACCAACACCGCGCCATCGCGTATCAACTGGTGGCAACCCTTCGCGCCCGGGTGATGGATCGATCCCGGAATCGCATACACCTCGCGCCCTTGTTCCGCCGCCAGCCTCGCGGTGATCAATGAACCGCTGGCGATACTGGCCTCGACCACCAACACACCGAGGGACAAACCGCTGATGATTCGGTTGCGTCGGGGGAAGTTGCTGGCGGTCGGCCCGGCGTCCAGCGGGAACTCCGAAAGAACCGCGCTACCAGAGGCAATCATCGTATCGGCCAGCCGTCTATTACGCTGTGGATAAAACTTTTCAAGTCCCGTGCCAAGTACACCGATCGTTTGCCCGCCAACGTCCAGCGCCGCCTGATGCGCGGCGGCGTCGATACCGAGCGCCAGACCGCTGGTGATGACAAAACCGGCGCCGGCCAGGCTGCGGGAGAACGACGCGGCGGTATCCATCCCAGGCCGGGAAGCACGACGACTGCCCACCATCGCCAGTTGCGGTTTTTCCAGGATGCCGGGGTCGCCAGCCACGAATAACAACGGCGGTGCATCGCTGATTTCCTTCAGCAGCGCCGGGTAATCGTGTTGGTCAAACATCAGCAAATGCTGGCCCCGATGCTCTAGCCACTCCAACGCGTGACTCGCGCCATCGCGGATTTCTGCGCTGCGCCGAGCCTCGGCGCAAGACAGCGGCAGGCCCAACGCACACCAGGCGCTGGCCGGTGCGCTGATGGCTTTGGACGCGGATCCAAAGGCTTCCAGCAGTTTTTTGAAACGCGCCGGGCCAAGTTCAGGTAACCGGTGAAGACGTAGACGAGCTTCCAGTTCCGCAGGGGAAACCGGTGTAACAGCAGGCATCGACATGGATCATCCTTGATCGTTATGAGCACCCGTACAAACGGGAATAAGCTGTGGATAACTCTGTTGGTAACTTGTGAAGACAGCTAAGGGTTTCGCACCTTGTCCATGACCGCCAGCGAACGTGACGCGGTCAGCACCAACCCGTAGCTGAGCTTGTCGTAGGTGCGGAAAACCATCAGCAACCCGGCGCGCTCATCGGGAATTTTCAGCGGATGACCGGAAATCCGGTCGCGCACGGTCTCACCGGTTTTCATCACCACCAGTACATTGCCCTCGGCCAGACCGTCGCGCTGACCCTTGTTCAGCGTAACGACGTCCAGCGCGCCAATCTGGGTAACCCCGCGCGGCACATCGATGATCAAGCCATTGATGTCGGTTTTTGGCGCACTGGGCATGAAGGTCGAGTTGATCGAACGCTCTTCACCGCTGAACAAACGGTCGCCGAGGCGCACTTCCTGTGTAGTGCGTTGCAGCGCCAGCGTGGCAACGTCGCCTTCGGTCGCGACAATTTCGCCGCCGCCGATGTCATCGGCGTTGATCCCCAGAAATTCCTGGGTTTGCGGATCGGTGTAGACCTTGCCCTGACGGAAGATGCCGTAGACCGGATGCGCCGGGTCGAAGTGGCCACGGGCGAAGATCCGGTCACCGATGCCGCTGAGGACCCGTTCGGCATCGCCCGCGACGATGTAAGGCGCCTTGTCGAAATCCTCAACCTTGTCGACGATGCGATTGCTCAGCAGGAAGCTGTTGATGGATTTCAGTGGAATGCTCGGGATCGCCTCGGCCACCGGACTACTGCGCACGCGCGGTGAGAGCTTGATGGTGCCTCGGGACGCGCCGCGATTGAGGGTAAGCCGCGGTTGGCCGTTGACGTAGACCAGCGACAGCGAATCGCCGGGATAGATGAGGTTGGGGTTTTCGATCTGCGGATTGGCTTGCCAGAGCTCCGGCCACTGCCACGGTTCGCGGAGGAATTTCCCCGAGACACCCCAGAGTGTATCGCCCGCTATAACGGTGTATTGCTGCGGAAAACCTTCCTTGAGTTGCACTTGCCCGTGCGCCAAACCGGCCGAGGCCAGAAGGAGCAAGGCGAGTAGTGATTTCCTCATGCGGTGAATCCCTTTATTATGTACGTTCGCGTGAAACGTCAGAGCCGTCAGTGGCTCGCTCCCGGCTTGCTTTTGAAAAGAAGGGAGCTACGTTTTACAACGGTAGCCTGCATCTTCGGACCCGCCAGGCCATCGACCCGACCTTACTTCACACGTGCAGTCATCAAGCTTATGGCCATTTTGAACATCCTCGAATTCCCTGACCCGCGCCTGCGCACTATCGCCAAACCGGTGGCCGTAGTGGACGACGAAGTGCGTCAGTTGGTCGATGACATGTTTGAAACAATGTATGAAGCACCGGGCATCGGCCTCGCCGCGACCCAGGTCAACGTGCACAAACGTATCGTCGTGATGGACCTCTCCGAAGACCGCACCGAGCCGCGAGTGTTCATCAACCCCGAGCTCGAACCGCTGACCGACGACATGGGCCAATACCAGGAAGGCTGTCTGTCGGTACCGGGCTTCTACGAAAACGTCGATCGCCCGCAACGGGTCAAGGTCAAGGCTCTGGACCGCGACGGCCAGCCTTACGAACTGATCGCCGAGGATTTGCTCGCGGTGTGCATCCAGCACGAATGCGACCACCTCAATGGCAAATTGTTCGTCGACTACCTGTCTACGCTCAAACGCGACCGCATCAAGAAGAAACTGGAAAAGCTCCATCGCCAGAACGCCTGATGCCCATCTTCAAAGGCTTGCTGCGGCAAGCCTTTTTCTTTTCAAGAGACTTCATGAATGACTGAGCCACTGCGCATCGTCTTTGCCGGCACCCCGGAATTCGCCGCCGAACACCTCAAGGCCTTGCTCGACAGCCCTTACGAGATCGTCGCCGTCTACACCCAACCGGACCGCCCGGCAGGTCGTGGGCAGAAGCTGATGCCGAGCCCGGTCAAGCAGCTTGCTCTGGAGAACAACATTGCGGTGTTGCAACCGCCAACGTTGCGCAACGAAGAGGCTCAGGCCGAATTGGCCGCGCTGAAGCCGGACTTAATGGTGGTAGTCGCCTACGGCCTGATCCTGCCACAAGTGGTGCTGGATATTCCGCGCCTGGGCTGCATCAACAGCCACGCTTCGCTGCTGCCGCGCTGGCGCGGTGCGGCGCCGATCCAGCGCGCTGTCGAAGCGGGCGACGCCGAAAGCGGCGTGACCGTGATGCGCATGGAAGCGGGGCTCGACACCGGGCCGATGCTGCTCAAGGTCACCACGCCAATCAGCGCTGAAGACACTGGCGGCAGCCTGCACGACCGTTTGGCCGAAATGGGGCCGCCCGCCGTCATTCAGGCCATCGCCGGCCTGGCTGCCGGAACGCTGGAAGGCGAAGTGCAGGACGACAGCCTCGCCACTTACGCGCACAAATTGAACAAGGACGAAGCCCGCATCGACTGGACCCGTCCGGCAGTTGAACTAGAGCGTCTGGTCCGTGCCTTCAACCCGTGGCCGATCACCCACAGCACCTTGAACGGCGAAGCCCTGAAAGTCCTGGCCGCGAATCTTGCCGACGGCAAGGGCGCGCCAGGTGAAATCCTCGGCGCAAGTAAGGATGGCCTGATTGTCGCCTGTGGTGAGCAGGCGCTGTGTTTGACCCGTCTGCAATTGCCCGGCGGCAAGGCGCTGAATTTCAGCGATTTGTTCAACAGCCGCCGTGAGAAATTCGCCCTCGGCACCTTGCTCGGTCAAGCGGCGGACGCTCAATGAATCCGCGTCTGGCCGCCGCCAAGGCACTGGCTGCTGTTCTCAGCGGTAAAGCCTCACTCAACAGTTCACTGCCGACGCAATTGGACAAGGTCGAAGACCGCGATCGCGGGTTCACCCAAGACCTGGCCTTCGGCACCGCGCGCTGGCAGCCGCGTTTGTCGGCGCTGGCGGCCAAGCTGTTGCAGAAGCCGTTCAAGGCTGCGGACGCTGATGTCGAAGCGCTGCTGCTGGTCGGCCTCTATCAATTGCTCTACACCCGTGTCCCGGCCCACGCCGCCATCGGTGAAACCGTCGGTTGCGCCGACAAGCTGAAAAAGCCTTGGGCCAAGGGTTTGCTCAACGCCGTGTTGCGTAACGCGCAGCGCGAGAGCGAAACGATTTTCGCCGAGCTGGAACGCGACCCTGTGGTGCGCACCGCTCACCCGCGCTGGCTGCAAAAATCCCTCAAGGCCTTCTGGCCTGAGCAGTGGGAAGCCATTTGCGCGGCGAATAATGCGCACCCGCCGATGATTCTGCGGGTCAACCGTCGCCATCACAGCCGTGATGCCTATCTCGGATTGCTGAGCGAAGCGGGCATCGCCGCCACGCCGTGCGTTTACAGCCGTGACGGCATCATTCTCGACGCCGCCGCCGATGTACGCAGCCTGCCGGGCTTCGCCGAGGGCTGGATCAGCGTGCAGGACGAAGCTGCGCAACTCGCCGCAGATTTACTGGATCTGGCGCCTGGCCAACGGGTACTCGACGCCTGCTGCGCTCCCGGCGGCAAGACCTGCCATATCCTCGAAGCCGAACCTGCACTGGCCGGTGTAGTGGCCGTGGACCTGGAAGCCAAGCGTCTCGTGCGCGTGCGGGAAAACCTCGAACGCCTGGGCCTGAGCGCCGAACTGATCGCCGCCGACGGTCGCGACACGCAGGCTTGGTGGGACGGCAAACCATTCCAGCGCATCCTGTTGGACGCTCCGTGCTCGGCCACCGGCGTGATTCGCCGTCACCCGGACATCAAACTCACCCGCCAACCGGATGACATCGCCGCATTGGCATTGCTGCAAGGCGAGTTGCTGGATGCCATGTGGATAACTCTGGAAGTGGGGGGCATCTTGCTCTACGCCACCTGTTCCACGCTGCCGACCGAAAACACCGAAGTCATCGAAGCCTTCCTCGCCCGCACACCGGGCGCCCGTGAACTGGACCTCGCTACCCAGGCCGGCATCAAGCAGCCCCATGGTCGTCAATTGCTGGCCCAGGAAGGCGGGCACGACGGCTTCTACTACGCCAAGCTGATCAAGATCGCCGCCGCGCGCGGCTAAACGGATTCAATGGAGTGACTGGATGAAAATCATCATCCTCGGAGCAGGGCAGGTCGGCGGTTCGCTGGCGGAACACCTGGCCAGCGAGGCCAACGACATCACCGTGGTCGACACCGATGGCGAGCGCCTGCGCGACCTCGGCGATCGGCTGGACATCCGCACGGTGCAAGGTCGTGGCTCGCTGCCGACGATTCTGCGCCAGGCCGGCGCAGACGACGCCGACATGCTGGTCGCCGTGACCAGCAGCGACGAAACCAACATGGTGGCCTGCCAGGTCGCCCACACCCTGTTCCACACGCCTACCAAGATCGCCCGGGTCCGTGAAGCCTCCTACCTGACCAAGACCGAACTCTTCGACAACGAAGCGATTCCGGTGGACGTATTGATCAGCCCGGAACAAGTGGTCACCAACTACATCAAGCGCCTTATCCAGCATCCGGGCGCCTTGCAGGTGATCGACTTCGCCGAAGGCAAGGCGCAACTGGTCGCGGTGCGCGCCTATTACGGCGGGCCGCTGGTAGGCCAGCAACTGCGGCAGTTGCGCGAACACATGCCGAATGTCGAAACCCGCGTCGCGGCGATATTTCGTCGTGACCGGCCGATCCTGCCGCAAGGCGATACGGTGATCGAGGCGGATGACGAAGTGTTCTTCATCGCCGCCCGAGCGAATATTCGTGCAGTCATGAGTGAAATGCGCCGCCTCGACGAGACTTACAAACGCATCGTTATCGCTGGCGGCGGGCAAATCGGCGAACGCTTGGCCGAGGCCATCGAAAGCCGTTACCAGGTGAAGATCATCGAGATGAACCCGGCGCGCTGCCGCCATCTCTCGGACACCCTCGACAGCACCGTGGTATTGCAGGGCAGCGCCTCGGACCGCGACCTGCTGCTGGAAGAGAATATCGCCGATGCCGATATTTTCCTGGCCCTGACCAACGACGACGAAGCCAACATCATGTCGTCGCTGCTGGCCAAGCGGCTGGGCGCGAAAAAGGTGATGACCATCATCAACAACCCGGCCTACGTCGATCTGATCCAGGGTGGCGATATCGACATCGCCATCAGCCCGCAGCTGGCGACCATCGGCACCTTACTGGCCCACGTGCGGCGTGGCGATATCGTCAGCGTGCACTCACTGCGCCGGGGCGCGGCAGAGGCTATCGAGGCGATTGCCCATGGTGATGCGAAATCCAGTAAGGTCATCGGCAAGGCCATCGAGAACATCGGCTTGCCGCCGGGTACCACCATCGGCGCGATTATTCGGGATGAAGAAGTGATCATCGCCCACGATGACACCGTGATCCAAACGGGCGACCACGTGATTCTGTTCCTTGTGGATAAAAAGCATATTCGGGATGTGGAAAAGCTGTTCCATGTGGGGTTGAGCTTTTTCTGAATGCTTTAGACCGGCATCGCTGGCAAGCCAGCTCCTGCAAGATCGCGAACCCGTAGGAGCCGGCTTGCTGGCGATGCTACTTCGAAAAACGACACTGACCTGGAAACGTTTCCATGATCGAATCCCTGGAAAAAATGCTCGCCAAGGGTGTGGATAACTCATTGCTGCGCTTTGGCCTGGGCAAGGGTTATCTGGATCTGGGGGACAACGCCAAGGCTGTGGAGCATTTCCAGCGTTGCGTGGAAATCGATCCAAAGTATTCGGCGGCGTGGAAGCTGTTGGGCAAGGCTCACCTGGCGATGGCGAACCATGCAGGTGCGCGTCAAGCCTGGGAGCAAGGCCTGGAAGCCGCCAAAATCCATGGCGACAAGCAGGCCGAGAAGGAAATGACGGTATTCCTTAAGAAACTCGACCGTCAGGCGCCCTGATCAGAGGTAGCGCAAATCAATGCCTTCGGCATCCACTTGCACCACTTCCATACGCACCCGCGGCGCGCTTGTGGGTAAGTCCTGCACCTGGCCGTAGACCACCGCGCCCCTGGGCAGGGCCGACAAAGCCGGATGCTTGACGTAGACACCCGTGGTCGAGAGATTGCGAGTCTGGCCGAGGCAATCGCCGAAGCTTTCGTGACTGATCTTGATGCGAAATGACTTGCGGTGTTCGGACATCTTCTGCGCCCTTTAATGAACGGTTGTGAATAACCCCGAGATTTGAGGTTATCCACAGATCATGCCAATCGACTTAGTACCAGCGCTCTTCGCCCGGCGGACGCTTCTTGAAGCGCTTCATGCTCCACATATACTGGCTCGGATACGCTCGCACATAGCGCTCGACCACTTGGCTCATGGCCGCGCAGGAAGTCTCGGTATCCGTGCTGTACATGGCTTCTGGCGCAGCTTCGAGGATCACTTTGTAACCGGAACCATCGGGCAGGCGCAGGGCATGCAGGAACACGCCGACCGCCTTTCCGCCAGCGAGCATGTTTGGCACAAATTTACTGGTCAGCGCCTGAGTGGCGAAGAACGGCACGAAGATCCCGGCGGATTCAGCCGGTTCCGGGTCAGCGGGAATGCCGACTGCACCACCTTTGCGCACTTCCTTGATGACGCTGAGGATGCCTTCCTTGGTGGACGCGGCAACCTTGTTGCCCAGTTGCACCCGTTGCTTTTGCAGCAACTCATCCACCGCTTTCAATTTCGGCGGGCGGTAGAAGATGATCGGTTTGCACTGGCTGCAATAGAAGTGGTTGAGCACTTCCCAGTTGCCCAGGTGGCTGGTGATGCCAACGACGCCTTTGCCGGAGGCAAGGGCTTCCTTCAATACGTCGAGGCCTTCGACTTCTCGCACGAGATCGATGGAGCGTTGGGCGGGCCAGATCCAGGCGCAGGCGCTTTCGGTCAGTGACTTGCCGATGTCCTTCAGGCTCTGGCCGACCAGGCGCTCACGCTCGGCGGGGTCCATTTCCGGAAAGCATTTGGCGAGGTTGATCCGCACCACATCGCGGGAGCGGTTGGGAAATTTCCACATACACCAGCCAATCGCCGAACCGGCCGCCTGCACCGCCCGCCACGGGAGCAGGGCAAACAGCCGCAGAGCGCCTACCAGCAAGGCGCCTTTTAACTTATCCACAGGTCACTCCTGATCTTGTGCTGTGCGCGAGGCGGCTATTCTAACCGCCGTTCGCCAGCAGCGCGTAGCGGTCGCAATCCTGCGTGTGGTCCATGACCATGCCCGAGGCCTGCATCAACGCATAGCAAATGGTCGGGCCGACGAAAGTGAAGCCGGCCTTTTTCAGGCCTTTGCTCATTTCGATCGCCTCGGGCGTGATGGCCGGGACTTCGGTGCGATCCTTGAAATGATTGATCTTCGGCACACCGCCGACAAACGACCAAAGAAACGTCACCGGATCTTCCAGCGCCAGCCAGGCCTGGGCATTGCGCCGGGCCGCATTGAGTTTGAGGCGATTGCGGATGATGCCGGGGTCGAGCATCAATTCATCGATTTCGGCGTCGCTCATCTGCGCCACGCGCTGCACGTCGAAACCGTACATCACCTGGCGATAATGCTCGCGTTTGCGCAACACGGTGATCCAGGAAAGCCCGGCCTGGAACCCTTCGAGCAAAAGCAACTCGAACAAACCCTGCGCATCGCGTAGCGGAGTGCCCCACTCCTGATCGTGATAAGCCATGTACAGCGGATCTTCGGAACACCAAAAGCAGCGTGGCATAAGGCTCCAGGGGGCGTGCGCAGCAATGAATCGGGTATACTCCCGCTCTTTAAATCGCAGCCCAAGAAACAGGTGAATTTCGTGAGCCAGCCTACGCCAGCCGTGCGTACCTTCCAAGACTTGATCCTCGCCCTCCAGCAATACTGGGCCGAGCAAGGTTGTGTGGTACTTCAGCCCTACGATATGGAAGTAGGCGCCGGCACTTTCCACACTGCTACATTCCTGCGCGCCATTGGCCCGGAAACCTGGAACGCCGCCTACGTGCAGCCAAGCCGTCGTCCAACTGACGGCCGCTACGGCGAAAACCCGAACCGCCTGCAGCATTACTACCAGTTCCAGGTAGTGCTCAAGCCGAACCCGGACAACTTCCAGGAACTGTACCTGGGCTCCCTCAAGCACGTTGGTCTGGACCCGCTGGTCCACGACATCCGCTTCGTCGAAGACAACTGGGAATCGCCGACCCTCGGCGCCTGGGGTCTGGGCTGGGAAGTCTGGCTCAACGGCATGGAAGTGACGCAGTTCACTTACTTCCAGCAAGCGGGCGGCATCGAGTGCTACCCGGTGACCGGCGAGATCACCTACGGTCTTGAGCGTCTGGCCATGTACCTGCAAGGCGTGGACTCGGTCTACGACCTGGTCTGGGCTGACGGTCCGTTCGGCAAAGTGACCTACGGCGACGTGTTCCACCAGAACGAAGTGGAGCAGTCGACCTACAACTTCGAACACGCCAACGTCGAGAAGCTGTTCGAGCTGTTCGATTTCTACGAAAGCGAAGCCAAGCGCCTGATCGAACTCGACCAGCCGCTGCCGTTGCCGAGCTACGAAATGGTGTTGAAGGCGTCCCATACCTTCAACCTGCTGGATGCACGCCGGGCGATCTCGGTGACCGCGCGTCAGCAATACATTCTGCGTGTGCGCACCCTGGCGCGTTCCGTTGCGCAAGCCTACCTGCTGGCTCGCGCCAAGCTGGGCTTCCCGATGGCGACCCCGGACCTGCGTGACGAAGTACTGGCCAAGCTGGAGGCTGCACAATGAGTGCTCTGGATTTTCTGGTTGAACTGGGCACTGAAGAACTGCCACCCAAGGCCCTGAACACCCTGGCCGAGGCGTTCCTTGCCGGTATCGACAAGGGCCTGCAAGCCGCCGGCCTGAACTACGAGACCAAAACCGTTTATGCCGCGCCGCGCCGTCTGGCGGTGCTGATCACCTCGCTGGCGACCCAGCAGCCGGATCGCAGCATCAACCTCGATGGCCCGCCACGTCAGGCCGCTTTCGATGCCGAAGGCAACCCGACCCAAGCGGCACTGGGTTTTGCCAAGAAGTGCGGCGTCGACCTGAGCGAAATCGATCAGAGCGGCCCGAAACTGCGCTACAGCCAGAGCATCGCCGGCAAGCCGACCGCGAGCCTGTTGCCGACCATCGTCGAAGATTCCCTGAACGACCTGCCGATTCCCAAGCGCATGCGCTGGGGCGCACGCAAGGAAGAGTTCGTTCGCCCGACCCAATGGCTGGTAATGCTGCTCGGTGACCAGGTCATCGACTGCACCATCCTCGCCCAGAAGTCCGGCCGCGATTCCCGTGGTCACCGCTTCCATCACCCGGAAAGCGTGCGTATCAGTTCGCCGTCCAGCTACCTGGCCGACCTGCGTGCCGCTTATGTGTTGGCCGATGCCAACGAGCGTCGCGAGATCATCAGCAAGCGCACCGAAGAACTGGCGACCCGTCAGGAAGGCACCGCGATCGTGCCACCAGATCTGCTCGACGAAGTGACCGCGCTGGTCGAGTGGCCAGTGCCGCTGGTGTGCTCGTTCGAGGAACGCTTCCTTGACGTGCCACAAGAAGCGCTGATCACCACCATGCAGGACAACCAGAAGTACTTCTGCCTGCTGGATGCCGACGGCAAGTTGCTGCCACGTTTCATTACCGTGGCCAACATCGAAAGCAAAGACCCACAGCAGATCATCGCCGGTAACGAGAAGGTGGTTCGCCCACGCCTGACCGACGCCGAGTTCTTCTTCAAGCAAGACAAGAAGCAGAAACTCGAAGACTTCAACCAGCGCCTGCAAAACGTGGTGTTCCAGGAAAAACTCGGCAGCGTCTATGACAAGGCTGAACGTGTTTCCAAACTGGCCGCGTTCATTGCACAGCGCATCGGCGGCAACGCTGCATGGGCTGCTCGTGCAGGCTTGTTGTCCAAGTGCGACCTGTCGACCGAGATGGTCGGCGAGTTCCCGGAGATGCAAGGCGTCGCCGGTTACTACTACGCCCTCAACGACGGCGAGCCGGAAGATGTTGCACTGGCACTGAACGAGCAATACATGCCGCGCGGTGCCGGCGCTGAACTGCCGTCCACCCTGACCGGTGCGGCCGTGGCCATCGCCGACAAGCTCGACACGCTGGTCGGCATTTTCGGCATCGGCATGTTGCCGACCGGCAGCAAAGACCCGTACGCACTGCGCCGTGCTGCGCTGGGTGTGCTGCGTATCCTGATCGAGAAACAACTTGATCTGGACCTGAACGACGCCGTGGCTTTCGCCGTGAATGCGTTCGGCGCCAAGGTCAAGGCCACCGGCCTGAACGATGCGGTGCTGGAATTCATCTTCGACCGTCTGCGTGCCCGTTATGAAGACGAAGGCGTCGATGTCGCGACTTACCTGTCGGTACGTGCCCTGAAGCCGGGTTCAGCTTTGGACTTCGACCAGCGCGTACAAGCGGTACAAGCCTTCCGCAAATTGCCGGAAGCCGCGGCCCTGGCAGCGGTGAACAAGCGCGTATCGAACTTGCTGAGCAAGGTTGAAGGCTCCGTTCCGACCGTCGTCGAAGCCAAGTACTTCGACAATGCCAACGAGTTCTCCCTGTACTCGGCGATCCAGCAAGCCGACCAGGCTGTTCAGCCAATGGCTGCTGCCCGTCAGTACAGCGAGTCGCTGGCACGCCTGGCTGCCTTGCGCGAGCCGGTGGATGCGTTCTTTGAAGCGGTGATGGTCAACGCGGATGACGCCAATGTGCGCGCCAACCGTTATGCACTGCTGGCGCGTCTGCGTGGCTTGTTCCTCGGCGTCGCCGATATTTCGTTGCTGGGGTAAGACTGTTTGAAACTGCTGATACTCGATCGGGACGGGGTGATCAACTTTGACTCCGACGCTTACATCAAGTCGGTGGAGGAGTGGATTCCACTTCCAGGTTCGATCGAAGCCATCGCGCAGTTGAGCAAGGCCGGCTGGACGGTAGCGGTCGCTACCAACCAGTCCGGCATCGCTCGCGGCTATTACGACATCGCCACCCTGGACGCCATGCACGAGCGCTTGCGCTCGCTGGTGGCGGAGCAGGGCGGCGAAGTCGGGCTGATCGTCTACTGCCCCCATGGGCCGGACGAGGGTTGTGATTGCCGCAAGCCAAAACCCGGGATGCTGAAAAGCATCGCCGCTCATTACAACGTATCGCTGACCAGTCTCTGGTTCGTCGGCGATAGTCTCGGTGACCTGGAAGCCGCCAAAGCCGTCGATTCACAGCCAGTTTTGGTAAAGACCGGGAAAGGCGAAAAGACTTTGGGCAAGACCCTTCCGGCTGGCACATTGATTTTTGACGATCTGGCGGCGATTGCCGCAGAACTTATCCACAATTAGAGTGCTTCTGATATTTCCTGATAAAGGATTGGTCAGGAGTGCGCTTTATACAGGCGGGTGTTGCCCGCAACGGTAAACGTCACCATGTCGATATTGCAGGCCATCAGAACCTTTCTCTTTTACCTGCTGCTGGGCACCAGCTCCTTGCTGTGGTGCAGCCTGAGTTTTTTTATCGCGCCCTTTTTGCCGTTCAAGGCGCGTTATCGCTTCATCAACGTTTACTGGTGCCGATGCGCCTTGTGGTTGAGCAAGGTGTTCCTGGGTATCCGCTACGAAGTGAAGGGCGAGCACAACGTGCCGGCTCGTCCCTGCGTGATCCAGTCGAACCATCAAAGCACCTGGGAGACGTTTTTCCTCTCCGCCTATTTCTCACCGCTGAGCCAGGTGCTCAAGCGTGAATTGCTCTACGTTCCGTTCTTTGGTTGGGCCATGGCCATGCTGCGGCCGATCGCCATCGACCGTGACAACCCGAAAGCCGCTCTCAAGCACGTAGCGAAGAAGGGCGACGAGCTGCTCAAGGACAACGTTTGGGTGCTGATCTTCCCCGAAGGCACACGCGTTCCCTACGGCACCATCGGCAAATTCTCCCGGGGCGGCACCGCATTAGCGGTCAATGCCGATCTGCCGGTGCTACCGATTGCACACAATGCCGGCAAGTTCTGGCCGAAAACCGGTTGGAAGAAGAACCAAGGTGTCATCACCGTGATCATCGGCGAACCAATGTATGCCGAAGGCAGCGGCCCTCGAGCCATCGCCGATTTGAATGATCGGGTCCAGGCCTGGAACGAACAAATGCAACGGGAAATGGGCTCTCTCCCACCGGCTCCGCAAGCCCCGGTTGCCAACGACCAAGTGGTTGTCTGAGGTTCTGTGGATAACCTGTGTACCGTTTGTGAGAAAAGCGCTGCAATTTGTAGTTATGATATTGATTTATATACATATTTCTTAAACAGATAAATTTCCGAAAAACGTGCATAAGTTTTTTTCGGGTGTAAAAAAACCGGCTGATATAGCCGGTTTTTTTATACCTGCGATTTGGGCGAATCACTCTTCGAATAGTGGGAACCGAAGCTTGAAACAAGTACCTTCACCCACCACGCTGCAGCATTCGATCTGCCCACCGTGACGATCCATTACAGCCTTAACCATGGACAGTCCCAAGCCCACTCCATCAATGCCTTGAGCGGAGGAAAAGCGTCGGTACTGGCTGAACAACTCGGGTAGTTCATTGGGGGCGATGCCCTTACCCTGATCGATCAGTTCACAGCACAGCCAGCCTTCGCTGCAGTTGACCGTTAAACTGACACGGGTGCCGCAGGCGCTGTACTTGATGGCGTTTTCCAGCAGATTGAACAACGCTCGGGTCAGTAAGGCCTGATCCGCCATGATCAAACTTTCCTGCGCCTCTTCATCTATTTGCTGGACCAGTTCGATCCGCTTCTGCTGGGCAATGGGCAACGCCTGGTCGAAGACATCCAGCACCATCATCGCAAACAGGCTCGGTTGAAACTCATACGCTTCGGATTCGGCCTTCGCCAGTTGCACGAAGCCGTCGGTAAGATCCAGTGCCCGGCGCACTTGAAGCTCGATCTGATCAAACAACTGCAAGTCACCCCCGACCTGGTGGCGATGCACATCCAGCAGGGCGAGAATCGCCGAATGGGGTGCCCGCAGGTCGTGTGACAGGAAGCGCAACAACACACCGCGTTGTTCTTCAGCGTCGCGTTCGACGCTAAGGTCAGTCAGATTCAACAACCAACCCACTGGCGTTTCCCCGTCTACCGGCAGCAACGGCGCGCGCTCTAGACGCAAACTGCGATCATTGAAGTCGCGGAACTCCAGCAGCGATAGTTCGGATAAAAGAGCCGGTGCCCCTTGAAGCAATTCCGGATAGCCCAATCGTGCCAGTTGCTCAAGAACGTCCCCGCCCACCAAATCACTACTGAACAGTTCGCGCGCCTTGCCGTTGCCCAATAGAATCCGGCCCATCGGGTCACTGATCAAGGTGGCCACCGGGAGGTATTCCAAGCTGTCCGCAATAAAGCGATGGGTGTCGCGAGCGCGGCTCATGGCTTGCTCCAGCGCCATGATCTGTCCCTGTAAGCGATCGCCGGTGGGGAACGGCGTGCGCCGACGTTCAGGGAATATTTTCGGTTCAACGTCCAGGCGCGCCAATTCCCATCCGAAGTAGGTCAATACCACACTGAGACGCCGCCAATTCCAGATCAGGTAGGCCAACAGCATCCCCAACACGCTCGGAATCGGTGACCACCAAGGTTGCAATTCTGCCAGACCGAAATCGACTAGCAACGCACAAGCCATGCCCCCTAGGGTCATCCACAGCTTCATACGCGGCAACCACAGCAGCAGCCCCAATACGCACATCACCAGCACAACCGAGAGTGCGACCCCCAACGTCGGAGTGCCATCGTGCAAGTTAACTTGCGCGCGGTAGGAGAGCAGTGCAGTCAACGGTAATAGCAGAAGACTTATCCACATCCATTCGCGCAGCAATTGCTTGAAGAGCCGCTGCACCTGCGTCGGTTTACGGCTTCCCCGCCGGCGATCATTCATTATTGGTATCACTGACGTAGCAGGAAAATTCGTCCATGGTTCACCGGTTCGAATGAATGATCGAAATCATAGCGGACGCCGACCAACGGCGGGCTGCTTTTACTTTCGTTATCCGAGTAGCTATTGTCTGTTCACAACGGACCGCCCCAGAGCCAAGGAATTACCGCACATGCGTGTCGCGATACTGGACGATGAACCGGCTGAACTGCGCCGGGTTGAACAGACCCTTCATCAGATGGCCGAACCGGGGGATGATGCCTGGTCCTTGCACAGTTTCGAGAGGGGAGAAGACCTGTTGCGCCAGCTGCGCCGGGAAACGTTCGATCTGCTTATCCTCGACTGGCAATTGCCTGATCTGAGCGGTCTCGAACTGCTGCGCTGGACCCGCGAACACATGGAAGTGCCGCCAGCGGCCATCATGCTCACCAGTCGCGATACCGAGAGTGACATCGTCCAGGCCTTGAATGCCGGTGCCGATGACTATGTCAGCAAACCTTTCCGACCCAATGAACTAAAAGCACGTGTCGCGGCGGTACTGCGTCGGCACAGTCAGCAACGCAACGCAGCGGTCGACGTGCTGAGTTTCAACGACCTGGTATTCGATGATGGCGAGTTGACCGTCAAGCGAGGCGGCAGCCCCATTGTCATGACGGAACGGGAGTATCGATTGGCGCGCTGCCTGTTTACCAATCTCGGACGGCCGTTGTCCCGGGAATACCTCTATCAACGATTCTGGACGCACGAAGAAATGGATTCTTCGCGACCGCTGGACACGCACATTTATCGCCTGCGCAACAAACTTGGGCTGACCGCCGACCGTGGTTGGCAGCTGCTGACGATTTATGGGTATGGGTATCGGTTGGAGAGTGTGTCCAGCGCATAAAAAAAGGCCAACGCATGAGCGTTGGCCTTTTTTCGTTTGGCGGGCTTACCGGATCAGAAGTCCAGGTTGGAAACCGCCAATGCGTTGCTTTCGATGAAGTCACGACGAGGTTCGACCGCATCACCCATCAGGGTGTTGAAGATCTGGTCCGCGCCAATGGCGTCTTCGATGGTTACTTTGAGCATGCGACGCGAGCCTGGGTCCATGGTGGTTTCCCACAGCTGATCCGGGTTCATCTCACCCAGACCTTTGTATCGCTGGATGGTGTGGCGCTTGGTGCTTTCGGCCATCAGCCACTCAAGGGCTTCCTTGAACTCGGTGACCTGTTTCTTGCGTTCGCCACGCTGGATGTACGCGCCGTCGTCCAGCAAGGTGCTCAGCTGAGCGCCCAGGGAAACCACGGTTTTGTAGTCGTTACTGCCGAAGAAGTCGCGGTTGAAGGTGACATAGTTCGACAGGCCGTGGGAAATCAGCTCGACCTCTGGCAGCCAGACGTTTCGTTCACGGTCTTCACGCAGGCTAGCCTTGTAGACCAGACCCGACTTCTCGACGGTGCGCAGGCGCACTTCGTACTGGGCCAGCCAATCCTGCATGGCTGCGTGATCAGATAGCTGCTCCAGGCTCACGGCTGGCAGGTAGATGAAGTGCTCGGTCAGTTCCTGTGGGTACAGGCGCGACAGGCGCTTGAGGGTCTTCATCACCAGGCGGAAATCATTCACCAGGCGCTCGAGGGCTTCGCCGGAGATCCCCGGGGCTTCCTCGTTCAGGTGCAGGCTCGCATCTTCCAAGGCCGACTGCGTCATGTACTCTTCCATGGCGTCGTCGTCTTTGATGTATTGCTCTTGCTTGCCCTTCTTGACCTTATACAGCGGCGGTTGAGCGATGTAGATGTAGCCACGCTCGATCAGCTCCGGCAGCTGACGGAAGAAGAAGGTCAGCAGCAGGGTACGGATGTGAGAACCGTCGACGTCGGCATCGGTCATGATGATGATGTTGTGATAGCGCAACTTGTCGATGTTGTACTCGTCGCGGCCGATGCCGCAACCCAGCGCAGTGATCAAGGTGCCTACTTCCTGGGAAGAGATCATCTTGTCGAAGCGTGCTTTCTCGACGTTCAGGATTTTACCCTTGAGGGGCAGAATGGCCTGGGTCTTGCGGTTACGTCCCTGCTTGGCGGAGCCGCCAGCAGAGTCACCTTCCACGAGATACAGTTCGGAAAGAGCAGGGTCCTTTTCCTGGCAGTCAGCCAGTTTGCCCGGCAGGCCAGCGATGTCCAGCGCGCCTTTACGGCGAGTCATCTCGCGGGCCTTGCGCGCTGCTTCACGGGCACGGGCCGCGTCGATCATCTTGCCGACAACCAGTTTGGCTTCGTTCGGGTTCTCCAGCAGGAAGTCGGAGAAGTACTTGCCCATTTCCTGTTCGACCGCGGTCTTCACTTCGGAAGAAACCAGCTTGTCTTTGGTTTGGGAGCTGAACTTCGGATCCGGCACCTTCACCGAAATAATCGCGGTCAGGCCTTCACGGGCATCGTCACCAGTGGTCGCGACTTTGTGCTTCTTCGCCAGACCTTCTGCTTCGATGTAGGTGTTCAGGTTTCGCGTCAGTGCAGATCGGAAACCCACCAGGTGAGTACCGCCATCGCGCTGTGGAATGTTGTTGGTGAAGCACAACAGGTTCTCGTTAAAGCTGTCGTTCCACTGCAGGGCGATTTCTACGCCGATGCCGTCTTCGCGCTGGATGTTGAAGTGGAACACCTGGTTGACCGGGGTCTTGTTGGTGTTCAGGTATTCAACGAACGCGCGCAGGCCGCCTTCATATTTGAACAGCTCTTCCTTACCGCTGCGCTCATCCTTGAGGACGATGCCGACACCGGAGTTGAGGAACGACAGCTCACGAATCCGCTTGGCCAGTATGTCCCAGCTGAAGTGGATGTTCTTGAAGGTTTCGCTGGAAGCCTTGAAGTGAATCTGGGTACCGGTGGTTTCGCTGTCGCCCACGATTTTCATCGGCTCTTGCGGAACACCGTGAACGTAGGTCTGTTCCCAAATCTTGCCGCTACGACGTACAGTCAGGACCAGTTGTTCGGACAGGGCGTTAACTACGGAAACACCTACACCGTGCAGGCCGCCGGAAACTTTATAGGAGTTGTCGTCGAACTTACCGCCGGCGTGCAGCACGGTCATGATGACCTCGGCTGCGGAGACACCTTCTTCTTTGTGCACGTCTACCGGGATACCACGACCGTTGTCGCGAACGGTGATGGATTCATCCGGGTGGATGATGATGCTGATGTCGTCGCAGTGGCCGGCGAGAGCTTCGTCGATCGAGTTATCGACCACTTCGAACACCATGTGGTGCAGGCCGCTACCATCGTCGGTGTCGCCAATGTACATACCGGGACGTTTGCGTACGGCATCCAGGCCTTTCAGCACTTTAATGCTCGTTGAGTCGTACGTATTTTCTTCGCTCAATGCCTTCACTCCCGATGGTCGTGGGTCTGGGTGATACGGCCCTGTTCCACGTGGAACAGAGCGACTGGCGTTTCCGTCTGCCAGCCTTCCCTCAATAATTCGTGATCTACACAGGTGATAAACACCTGGCAGCGTAAGTCTTCCAGCAAGCGGCAAAGCGCGCGGCGGTGCTGCTCGTCCAGTTCCGACGGCAAGTCATCCACCAGATAAATACACTGACCGCGACGGGCTTGGCTGACCAAGTGCCCTTGGGCAATCCTCAATGCACAGACCACCAACTTCTGCTGTCCGCGGGACAAGATGTCCGCGGCATTGTGTGCGCCCAATCTAAGACGCAAATCAGCCCGTTGTGGTCCGGCCTGGGTGTGACCCATTTGCTGATCCCGCTGCAGGGCCCCGGCGAGCACAGCGCTCAGCTCACGGTCTTTGTCCCAACCTCGGTAATAGCTGAGCGTTAAGCCCTCGAGCTCAACCAGTTCGCTCAAGGTCTGTTCAAAGACTGGTTTCAAAGCCTTTATGTAAGCGCGGCGGTATTCATCAATTTCGGCGCTGGCCTGGCACAGTTCCCTGTCCCAAACCGCTTGCGAAACGGCGTCAAGTGTACCATGCCGCAGCCAAGAGTTTCTCTGACGCAGGGCCTTCTGCAAGCGTTGCCAGGTGGACATGAATCGTGGTTCCACGTGGAACACGCCCCAATCGAGAAACTGCCGGCGAATCTTTGGTGCACCTTCCAGCAAGCGGAAGCTGTCAGGGTTGATCAACTGCAAGGGCAGGATCTCTGCCAACTGCGCGGCGCTGCGGGCGTTCTGCCCGTCAATGCGGATCTGGAACTCGCCCTGACGGTCCCGGGAGATACCCAGGGCGCTGTGTCCACCTTCGGCCAACTCGACCTGCCCGAATACCGTGCACGCCAATTGCTCGTATTGAATGACCGGTAGCAGACGGGTACTACGGAAGGAACGCGCAAGCCCCAGCAGGTGGATGGCTTCCAGAACACTGGTTTTGCCGCTGCCGTTAGCGCCGTAAAGAATGTTGATTCGGGGAGAGGGGGAGAAGGTCACCGGGTGCAGATTGCGCACCGCGGTGACCGAGACGCGACTTAAAGACATCTAGCTTCTGCTGAGCATGATTACAGACGCATCGGCATGACAACGTAGGCCGAATCGTCATTGTCGGACTCTTGTACGAGCGCACTGCTGTTCGAGTCGGACAGGATCAGACGAACCTGCTCGGTGGTCATCACGCCCAGTACGTCGAGCAAGTAGCTCACGTTGAAGCCGATTTCCAGAGAACCGCCGTTGTACTCAACGCCCACTTCTTCTTCCGCTTCTTCCTGCTCCGGGTTGTTTGCCTGGATTTTCAGTTGACCATTGGCCAACTGCAGACGGATGCCACGATACTTCTCGTTGGACAGAATCGCAGTACGGCTGAACGCTTCGCGCAAAGCCTGGCGATCGCCGAGTACCAATTTGTCGCCACCTTTAGGCAGAACACGCTCGTAATCCGGGAATTTGCCGTCCACCAGTTTCGAGGTGAAGGTGAACTCACCGGTGGTCGCACGAATGTGATGCTGACCCAGGACGATGCTAACTATACCGTCCGGTTCCGTCAGCAGACGCGCAAGCTCAAGAATGCCTTTACGCGGCACGATGACCTGATGGCGATCCGGCTGGCCGATATCTGCCTGCATCGAGCACATCGCCAGACGGTGACCGTCGGTGGCTACCGCGCGGATGATGCCTGCGGAAACTTCCAGCAACATACCGTTCAGGTAGTAACGCACGTCCTGCTGGGCCATGGCGAAACTGGTACGTTCGATCAGGCGACGCAGCTTGCTTTGCTCGAGGCTACAAGTCAGCGAGCCCGGGCCTTCTTCCACAGTCGGGAAATCGTTGGCCGGCAGCGTCGACAAGGTGAAACGGCTACGGCCAGCCTTGACCACCAGCTTCTGCTCGTCGACCTTGATGTCGATCAGCGCATCGTTCGGCAAGCTTTTGCAGATATCCATCAGCTTTCGCGCAGGCACGGTGATGGAACCTGGCTCGGCAGGCTCTTCGAGTTGAACACGACCGACCAGCTCGACTTCCAGGTCAGTACCGGTCAGCGACAGTTGCTGGCCTTCGACAACCAGCAGCACGTTGGAGAGCACCGGCAAGGTCTGGCGGCGCTCGACGACGCCTGCGACCAGTTGCAGGGGTTTCAACAGGGCTTCGCGTTGAATGGTGAAATGCATGGTCTAGTCCCTTGCCTTAATAAGCTGCGCTGGTGTTCATCAAGTGGTCAGTGTACGCAGCAGGTTCTTGTAGTCCTCGCGGATGTCCGCGTCGGATTCCTTAAGTTCATTGATCTTGCGGCAGGCGTGCAAAACAGTCGTATGGTCGCGCCCGCCAAACACGTCGCCGATTTCCGGCAGGCTGTGGTTGGTCAGTTCCTTGGACAACGCCATGGCGACCTGACGCGGACGAGCAACCGAACGCGAACGACGTTTGGATAACAGGTCGGAGATCTTGATCTTGTAGTACTCGGCGACCGTGCGCTGAATGTTATCCACAGAGACCAGTTTGTCTTGCAGCGCCAACAAATCTTTCAGGGACTCGCGAATCAGCTCGATGGTGATATCGCGGCCCATGAAGTGCGAGTGGGCAATCACGCGTTTGAGCGCGCCTTCCAGTTCACGAACGTTGGAGCGAATGCGCTGGGCAATGAAGAACGCCGCATCGTGGGGCAGTTCGACCTTGGCCTGATCGGCCTTTTTCATCAGGATCGCCACACGGGTTTCCAGCTCTGGCGGTTCGACAGCAACCGTCAGGCCCCAGCCGAAGCGGGATTTAAGGCGTTCTTCAAGGCCTTCGATTTCTTTTGGGTAGCGGTCACTCGTGAGAATGACCTGCTGTCCGCCTTCGAGCAGAGCGTTGAAGGTGTGGAAAAACTCTTCCTGGGAACGTTCCTTGCGAGCGAAGAACTGAATGTCGTCGATCAGCAAAGCGTCTACCGAACGGTAGAAACGTTTGAATTCGTTGATCGCGTTCAGCTGCAACGCCTTGACCATATCCGCTACGAAGCGCTCGGAATGCAGGTACACGACCTTGGCGTTCGGGTTCTTCTTTAACAGGTGGTTGCCCACGGCATGCATCAAGTGGGTTTTACCCAGGCCCACGCCACCATAAAGGAAGAGCGGGTTATAGCCATGCTTGGGGTTATCCGCCACTTGCCAGGCCGCAGCCCGGGCCAGTTGGTTGGACTTACCCTCGACGAAGTTTTCGAAGGTGAAGGTGCGGTTGAGATAGCTGGTGTGCTTGAGCGCGCCTTCAACCTGCACGGTGCGTTGCTCCGAGCGAACCGGAGCCTGCTGGGAGCTGGCGCCGGCCATTGGGTCGAAGCTGTCACGGGAAGGTTCTTCCTCGGTGACGTCGGCAACTTTCTGAGTGGCTCGCTTGGTCGATGTAGCCGATGGCGTTGGTGCTGGCGTGCTGGCCGGTGCCGAAGAAGCTTGGGCCTGATTGGCTGCCGCAGCGGCCAATGGAGCGTTCGGTGCGGCGCGCGGTGCCGAACTGCGTTTGCTGCCTATTAATAAGGAGAGCGCTGGCGCCATGCCATTGCCGTGCTCATCCAGCAGCTCAATCACGCGACCGAGGTATTTTTCGTTGACCCAGTCCAGAACAAAACGATTGGGTGCGTAAACACGCAACTCGTCGCCTTCGGCTTCGACCTGTAGTGGACGGATCCAAGTGTTGAATTGTTGGGCAGGCAGCTCATCGCGCAAAAGCTCCACGCACTGCTGCCAAAGTTCCACTGACACGGATATCCCCTAAGTTGAAAGCCGGTGAGGCAAAAACAAGCGGCCATTGTAGCGACCAGACGCTGACTTATCCACACGAAGGTTGCGCATCAACCGGGATGAATCAACGATTTATACGCAAAAAAGACGACCAATGGTCTGTGCATAAGCTCTGTGGATAACCGGGGCTGAGCTCATTGCACAACTGGGGGTGAAACTCGGTGGATAACCTGGCTGTGGATAACCGACCGTTTCACACACAGGTTATCCGACAGCACAGCACAGGCTGAACACGGTTTTCCACTGTAGTTGTCATTCTCTGTACATCAGGATAAATAAGGGCTGCTGGTAGTTATCCACAGACAACAGTGTCTCTAGCTTTTATAAGCTTTACAGAAAAGCTTTAAATACTCTCCTTCTTTATTTTTATGTTTAGCGACGGAGCTGCACGGCGCAAAACCGCTGGAGATCTATTTAGAAGGAAACGTTGGTTGGAAATTGACCTAGAGGCTTGCTTTCTCTAGAATCCCCGGTCTCTTAAAACGGGGGCCATTCCGGCCCGTTGTGGACGAACCAGGTAACACGACAATGAAACGTACTTTCCAACCAAGCACTATCAAACGCGCTCGTACCCACGGTTTCCGTGCTCGCATGGCTACCAAGAACGGTCGTGCCGTCCTGTCGCGTCGTCGCGCCAAAGGTCGTGCGCGTCTGGCAGTTTGATAATCCGGCACTGGAGGTGAGTCAGGACTTCAGTCGGGAAAAGCGTCTGCTTACCCCCCGGCATTTCAAGGCAGTCTTTGACTCCCCTACCGGCAAGGTTCCGGGGAAAAATCTCCTGCTCCTTGCGCGCAACAACGATCTTGATCACCCCCGTCTCGGGCTGGTTATCGGCAAAAAGAGCGTAAAGCTCTCCGTCGAGCGCAATCGCCTCAAACGTCTGATGCGCGAATCGTTTCGTCTGAACCAGGATTCTCTGGTCGGCTGGGACATTGTTATCGTCGCGCGCAAAGGTTTGGGCGACGTAGAAAACCCCGAATTGATTCAGCATTTCGGCAAACTCTGGAAGCGTCTGGCACGCAGCACGCCGGTACCAGCAGTCAAAACCGAAACTGTAGGGGTAGACAGTCCAGATGCGTAAACTGGCACTCGTTCCGATCCAGTTTTACCGCTATGCCATTAGTCCCCTGATGGCCAACCACTGTCGTTTCTACCCCAGTTGTTCCTGCTACGCGTTAGAAGCCATCGAAAATCATGGCCTTCTGCGCGGTGGCTGGCTGACCTTTCGTCGTTTAGGTCGCTGTCATCCGTGGAATCCCGGTGGTTATGACCCGGTTCCACCTATCCCTACCTCCCGTTCTTCTTCGATGGCCGAGTAATCATGGATATCAAACGCACGATCCTGATCGTCGCCCTGGCAATCGTGTCCTACGTTATGGTTCTTAAATGGAACCAGGACTATGGCCAGGCTGCCCTGCCGACTCAGAATGTTGCTTCCAGTACGACCGCACCGGGCCTTCCGGATACGGCAACTGGCAATAAAGCGTCCGTCAGTGACGACATTCCACACGCCGCAAACGATACCAGCGCACCTGCCGAAACTCCGGTAGCCGTGAGCACCGACCTCATCCAGATCAAAACGGATGTGCTCGATCTGTCCATCGACCCACAAGGTGGTGATGTCGCCCAGCTGAAATTGCCGCTGTATCCACGTCGCCAGGACCATCCGGAAATTCCATTCCAGTTGTTCGACAACGGCAACGAGCGCACTTATCTGGCTCAAAGTGGCCTGATCGGCAGCAACGGTCCGGACGCAAGTCCAGCCGGTCGTCCGGTTTACTCCTCGGAGAAGAAGGTTTATCAACTGGCTGACGGTCAGGACCAATTGGTCGTAGACCTGAAATTCAGTAAGGACGGCGTCAACTACATCAAGCGTTTCACCCTGAAACGCGGCCTGTACGACGTAACCGTTTCCTACCTGATCGACAACCAGAGTGCTCAGCCTTGGTCCGGTGCGATGTTCGCGCAACTGAAGCGTGACGCCAGTTCCGATCCTTCATCCAGCACCGCCACCGGCACGGCGACTTACCTGGGCGCTGCCCTGTGGACAAGTTCCGAGCCGTACAAGAAAGTGTCCATGAAGGACATGGACAAGGCGCAGCTGAAAGAAACCGTTACCGGTGGTTGGGTAGCCTGGCTGCAGCACTACTTTGTGACCGCGTGGATTCCGGCGAAGGGCGAAAACAACGTCGTCCAGACCCGTAAAGACAGCAAAGGCTACTACATCATTGGTTACACCGGCCCGTCTTTGACTGTTGCGCCAGGTGCCAAAGCTGAAACCAGTGCTGTTCTGTACGCCGGTCCGAAAAGCCAGGCTGTGCTGAAAGAGTTGTCCCCAGGTCTGGAGTTGACCGTTGACTACGGCATCCTGTGGTTCATCGCTCAACCGATCTTCTGGTTGCTGCAACATATCCACGCCATTGTGGGTAACTGGGGTTGGTCGATCATCTTCCTGACCATGCTGATCAAAGGGATCTTCTTCCCATTGTCGGCCGCCAGCTACAAATCCATGGCGCGCATGCGTGCAGTAGCTCCGAAACTGGCTGCACTGAAAGAGCAACATGGCGACGACCGGCAGAAAATGTCGCAAGCCATGATGGAGCTCTACAAGAAAGAGAAGATCAATCCGCTGGGTGGTTGCTTGCCAATCCTCGTGCAGATGCCGGTTTTCCTCTCGCTGTACTGGGTTCTGCTGGAAAGCGTCGAAATGCGCCAAGCGCCGTTCATGCTTTGGATTACTGACCTGTCGATCAAGGATCCGTTCTTCATTCTGCCGATCATCATGGGTGCAACCATGTTCATCCAGCAGCAGTTGAACCCGACTCCACCGGATCCGATGCAGGCCAAGGTGATGAAGCTGATGCCAATCATCTTCACCTTTTTCTTCCTGTGGTTCCCGGCTGGTCTGGTGCTGTACTGGGTAGTGAACAACTGCCTGTCGATCGCCCAACAGTGGTACATCACTCGTAAGATCGAAGCGGCTACTAAAGCGGCTGCCTGATTTACACTGTGGATAACCACTCAAAACGCCCCCTAGTGGGGCGTTTTGCTATCTGTCACTTTTGTCTGGATACCGGTTTATGAGCGCTCCTCGTGAAACCATTGCCGCTGTCGCCACCGCACAAGGTCGCGGCGGTGTTGGCATCGTCCGTATTTCGGGACCGTTGGCCAGCGTTGCGGCCAACGCCTTCAGTGGTCGAGAACTCAAGCCGCGATTTGCCCACTATGGTGAGTTTTTCGGTGAAAACGATGAGGTGCTGGACCAGGGCATCGCCCTGTATTTCCCCGGTCCTAACTCGTTTACTGGCGAGGACGTACTGGAACTGCAAGGTCATGGCGGACCGATTGTTCTGGATATGTTGCTCAAACGCTGCCTGGAACTGGGCTGCCGTCTGGCTCGGCCGGGAGAATTCAGCGAACGCGCTTTTCTCAATGACAAGCTCGACTTGGCTCAAGCCGAAGCAATTGCCGACTTGATCGAAGCCAGTTCGGCACAGGCCGCCAGAAATGCCCTTCGTTCCTTGCAAGGCGCATTTTCGACACGTGTGCATAACCTCACCGAGCAACTGATCGGCTTGCGTATCTATGTCGAGGCGGCGATCGACTTCCCTGAAGAGGAAATCGATTTCCTCGCCGATGGCCATGTGTTGAGCATGCTCGACAAAGTTCGCGTCGAGTTATCCACCGTCATCCACGAAGCCGGGCAGGGTGCTTTGCTGCGTGATGGCATGACCGTGGTCATCGCCGGTCGTCCGAATGCCGGTAAATCCAGCTTGCTCAACGCGTTAGCTGGTCGCGAAGCGGCCATCGTGACCGAGATTGCCGGTACCACCCGTGACGTTCTTCGTGAACATATTCACATCGACGGAATGCCCCTGCACGTCGTCGATACAGCGGGTCTGCGCGATACCGACGACCATGTGGAAAAGATTGGCGTCGAGCGGGCATTGAAAGCCATTGGCGAAGCCGATCGCGTGCTTCTGGTAGTTGATGCGACGGCACCCGAAGCGCTTGATCCCTTTGCTTTGTGGCCGGAATTCCTTGAAACCCGCCCTGATCCGGCAAAGGTCACACTGATCCGCAACAAGGCTGATCTGACAGGCGAAGCGATGGCCCTGGAAGTCAGTGACGATGGCCACGTCACCATCAGCCTGAGCGCCAAGTCTGCAGGTGTCGGTCTGGACCTGCTGCGCGAGCATCTCAAAGCCTGCATGGGTTATGAACAGACCTCGGAAAGCAGCTTCAGCGCCCGCAGGCGTCACCTTGAGGCGCTGCGTCATGCCAGTGCATCCCTTGAACACGGTCGCGCGCAGCTGACGCTGGCTGGTGCCGGCGAGTTACTCGCTGAAGATTTGCGCCAAGCTCAACAATCCCTGGGTGAAATCACCGGCGCATTCAGCTCCGATGATCTGTTGGGCCGGATCTTTTCCAGCTTCTGCATCGGTAAATAGCTTTCCCGCTGTCCACAGACAGGCCATTCGTGCCTGTCTGTCCTCTCCTTTTCCTGAAATATACCTCCAGTGCTGAGCCGATAGATTCTGCTTGAGCGGATTTTGCGTGCCGGGAATTCGTTCATCCGGCGCTTTTCTGTGAATTAAGCCCTGTGAATAACCGTGGCTAAGGGCAGTTGATAACAGGGCCTAAAAACTGAATATAACCGCCCTTGTGGATAACCATCACTTTAATCCACAGGCTTACATCGGTTATCCAAGGGCCTCATTGGCACATGACCACAGGGTTTTGAATCTCTGTACATATTGAATATAAAGGGCTGTATCAATCTATCCACAGAAAGTCGTGTCAGTAGAAATAAACATAAAAACAAAGATTTAATAAATTTCTTTCTTTTTAATTTCTATAACCCCGACTTCTCCACAGCTGGTTAAATTTTGTGCAAAGGGTTCTTTAGGAAGGGCGAAGTCCCTATACTTGCCGACCAGGTCCAAAAACCTGAGCTCAAACTATTCCTGAATTACCTACTTAAGCAGGCACGAGGTGCGTGGTGGATTTCCCTTCCCGTTTTGAAGTGATCGTCATCGGCGGCGGTCATGCCGGTACCGAGGCAGCACTGGCCTCAGCACGTATGGGGGTCAAAACCCTGTTGCTGACGCATAACGTGGAAACCCTCGGTGCCATGAGTTGCAATCCGGCCATTGGCGGGATCGGCAAAAGCCATCTGGTCAAGGAAATCGATGCCCTCGGCGGCGCGATGGCCATCGCCACCGACAAGGGTGGTATCCAATTTCGCGTGTTGAACAGCCGTAAAGGCCCGGCCGTGCGCGCAACCCGTGCTCAGGCAGACCGGATTCTGTACAAGGCTGCTGTCCGCGAAATCCTGGAAAACCAGCCGAACCTGTGGATATTTCAACAGGCCGCTGACGACCTGATCGTCGAGCAAGAACAAGTGCGCGGTGTCGTCACGCAGATGGGTCTGCGTTTCTTGGCTGATTCGGTGGTTTTGACCACTGGCACGTTCCTTGGTGGACTTATCCACATAGGTTTGCAGAACTTTTCCGGCGGGCGTGCTGGTGATCCGCCATCGATTGCTTTGGCTCATCGTCTGCGTGAATTGCCATTGCGAGTCGGTCGCTTGAAAACCGGAACACCGCCGCGAATCGACGCCCGGTCTGTGGATTTCTCGGTGATGACCGAGCAAGCCGGCGATACGCCAATCCCGGTAATGTCGTTCATGGGCTCCAAAGAGCAGCATCCGCGGCAAATCAGTTGCTGGATTACCCACACCAACGCCCGCACCCACGAAATCATTGCCGCGAACCTCGACCGTTCGCCAATGTATTCCGCAGCAGGTGAAATCGAAGGCATCGGCCCGCGCTACTGCCCGTCGATCGAAGACAAGATCCATCGTTTTGCCGACAAGGAAAGCCATCAGGTCTTTATCGAACCGGAAGGTTTGACGACGAATGAGCTTTATCCGAACGGGATATCCACATCCCTGCCGTTCGACGTGCAGTTGCAGATCGTGCAATCGATCCGTGGCATGGAAAACGCGCACATCGTGCGTCCGGGTTACGCCATCGAGTACGACTACTTCGATCCGAGGGACTTGAAGTACAGCCTGGAGACCAAAGTCATCGGCGGTCTGTTCTTCGCAGGGCAAATCAACGGCACCACCGGTTACGAAGAAGCCGGCGCCCAAGGTTTGCTGGCCGGGACCAACGCGGCACTGCGTGCACAGGGCAAAGATGCCTGGTGTCCGCGTCGCGATGAAGCGTACATCGGGGTGTTGGTCGACGACCTGATCACCCTCGGTACCCAAGAGCCGTACCGGATGTTTACATCTCGTGCCGAATACCGCCTTATCCTGCGCGAGGACAACGCTGACCTGCGCTTGACCGAAAAAGGTCGCGAACTGGGTCTGGTGGACGACGTGCGTTGGGCGGCTTTCTGCAAGAAACGCGAAAGTATTGAACTGGAAGAGCAACGACTGAAAGGAACCTGGGTTCGCCCCGGCACTGAGCAGGGCGATGCGATTTCGGAAAAATTCGGTACGCCGCTGACCCATGAATACAACTTGCTCAATCTCCTGAGCCGTCCGGAAATCGACTACGCTGGTCTGATCGCCGTGACTGGCGGCGGTGCAGAAGATCCACAGGTCGCCGAGCAGATCGAAATCAAGACCAAATACGCCGGCTACATCGATCGTCAACAGGATGAAATTGCTCGTCTGCGGGCCAGCGAAAATACAAAACTGCCTGTGGATATCGATTACACAAACATTTCCGGTCTCTCCAAAGAAATCCAGAGCAAGCTTGGTGCGACCCGTCCGGAAACCCTGGGCCAGGCGTCGCGGATCCCGGGTGTTACGCCGGCCGCCATTTCGCTGTTGATGATTCATTTGAAAAAACGCGGCGCGGGCCGTCAGTTGGAGCAAAGCGCTTGAGTTCGTTGGTCACCTCGCAACATGCAGAAGAGTTATCCACAGGCGCTCGCCAGCTCGGTGTCACTCTGACTGAAACCCAGCACTCACAGCTGCTGGGTTATCTGGCCCTGTTGATCAAATGGAACAAGGCCTACAACCTGACTGCCGTCCGTGATCCCGATGAAATGGTCTCTCGCCATTTGCTCGATAGTCTCAGCGTGATGTCGTTCGTCGAAAATGGTCGCTGGCTCGATGTGGGCAGCGGTGGCGGCATGCCGGGTATTCCTTTGGCCATCCTGTTTCCAGAGTCCCAAGTGACGTGCCTGGATAGCAATGGCAAGAAAACTCGCTTCCTGACTCAGGTCAAACTCGAACTCAAACTGGATAATCTGCAAGTTATCCACAGTCGCGTCGAAGCGTTCCAGCCTGCGCAGCCGTTCAACGGGATTATTTCCCGGGCGTTCAGCAGCATGGAGAACTTCAGCAACTGGACTCGCCATCTTGGCGACACCGATACACGTTGGCTGGCAATGAAGGGCGTTCATCCCGCCGATGAGCTGGTAGCATTGCCGGCAGACTTCCACCTCGATAGCGAACACGCCCTGGCCGTACCCGGTTGCCAAGGCCAACGCCATCTGCTGATACTGCGCCGCACGGCATGATTGGGAACACAAGCAAGAATGGCTAAGGTATTCGCGATAGCGAACCAAAAGGGTGGTGTGGGCAAGACCACCACCTGCATCAACCTCGCAGCATCCCTGGTCGCGACCAAGCGTCGGGTATTGCTGATCGATCTCGATCCACAGGGCAACGCCACCATGGGCAGCGGTGTGGATAAGCACGGCCTGGAAAACTCGGTCTACGACCTGTTGATCGGCGAATGCGATCTGGCTCAGGCCATGCATTACTCCGAACACGGCGGTTACCAGTTGTTGCCGGCCAACCGCGACCTGACCGCCGCCGAAGTGGTTCTGCTGGAAATGCAGATGAAGGAAAGCCGCCTGCGCAGCGCGTTGGCGCCGATCCGGGAAAACTACGATTACATCTTGATCGACTGCCCGCCGTCGCTGTCGATGCTGACATTGAATGCGCTCGTCGCGGCCGACGGGGTAATTATCCCCATGCAGTGCGAGTACTTCGCACTTGAAGGTCTGAGTGACCTTGTGGATAACATCAAGCGCATCGCTGAACTGCTGAACCCGAACCTCAAGGTCGAAGGCCTGCTGCGGACGATGTACGACCCGCGTCTGAGCTTGATGAACGACGTCTCGGCGCAGCTCAAGGAACATTTTGGCGATCAGCTTTACGACACCGTCATTCCACGCAACATCCGTCTGGCCGAAGCTCCAAGCTATGGCATGCCGGCGCTGGCGTACGACAAATCATCGCGCGGAGCTGTTGCCTACCTGGCACTGGCGGGCGAAATGGTTCGTCGTCAACGCAAAAACTCACGCATCGCCGCTGCCCAGCCAACTTAAGGAATCCCCATGGCCGTCAAGAAACGAGGTCTCGGACGTGGACTGGATGCACTGCTGAGTGGTCCGACTGTCAGCTCGCTCGAAGAACAAGCGGTGCAAGCCGATCAGCGTGAGTTGCAACACTTGCCACTGGACTTGCTCCAACGCGGCAAGTATCAACCACGTCGCGACATGGACACCCAGGCGCTCGAAGAACTGGCACAGTCGATCAAGGCCCAGGGCGTCATGCAGCCGATTGTGGTCCGTCCTATCGGCAGCGGTCGTTTCGAAATCATTGCCGGTGAGCGCCGCTGGCGTGCCAGCCAGCAAGCGGGCCAGGAAACCATCCCGGCGATGGTTCGCGATGTCTCGGATGAAACCGCGATCGCCATGGCATTGATCGAGAACATCCAGCGCGAAGACCTCAATCCGATCGAAGAAGCCGTAGCCTTGCAGCGTTTGCAGCAGGAATTCCAGCTGACCCAGCAACAAGTCGCCGAAGCGGTCGGTAAGTCACGGGTGACCGTGGCCAACCTGTTGCGGTTGATTTCGTTGCCGGAAGTCATCAAGACCATGCTGTCCCACGGCGACCTGGAAATGGGACATGCCCGTGCTTTGCTCGGTTTGCCGGATAATCAACAGGTTGAAGGGGCGCGACATGTTGTCGCACGTGGCCTTACCGTGCGCCAAACTGAGGCACTCGTTCGGCAGTGGTTGAGTGGTAAACCGGAGCCTGTCGAAGCGGCAAAACCAGACCCGGATATTGCCCGTCTTGAACAGCGTCTGGCTGAGCGCCTAGGCTCTGCGGTGCAGATTCGCCATGGGAAGAAAGGAAAAGGTCAGTTGGTGATTGGCTACAACTCCCTGGATGAACTTCAAGGTGTGCTCGCACATATCCGCTGAAACATTTCCTCATGTAGCGCGCAGTCGGAAATCACTACCTGACAGTTGAATAGGGGCTGAACCGCCCCTATACTCTGCGCGCATTTTGTCGGCACAAATTATGCCAAGTTATTGAATTCTGGCAGCCGACCATTGGAGAGCAATAGTGATGGAAACCCGCACGCCAAACCGCTTGCCGTTCCATCGTTTGGCAGTTTTTCCGGTGTTAATGGCTCAGTTTGTCATTTTGCTGATTGCCGCTTTGGCGCTCTGGCAATGGTATGGAGTCGTTGCCGGGTACTCGGGACTCTGCGGAGGCCTGATAGCCTTGCTGCCCAATGTTTATTTCGCTCACAGGGCATTTCGGTTTTCCGGCGCCCGAGCAGCTCAAGCCATCGTCCGGTCATTTTATGCTGGCGAGGCGGGCAAACTGATTTTGACGGCAGTGCTCTTTGCATTGACGTTTGCAGGTGTGAAGCCATTGGCGCCGTTAGCAGTATTCGGCGTCTTCGTTCTGACCCAACTGGTCAGCTGGTTCGCGCCCCTGCTGATGAGAACAAGACTTTCGAGACCTTAGGGCGTTTGAGGCAACCATGGCAGAAACAACCGCTTCGGGCTATATCCAGCACCACTTGCAGAACCTGACTTTCGGTCAGCACCCTACCGGCGGCTGGGGCTTTGCCCACACCGCAGCAGAAGCCAAAGAAATGGGCTTCTGGGCTTTCCACGTCGATACTCTCGGCTGGTCGGTCGCATTGGGTCTGATCTTCGTTCTTCTTTTCCGCATGGCGGCGAAGAAAGCGACTTCGGGTCAACCAGGTGCATTGCAGAACTTCGTTGAAGTATTGGTCGAATTCGTCGATGGCAGCGTGAAAGACAGCTTCCATGGCCGTAGCCCGGTGATTGCACCGCTGGCACTGACCATCTTCGTCTGGGTGTTTCTGATGAACGCCGTCGACCTGGTACCGGTCGACTGGATTCCTCAGCTGGCCATCCTGATCTCCGGCGACCACCACATCCCGTTCCGTGCCGTGTCGACTACCGACCCGAACGCGACCCTGGGCATGGCGTTCTCGGTTTTCGCACTGATCATTTTCTATAGCATCAAGGTCAAGGGCCTCGGCGGCTTCATCGGCGAGCTGACCCTGCACCCGTTCGGCAGCAAGAACATCTTCGTTCAGGCCCTGCTGATCCCGGTGAACTTCCTGCTGGAATTTGTGACCCTGATCGCCAAACCGATTTCCCTGGCTCTGCGTCTGTTCGGCAACATGTATGCCGGCGAGCTGGTGTTCATTCTGATCGCCGTGATGTTCGGCAGCGGTCTGCTCTGGCTTAGTGGCCTGGGCGTAGTTCTGCAGTGGGCGTGGGCTGTGTTCCACATCCTGATCATCACTCTGCAGGCGTTCATCTTCATGATGCTGACCATCGTTTACCTGTCGATGGCGCACGAAGAAAACCATTAAGACCAGTCTCGACTAGTCTGATGTCCTTCCCGGTCAAACGGGAAGGGGCTCCTCACGGGGCATCTGAAACGATTTGTTTTACCGCTTTAATCTAAAAAACCTAAACCATACGACGTAAAAGTCGGGAGGAAAGATGGAAACTGTAGTTGGTCTAACCGCTATCGCTGTTGCACTGTTGATCGGCCTGGGCGCACTGGGTACCGCAATTGGTTTCGGCCTGCTGGGCGGCAAGTTCCTGGAAGGCGCAGCGCGTCAGCCAGAAATGGTTCCAATGCTGCAAGTTAAAATGTTCATCGTTGCCGGTCTGCTCGACGCCGTAACCATGATCGGTGTTGGTATCGCTCTGTTCTTCACCTTTGCGAACCCGTTCGTTGGTCAGATCGCTGGCTAATTACTCGGATCTTCCGGGTAATTTGGTGTGATGGACAACGTAACTGCGAGGTGTTGGCGTGAACATTAATGCGACCCTGATTGGCCAGTCCGTTGCGTTCCTGATTTTTGTACTGTTCTGCATGAAGTTCGTATGGCCTCCGGTCATCGCGGCACTGCACGAACGTCAAAAGAAGATCGCGGATGGACTGGACGCTGCCAGCCGAGCAGCTCGCGACCTGGAGTTGGCCCAAGAGAAAGCGGGTCAACAACTGCGCGAAGCGAAAGCTCAGGCAGCTGAAATCATCGAGCAAGCCAAGAAACGCGGTAACCAGATCGTTGAAGAGGCTGTTGAAAAAGCCCGTATCGACGCTGACCGTGTGAAGGTTCAGGCTCAGGCCGAGATCGAACAGGAACTGAACAGTGTCAAAGACGCGCTGCGTGCCCAAGTGGGCTTGCTGGCAGTCGGCGGCGCCGAGAAGATCCTGGGTGCCACAATCGATCAAAACGCGCACGCAGAGCTGGTAAACAAACTGGCTACTGAAATCTAAGCGAGGGCGATCATGGCAGAACTGACCACGTTGGCCCGACCTTACGCTAAGGCGGCCTTCGAGCACGCTCAGGCCCACCAGCAACTGGCCAATTGGTCAGCCATGCTCGGCCTGGCAGCAGCGGTGTCGCAAGACGACACCATGCAGCGCGTGCTCAAGGCCCCGCGACTGACGAGCGCAGAAAAGGCCGCCACGTTCATTGACGTGTGCGGCGACAAGTTTGATGTGAAGGCACAGAACTTCATCAACGTCGTTGCCGAAAACGACCGTCTCCCGCTTCTGCCGGAGATCGCCGCTCTTTTCGACCTGTACAAGGCCGAACAAGAGAAATCGGTAGACGTTGAAGTGACCAGTGCTTTCGCATTGAACCAAGAACAGCAAGACAAACTCGCCAAGGTTCTCAGTGCACGACTCAACCGGGAAGTGCGCCTGCAAGTCGAGGAAGACAAATCCCTTATTGGGGGCGTTGTCATCCGCGCCGGCGACCTGGTTATCGATGGCTCGATTCGCGGCAAAATCGCGAAACTTGCCGAAGCATTGAAATCTTGAGTTTGAAGGGGCAGCAGAGCAATGCAGCAACTCAATCCTTCCGAAATAAGTGAAATTATCAAGGGCCGCATCGACAAGCTCGATGTGACCTCCCAAGCCCGTAACGAAGGCACTGTCGTCAGCGTATCTGACGGTATCGTGCGGATTCACGGTCTGGCCGACGTTATGTACGGCGAGATGATCGAGTTTCCGGGCGGCGTCTACGGTATGGCCCTCAACCTGGAGCAAGACTCCGTAGGTGCTGTTGTACTGGGCGCTTACCAGTCTCTGGCTGAAGGCATGAGCGCCAAGTGCACCGGCCGCATCCTCGAAGTTCCGGTTGGTAAGGAACTGCTGGGTCGCGTAGTCGACGCACTGGGTAACCCTGTTGATGGCAAAGGTCCGCTGAACAACACCGAGACCGACGCGGTCGAGAAAGTTGCTCCAGGCGTGATCTGGCGTAAGTCGGTAGACCAGCCTGTACAGACTGGCTACAAGGCTGTCGATGCCATGATCCCTGTCGGCCGTGGCCAGCGTGAGCTGATCATCGGTGACCGTCAGATCGGTAAAACCGCTCTGGCGATCGACGCGATCATCAACCAGAAAGACAGCGGCATTTTCTGCGTCTACGTCGCGATCGGTCAGAAACAATCGACCATCGCCAACGTGGTTCGCAAGCTGGAAGAAAACGGCGCCCTGGCCAACACGATCATCGTGGCTGCCAGTGCTTCGGAATCTCCTGCGCTGCAGTTCCTGGCACCGTACTCCGGTTGCACCATGGGCGAATACTTCCGCGACCGCGGTGAAGACGCGCTGATCGTTTATGACGATCTGTCCAAGCAAGCAGTGGCTTACCGCCAGATTTCCCTGCTGCTGCGCCGTCCACCAGGCCGTGAAGCTTACCCAGGCGACGTGTTCTATCTCCACTCCCGTCTGCTGGAGCGCGCATCCCGCGTTTCGGAAGAGTATGTAGAGAAGTTCACCAACGGCGCAGTGACCGGCAAAACCGGTTCCCTGACCGCACTGCCGATCATCGAAACCCAGGCTGGCGACGTTTCCGCGTTCGTTCCGACCAACGTGATTTCCATCACCGACGGTCAGATCTTCCTGGAATCGGCCATGTTCAACTCGGGCATCCGCCCTGCAGTGAACGCCGGTGTTTCGGTATCCCGTGTGGGTGGTGCCGCTCAGACCAAGATCATCAAGAAGCTGTCCGGTGGTATCCGTACCGCTCTGGCTCAGTACCGTGAACTGGCGGCATTCGCTCAGTTCGCTTCTGACCTGGACGAAGCGACCCGTAAGCAACTTGAGCATGGTCAGCGCGTTACCGAGCTGATGAAGCAGAAGCAATACGCACCAATGTCGATCGCTGACATGGCGCTGTCGCTGTATGCCGCTGAGCGTGGGTTCCTGACTGACGTTGAAATCGCCAAAATCGGCAGCTTCGAGCAAGCGCTGATTGCTTTCTTCAACCGCGATCACGCCGATTTGATGGCGAAGATCAACGTGAAGGGTGACTTCAATGACGAAATCGACGCTGGCATGAAAGCCGGTATCGAGAAGTTCAAGGCCACCCAAACCTGGTAAGCCGCAGCGGGAGCCGCAAGGCTCCCGCTTGCTAACCTGATAGGTGTTACATGGCAGGCGCAAAAGAGATTCGCAGTAAGATTGCGAGCATCAAAAGCACGCAAAAGATTACCAGCGCCATGGAAAAAGTGGCGGTCAGCAAAATGCGCAAGGCACAAATGCGCATGGCTGCTAGCCGTCCTTATGCGGAGCGTATCCGACAGGTAATTGGGCATCTGGCCAACGCCAACCCGGAATACCGCCATCCATTCATGATCGACCGCGAAGTTAAGCGTGTCGGTTATGTCGTGGTGAGCAGTGACCGTGGTCTGTGCGGCGGCTTGAACACCAACCTGTTCAAGGCCCTGGTCAAGGACATGGCGGTAAACCGCGAAAACGGCGTCGAGATTGATCTGTGTGTGATTGGTAGCAAGGGTGCGGCTTTCTTCCGCAACTTCGGCGGTAACGTCGTAGCAGCTATCAGCCACCTGGGTGAAGAGCCGTCGATCAATGATCTGATCGGCAGCGTCAAGGTGATGCTGGATGCCTACCTGGAGGGCCGTATTGACCGCCTGTCCGTGGTGTCCAACAAGTTCATCAACACCATGACGCAACAGCCTACTGTGGAACAATTGGTTCCGCTGGTGGCAACCCCGGATCAAGAACTCAAGCACCACTGGGACTATCTCTACGAACCGGACGCCAAAGAGCTGCTTGACGGCCTGATGGTGCGTTACGTGGAGTCGCAGGTGTACCAGGCGGTGGTCGAGAACAACGCGGCTGAACAGGCTGCGCGGATGATCGCAATGAAGAACGCTACCGACAACGCCGGTGATTTGATCAGCGATTTGCAGCTGGTCTACAACAAGGCGCGTCAGGCTGCGATCACCCAAGAGATCTCGGAAATCGTCGGCGGCGCTGCCGCGGTTTAACGGTTCAAATATTCAGAGGATCCAGCTATGAGTAGCGGACGTATCGTTCAAATCATCGGCGCCGTTATCGACGTGGAATTTCCACGCGACAGCGTACCGAGCATCTACAACGCGCTGAAAGTAGTGAGCGCGGCTGAAACCACCCTGGAAGTTCAGCAGCAGCTGGGCGACGGCGTGGTTCGCACCATTGCGATGGGTTCCACCGAAGGCTTGAAGCGCGGTCTGGAAGTTACCGATTCTGGCGCAGCCATCTCCGTACCGGTCGGTAAAGCGACTCTGGGCCGGATCATGGACGTCCTCGGTAATCCGATCGACGAAGCTGGCCCGATCGACACCGAAGAGCGTTGGGGCATTCACCGTCCAGCGCCTTCGTTCGCTGAACAGGCAGGCGGCAACGACCTGCTGGAAACCGGCATCAAGGTTATCGACCTGGTTTGCCCGTTTGCCAAAGGCGGTAAAGTTGGTCTGTTCGGTGGTGCCGGTGTAGGCAAAACCGTAAACATGATGGAACTGATCCGTAACATCGCCATCGAGCACAGCGGTTATTCCGTGTTCGCCGGTGTGGGTGAGCGTACTCGTGAGGGTAACGACTTCTACCACGAGATGAAGGACTCCAACGTTCTGGACAAAGTGGCACTGGTTTACGGTCAGATGAACGAGCCGCCGGGAAACCGTCTGCGCGTAGCTCTGACCGGCCTGACCATGGCCGAGAAGTTCCGTGACGAAGGTAACGACGTTCTGCTGTTCGTCGACAACATCTATCGTTACACCCTGGCCGGTACTGAAGTATCCGCACTGCTGGGCCGTATGCCTTCCGCAGTAGGTTACCAGCCGACCCTGGCTGAAGAGATGGGCGTTCTGCAAGAACGTATCACTTCGACCAAGGAAGGTTCGATCACTTCGATCCAAGCGGTATACGTACCTGCGGACGACTTGACCGACCCGTCGCCAGCGACCACCTTCGCCCACTTGGACGCTACCGTCGTTCTGTCCCGTGACATCGCTTCCCTGGGTATCTACCCAGCGGTCGATCCACTCGACTCGACTTCGCGCCAGCTGGATCCGAACGTAATCGGCCAGGATCACTACGACACCGCTCGCGGCGTCCAGTACGTTCTGCAACGTTACAAAGAGCTGAAAGACATCATCGCGATCCTGGGTATGGACGAGCTGTCGGAAGCCGACAAACAGTTGGTAAACCGTGCTCGTAAGATCCAGCGCTTCTTGTCGCAGCCGTTCTTCGTGGCTGAAGTCTTCACCGGTGCTTCGGGTAAATACGTTTCCCTGAAAGACACCATTGCTGGCTTCAAAGGCATCCTCAACGGTGACTACGACCACCTGCCAGAACAAGCGTTCTACATGGTTGGCGGCATCGAAGAAGCGATCGAGAAAGCCAAGAAACTGTAATCCCGGCGCCCGGCAACGGGCGCTAATTTAGGTTGAGGCAATCAGATGGCTATGACAGTCCATTGCGATATCGTCAGCGCGGAAGGGGAAATCTTTTCCGGTCTGGTCGAGATGGTGATTGCGCACGGTGCACTGGGTGATCTTGGTATCGCTCTGGGTCACGCGCCGCTGATCACTAATCTGAAGCCAGGTCCGATCCGCCTGGTCAAGCAGGGCGGGGAAGAGGAGGTGTATTACATCTCCGGCGGTTTCCTCGAGGTTCAGCCGAACATGGTCAAGGTTCTTGCCGACACCGTGCAACGTGCTGCCGACCTGGACGAAGCCTCCGCTCAGGAAGCCGTAAAGGCTGCCGAGAAGGCCTTGCATGAGCGGGGAGCGGAATTCGATTACGGTTCTGCTGCCGCACGTCTGGCCGAGGCCGCAGCTCAGCTGCGCACCGTCCAGCAGATCCGCAAGAAGTTTGGCCACTAAGCCAGCGCTTGTTGTGTGATTGATTAAAAAGGGTAGCCTCGGCTACCCTTTTTTCTTTTACGACGTTCATCACTCTGGTCGCAGTTGTTGACCACCCAGGATTGGTAGCCTGCCATGTCTCTCGAAATCGTTATCCTCGCTGCTGGTCAAGGCACGCGTATGCGCTCGGCGTTGCCGAAAGTCCTGCACCCGATTGCCGGCAACTCGATGCTTGGCCATGTTATCCACAGCGCCCGGCAACTTAATCCACAGCGCATCCATGTGGTGATAGGTCACGGCGCCGACGCCGTACGTGAACGTCTGGCCGCTGATGATCTGAATTTCGTCCTTCAGGACAAACAACTCGGCACAGGCCATGCGGTGGCCCAAGCCGTACCTTTCATTAAATCCGACACGGTGCTGATCCTTTATGGCGACGTACCGTTGATCGAAGTGGAAACCCTTCAACGTCTGCTCAAGAAGGTCGAGCCTCGGCAATTGGGCTTGCTCACTGTCGAGCTGGACGATCCAACCGGGTATGGCCGTATCGTGCGCGACGGGGCTGGCAACGTGGTCGCTATCGTCGAACAGAAAGACGCCAGTGAGGCCGAGCGTGCGATCACCGAAGGCAACACCGGTATTCTGGCCCTGCCTTTCGAAAGTCTTGGCGACTGGATGAGCCGCCTCTCCAACAACAATGCCCAAGGCGAGTATTACCTCACTGACGTGATTGCCATGGCGGTGAGCGACGGCCTGGTGGTAGCCACCGAGCAACCTCACGATGCAATGGAAGTACAGGGCGCCAATGATCGCAAGCAGCTTTCCGAGCTTGAGCGCCACTATCAATTGCGCGCAGGTCGCCGTTTGATGGCTCAGGGCGTGACCCTGCGCGATCCGGCCCGTTTCGATGTCCGCGGTGAGGTCACTGTTGGTCGCGACGTGCTGATCGATATCAACGTGATTCTCGAAGGCAAAGTTGTCATTGAAGACGACGTGGTGATTGGTCCGAACTGCGTGATCAAGGACAGCACCCTGCGTAAAGGTGTGGTGATCAAGGCGAACAGCCATATCGAAGGCGCCATTCTCGGTGAGGGCAGCGATGCCGGTCCGTTCGCCCGCTTGCGTCCAGGCTCTGTGTTGGAAGCGCGGGCACATGTGGGTAACTTCGTCGAACTGAAAAACGCGCACATGGGCGAAGGCGCCAAGGCCGGACACCTGGCCTATTTGGGCGATGCCGAAATTGGCGCAAGAACCAACATTGGTGCCGGCACCATCACCTGCAATTACGATGGCGCCAACAAGTGGAAAACGGTGCTGGGTGCAGATGTGTTCATCGGTTCGAACAATTCGTTGGTGGCGCCTGTGGATATCCTCGATGGTGCAACCACTGCAGCAGGTTCGACCATCACCTCGACTGTGGATAAATCCCAGTTGGCCGTAGGTCGTGCTCGTCAGAAAAACATCGATGGCTGGAAGCGGCCGGAAAAGATCAAGAAGACCTGAGTTATCCACAGACCCTGTAGGATCTGGCTTGCCAGCGATAGTGACTTGCCTGATTTCCGAGTCGTTCCCATCGCCAGCATGCCGGTTCCTACTCGTTATCCACCGTACTTTTTATCGTCCCACGCTTGACGAAGTTTCGCTGATAGGTTTTGATTGATTACGTTATCTTTCGAATCGAAACTTACCAAACCATGTCGAAACGCAATACGCCACAACGCCGCCACAACATCCTCGCCTTGCTCATTGAGCAGGGCGAAGTCAGTGTGGATGAGTTGGCCAAGCGCTTCGAAACTTCGGAAGTTACGATTCGCAAGGATCTGGCGGCACTTGAAACCAACGGTCTGTTGCTGCGTCGTTATGGTGGCGCAATCACCATGCCTCAAGAACTGGTGGCTGACGTCGGTCTGCCAGTCTCCAAGTACAAGCAGGCTATCGCCCGTGCTGCCGTGGCGCGAATTCGCGAACATGCGCGGATCATCATCGATAGCGGCAGCACCACTGCTTCGATGATCCCGGAACTTGGTCAACAGCCGGGACTGGTGGTTATGACCAATTCCCTTCACGTTGCCAACGCGTTGAGCGAACTGGAGCATGAGCCGGTGCTTTTAATGACTGGCGGTACTTGGGACCCGCATTCCGAATCCTTCCAGGGTCAGGTTGCCGAGCAGGTACTACGCTCCTACGACTTTGATCAGTTATTCATTGGGGCCGATGGCATCGATCTGGTTCGTGGGACAACTACCTTCAATGAGTTGCTGGGTTTGAGCCGGGTCATGGCTGAAGTCGCCCGCGAAGTAGTCGTCATGGTCGAGGCCGACAAGATCGGCCGCAAGATTCCCAATCTGGAGCTGCCCTGGAGTAGCGTCCATACCCTCATTACCGATGATCGCCTGCCGCTCGAGGCCCGCGATCAGATTCAAGCCCGCGGCATCACTTTGATATGCGCGGCTGTCAGTCAGGAGAAATAGTATGTGTGGCATTGTCGGCGCAGTCGCAGAACGTAACATCACCGCCATCCTGGTCGAAGGCCTGAAGCGTCTGGAATACCGTGGGTATGACAGCGCTGGCGTGGCGGTCTACACCAATGACGCAACACTCGAACGCGTGCGTCGACCGGGTAAAGTCAGTGAGCTGGAACTGGCGTTGGCTGAAACGCCGCTGGTTGGTCGTCTGGGCATTGCTCATACCCGCTGGGCGACTCACGGTGCGCCGTGCGAGCGCAACGCACACCCGCATTTGTCCGGTGATTTGGCAGTTGTGCACAACGGCATCATCGAAAACCATGAAGCCCTGCGCGAACAACTCCAGGCGCTGGGTTACGTGTTCACCTCGGACACCGATACTGAAGTCATCGCCCATCTGCTGAACCACAAACTCAAGGATTTACCTGACCTGACTCTGGCTCTCAAAGCGGCGGTCAAAGAGTTGCATGGCGCTTATGGCTTGGCAGTGATCAGTGGTCAGCAGCCCGATCGCCTGGTGGCAGCCCGCAGTGGTAGCCCGCTGGTGATCGGCCTGGGCCTGGGTGAAAACTTCCTCGCCTCGGATCAGTTAGCCCTGCGCCAGGTCACCGACCGCTTTATCTACCTGGAAGAGGGCGATATCGCCGAAATCCGTCGTGACAGCGCGCAAATCTGGGACGTTAACGGCCAAGTCGTCGAGCGCGAAATCGTGCAGTACCGCGACAGTGCCGAAGCGACGGAAAAAGGTACGTTCCGCCACTTCATGCTCAAGGAAATCCACGAACAACCGTCCGTAGTTCAGCGCACTTTGGAAGGTCGCCTTAGCCAGGATCAAGTGTTGGTGCAGGCGTTCGGCCCGCAAGCAGCCGAGCTGTTTGCCAAGGTGCGTAATGTGCAAATCGTGGCGTGTGGCACCAGTTATCACGCCGGCATGGTTGCCCGTTACTGGCTTGAAGAACTGGCCGGCATTCCGTGCCAGGTCGAAGTCGCCAGCGAATTCCGCTACCGCAAAGTGGTGGTGCAGCCCGACACTCTGTTCGTCACCATCTCCCAATCCGGCGAAACCGCTGACACGCTGGCTGCCCTGCGCAACGCCAAGGAACTGGGTTTCCTCGCCAGCCTTGCCATTTGCAACGTTGGTATCAGCTCCCTGGTGCGCGAATCCGACTTGACGCTGTTGACCCAGGCCGGTCGCGAAATCGGTGTGGCCTCGACCAAAGCCTTCACCACCCAATTGGTTGGCCTGTTGTTGCTGACCCTGTCCTTGGGTCAGGTTCACGGCACGCTGGGCGAAGGCGTTGAAGCAACGCTGGTAGAAGAGCTTCGCCGCCTGCCGACCCGTCTGGGTGAAGCATTGGCAATGGACAGCACTGTGGAGAAAATCGCCGAGCTGTTCGCCGAGAAGAATCACACCCTGTTTCTCGGTCGTGGTGCGCAATTCCCGGTAGCGATGGAAGGAGCACTCAAGCTTAAAGAGATTTCCTACATTCACGCCGAAGCTTACCCGGCGGGCGAGCTGAAACATGGTCCGTTGGCCCTTGTGGATAACGACATGCCAGTGGTGACCGTTGCGCCGAATAACGAGCTGCTCGAGAAGCTGAAGTCCAACCTTCAGGAAGTCCGCGCCCGTGGTGGTCAGTTGGTGGTCTTTGCTGACGAGAAGGCCGGCATGAGTAATGGTGAGGGCACGCACGTTGTGCACATGCCGCACATCCACGACATCCTGTCGCCGATCCTCTACACCATTCCGCTGCAATTGCTTTCGTATTACGTGGCGGTGTTGAAAGGTACGGACGTTGACCAGCCGCGCAACCTGGCGAAGTCGGTGACTGTGGAATAAGTTATCCACAGATAGCCGAAAGTAAAAAAGATCGCAGCCTGCGGCAGCTCCTATAGGGAATTGATATACACCTGTAGGAGCTGCCGCAGGCTGCGATCTTTTGATTTTTAACGAGGGTTCCTTAATGGACCGCTTCCAGGAAATGCAGGTCTTCGCCGCTGTCGCCCAAGACCAGGGCTTCTCTGCTGCGGCTCGACGTTTGGGCCTGTCGGCGGCCAGCGTTACCCGGGCGGTTGCGGCGTTGGAGAAGCGGATTGGCACGCCGTTGCTTACTCGCACCACGCGCAGCGTTCATTTGAGCGAGGCGGGCCAGCGTTACCTGGAGGATTGTCGGAGAATTCTCGCCGAGGTGCAGGAAGCCGAGGATTCGGCAGCGGGCAGTCACGCCCAACCCCGTGGGCAACTGACAATCACTGCACCGGTGTTGTTTGGTGAGTTGTTTATCACGCCGCTGATGGTGAGTTTTCTGACGCAATTCCCCGACGTGACGATCAATGCGCTGCTGGTTGATCGGGTGGTGAGCGTGGTCGAGGAGGGCGTTGATGTCGCCATTCGTATCGGTGAACTTCCGGATAGCAACCAGCATGCGATCCAAGTTGGCGAAGTTCGGCGGGTGATCTGTGCATCACCAGAATTTTTGGCAACCCATGGACGGCCAAAGCATCCGCAAGAACTGGCCGAAGCGCCGATCATTGCGACATCCGCGATCGGCCAGTTGAAAAGCTGGCCGTTCCTTGAAAGTGGCGAGCTAATGAGTGTCCGGGCTGAACCGAGACTGACCGTGACGGCGAATCAAGCGGCCATTACCGCCGCAGCCCTCGGTTTGGGTTTCACTCGAGTGTTGTCTTATCAGACGGCGAGCAAAGTAGCGGCCGGGGAGCTGGAAATCGTTCTGGCGAATTTCGAAATGCCGCCCTTGCCTATCCATGTGGTCTATCAGGGAGGGCGCAAAGCTGCGGCGCGGGTTCGCAGTTTTGTCGACTTTACCGTTAAGGCGCTTCGAGAGCACCCGGCGTTGCAGAGCTGATTGATTGTTTCATCGGAAGAAATAATGGATTGCGCTTGTTGGCTATTCTGTTGTTTTGGTGAGTGGCGGAAGATGGCCGCCACAGGTGCTGATCTATCCCGAACGGCACTAATCACCCGCGGAGTCGACTATGCAAGCCATCAAACTCTACAACTTTCCTCGTTCCGGCCACGCTCACCGTGTGGAACTGATGCTCTCACTGTTGCAACTTCCAACCGAGTTGATCTTCGTAGACTTGGCCAAGGGTGAGCACAAGTTGCCGGAATTCCTGGCACTCAATGCGTTTGGCCAAGTGCCCGTGCTGGATGACAACGGTGTGGTGTTGGCGGACTCCAACGCGATCCTGGTTTATCTGGCGCAAAAATACGGCAACGGTCGCTGGTTGCCAGCCGATCCGGTTGGCGCGGCAAGAGTGCAGCGCTGGTTGTCCGCCGCCGCGGGCCCCATCGCTTTCGGCCCGGCCAGGGCGAGACTGATCACCGTGTTTGGGGCGCCATACAAAGCTGAAGAAGTGATTCCTTACGCCCACTCCGTCCTCAAGGTAATCGACCAGGAACTGGCCAACACGCCTTATCTGGCCGGCAACGAGCCAACCATTGCCGACGTCGCGGCCTATAGCTACATCGCCCACGCGCCAGAAGGCAATGTTTCGCTCGATGACTACGCCAACATCCGTGCCTGGCTGGGTCGTGTCGAAGCCTTGTCTGGTTTCGTCGGCATGCCGCGCACCGTTGCTGGCCTGCAAACAACTGCCTGATGCCTTCGGCCCGATTATGTCGGGCCTTTCATGCTGTGCCATTGGCGCAGGGGAGAAGCCGTAATGGATTATTCACCGTGGCATGCCGGCGAAAAACAGTTGCAGGCGCATGTAGGTGTTGTCGAGCGAATGGAGTCGTTAGGCCGTAGGGTTATTCGCCGCGAAATGCCTGACCAGCACCGCAAGTTCTATCAGCAACTGCCGTTCATGCTTTACGGCGCGGTGGATGCGGACGGTAATCCCTGGGCCAGTGTGCTGGAAGGTGAGCCGGGTTTTGCTCATTCACCTGAGCCGGGGCTGTTGCATTTCAGCAGCCTGCCAGGTGCCGATGATCCCGCGCATTTGAGCGATGGTGCGGCAATTGGCCTTCTGGGAATCGAACTGCACACCCGGCGGCGCAACCGGATCAATGGGCGAGTCGGTGCGATGACGGCAAGTGGATTCGAGGTGACGGTGGATCAGTCCTACGGCAATTGTCCGCAGTACATCCAATTGCGGCAGTTTCGTTCGGCTCCGTTGGCAGACCCGGCGACGCGGATCGTACAGCACCTCAGCGAACTGGATGACGCGGCTACTGCAGTGATCGCCAAGGCTGACACATTTTTTGTCGCCAGCTACGTAGATGTGGAGGGCGAGCGTTCGGTGGATGTTTCACACCGCGGCGGCCAGGCAGGTTTCGTTCAGGTTGAGGGGAATTGCCTGACCATCCCGGATTTCGCCGGCAACCTGTTCTTCAATACCTTGGGCAACCTGTTAATTAATCCGAAGGCCGGTTTGTTGTTCATCGATTTCAATTCCGGTGACCTGCTACACCTTAGCGGGCGCACCGAAATTATCCTTGAAGGTCCTCAGGTCGAGGCCTTTCAAGGCGCTGAACGTTTGTGGAAGTTCCACGTGGAACAATTAGTGCGTAGACCTGCTTCATTGTCTTTGCGCTGGCGCTTCGACGGCGTGTCACCCACCAGTTTGCTCACCGGCACCTGGGACCAAACGAAGGCGCGCCTGCAAGCCAAAGCCTTGGGCGATCAATGGCGGCCATTGCGAGTGGTGCGCATAGAAGCGGAGAGTCATAACATCCGCTCGATCTATATGGAACCTGCCGACGGAGCTGGTTTGCCGTTGTTCCAGGCCGGGCAGCATTTGCCGCTGCGATTCAATATTGATGGCGAGGTGCATATACGCACCTACAGTTTGTCGAGCGCGCCGTCCGATGATTTTTTCCGCATCAGCGTGAAGCGTGGAGGGCGCGTGTCTTCGCACCTGCATGAGCAGATTTCTGTGGGTGATTTGTTGGAAGCTCGCCCGCCTCAAGGGCATTTCACTGTGGCGCCGCATGAGCGTCGACCATTGGTATTGCTGGCTGCTGGTGTTGGCATTACGCCGCTGCTGTCGATGTTGCGTGAGGTGGTTTATCAAGGGTTGCGTACCCGGCGTATTCGGCCGACCTGGTTTGTGCAAAGTTCACGGACTTTGGCCGACCAGCCGTTTCGTCCCGAACTGGATCGCCTGCTTGAGAGTGCCGGTGATGCCATCAGGGTCGTGCGCCTGCTCAGCCAGCCGGAGGCGGATACCCGAGAGGGCGAAGATTTCGATTTGACCGGGCGTATCGATGTCGCATTGCTTCAGGATTTGCTTGAGGTCGACGACTACGATCAGCTGGACTTTGTTCTATGTGGTCCCGGCAGTTTTACTCAGGCGATGTATGACGGCCTTCGGGAACTCGATATCCGTGACGCAAGGATTCATGCTGAAACGTTCGGTCCATCGACACTGCGCCGACAACCTGATCCCGATGCGGTGGTTATCGATCAACCGCCCGCCGCAATAACGTCTGTGCCGGTGGTGTTTCAGCGTTCGGCAAAGGAAGCACGCTGGCAACCCGGTGGCGGGAGTTTGCTGGAGTTGGCGGAAAGCCGTGGGATGCATCCTGAATTCAGTTGTCGCGGCGGTTCTTGTGGGACGTGCACGACCCGACTCATAAGCGGCCAGGTGAACTATCCACAGCCCCCTGCGGAAATGCCGGATAAAGGGCAAGTTCTGATTTGTTGTGCGATTCCGGCTCAAGGAACGCAGCCCTTGGTCCTGGATATCTGAGGGATCGCAGCGAGCCGGCATTGCCCATTGGTCGATGGCTGAGTAGGGTGTGCGCAGAACGAAAAAGGGCCTTAAAAGGCCCTTTCTGCATTTCAGGGACAGGCGTTTTCAGAATGGTTTCTTTCACCCGATTGATCGTTTCGTTGTCGGCTCTTGTGCTGCTCAATGGTTGCGAGCGACAGGACGGGCCAGCGCTCGATCAACAACTCTACATCTGGCAGCGACAGTGGACGCCAGGCCATGACGCCGCGCTGAGGGATAGTCGTGCAGACTTTTCGACCCTGCGTGTGCTGGCGTTACAGGCTTTCCCGCAAGCGGGTTGGAGTCGGGCGAGAATTGATCCTCTGCTGCTCAAGCGTGATGGGCGGCCGCTGATTGCGGTGATTCGCCTTGATGGTCAGCTGCCATTGCTGAATAAAGACGAAGTGACGGTACAGATTCAGCAGGTGATCAGCGATTGGCAGGCACAAGGACTGACCCTCGCCGGTGTAGAAATCGACCACGATGCGGGTAACGCTCGGCTCACTGCCTATCGCGAATTTCTCACGCACTTGCGCGTGCTTTTACCCTCCACTTTGCCGTTGAGCATTACTGCTTTACCGGCCTGGCTCGACAGTTCGGAATTGCCTGCGTTGTTATCCACAGTCGATAGCAGCGTGTTACAGGTGCATGCGGTGAACGATCCGCGTCGCGGTTTGTTTGATGCGCATCAGGCTCAGCGATGGGCCGAGGCCTGGAGCCGCATTACAACGAAACCTTTCTATCTGGCACTGCCCGCCTATGGCGTGGCGTTGTTGCCAGGCGCCAGCGGAGCGCCGATTGTGGAAAGCGAAGTGGTGCTCGACCGTGGTGGCGAGCGCCGGGAACTACTGGCCGACCCGCAGCAGTTAAGCAAACTCGGAAAAGAGTTGCGCAACGATCCGCCAGCTCACCTGGCCGGGCTGATCTGGTTTCGCCTGCCACTGTCCAATGACCGTAGAGCCTGGAGCCTGACAACATTGCGCGCGGTGGCTCGTGGTGATGTGTTGCATAGCCGGTTGGCGCTGAAACTCTCGTCGCAGGGCGACCTCTATGACATCGCCATCAGGAACGAGGGCAACCTCGACAGTGCCTGGCCCAAGCGCCTGACCCTGGTAGTGCAGGGTTGTGAAGGTGCCGATGCGCTGGCCGGTTATGCATTGCAACAGCAACCGGGTCTGCTTACCTTCACCCGCCAACGCGATGGCAGGATAGCGGCCGGTGCGCAGCGTGCCATCGGTTGGGCCCGCTGCGAAAAAATTGATCAAGGAGCGTCAAATGTTTACCCGTAACTGGCCGCGTCATTTTCTTTGCCTGAGCCTCAGCCTGCCGCTGGGTTCGGCGGTGGCCTGCGGGCCGGATTTCCCCATCCGGCTGTTGGACAACCGTGGCCAATCGCTGGCGGAACTGCCGGAAGGCAATTTCAGTTTCGAGGTCAGCCGTCTCGGCCACGCGATTGCTGGTTTGAAGAATGTCTCGTCAGGCGCTTACAGCAGGGAAGCGTCCGAATATGTGACGCAACGGGACGAGGCCGAGCAGGCCGGTTTGACGGCGGATCAGCAAGCACAGGTGAAACAGTTGCGTGGTCTGACCGATGCGCGTCTGGTTGAAGTGCAGGGCGCAAGTTTGCCTGCCGAGCTAAATCTTTACCTGGCCGGAGCCGTGGGGTTCCGCTCCGGTGATTACGCACTGGCGGCAGAATACTTCCAGAAAGTGCTGGCACTACCGGCCGAACAACGCCGGTCGCGCAGCACCTGGGCCGCGTACTCGATGGGCCGGTCGTTGTTCGCCATGAGTGCGGAGGCGGGCGCGGCTCCCGACCTGCTGGCGCAGTCACGCAAGGCCTTCGAGCAAACACGTCAATTGAGTCTCGACGGTTTCAGCGATCCGCTTGAACTGGGTGTTGCCAGTCTCGGTGAAGAGGCTCGCGCTGCCCGTACCGAGGGTGACTGGAACAGCGCGATTGAGCTCTACGCCACGCAGAACATTCATGGTTCGGCGGTGGGTTACTCCTCGCTGAAGCTGTTGATGACCGAACTGGCGGCGATGCCAGAGGATCAACTGCGCGAGTTGCTCAAAGGCAAGCAGGTACAGCAATTGGTCACCGCGTCGTTGATCAGTCGACTCGGTTGGTCATTCGGTGATCAACCGTCGAATGAACAGAAGTTGATCAAACGCCTGCAAAGCAGCACGCGCGGTAGCCTCGATAATGCAGATCGACTGGCAGCGATGAATTATCAACAGGGTGATTACGCCAGTGCCAAGGCTTTCCTCGAACATGCTGGGGATGGCGGTCTGGCGTGGTGGCTGCGGGCCAAACTGGCCATGCGCGACGGCGATAAAAGTGCTGCGACGGCCGCTTATGCGAAGGCGGCTCAGGCCTTCCCGCAGAGTGAATCCTGGGGCGATCGGAGAACGCCGGACTACGATTACGAAACGCTGCAGCCCAAGTGTCGGGTCGAAGGTGAAAGCGCGATCCTGGCCCTGCAACGCGGCGATTACCTGCAAGCTTTTGATCAGCTGTATCGCAGCAACGACATTTACTGGTTCGATGCCGCAACGGTCGCCGAGCGTGTGTTGACCGTCGATGAGCTCAAGCATTACGTCGACACCCAAGTGCCGTCGCCGCCGTCACTGACTCAGCAGGATCGCGATAACTATGTGCCGTTACCGGTCGCTGCCAAGCTACGCAACTTGCTCGGGCGGCGCTTGTTGCGCGAAGGTCGATACGACGAGGCTCCAGCGTATTTCGACAACGATCAGTTACAACACAAGGCTACGTGGTACGGGCAGCTACGCCACGATGCAGAAACCAAATGGTGGCCGACCAAGCGCGCTTTTGCTTATTTCTATGCTGCCCAAGTGGCCCGTTTCGACGGAATGGAGCTGTTGGGTTACGAGATGGCCCCGGATTACGCGACTTTTGGGGGAAATTACAGTCTCGAAAGTAGCGAACTCCAGGTCGGGCCATTAGTGGCTGAAGAGGAAGTCAAACGTCAGCAGGCCAGCGCGGCTCAACCCGATCAGCGTTACCACTACCGATACGTCGCAAACGCATTGGCCAGCCACGTTGCCGACAACTTGCCCCACACCAGCCAGGCTTTTGCGGCGGTACTGTGTGCGGCGGCGGGATGGAATGGCGGCGCGCAAGAAAAGGGCGCTTTTTACCAGCGTTACGTCAAACAGGGACCGTACGTGGATTGGGCATCGTCCTTTGGTGAGCGATGCCCGTCCCCGGATTTCCAGAATGCTGACAAGCGTTACGTGACACAAGCTGTAGCTCCCGTCCGATCGGCACTTCGTCCTTACAAGAAGCCGTTGCAGTACGGCACCGTGATTGGGGTAGCGGGCTTGGCGTTGCTACTGATTCATCGTCGCAAGCGCAAAAAATTGGTGTAATCAGGCCTGTTCAACAAAGGTCAGGCGAACGGCAAAACCGATTAACAAGCTGCCAAATAGCCACTGCTGCAGGCGTTGCGCAAAAACAGCCACAGTCCAGCCATGTTGCACCCCGTTCGTTGTCGATTTGGTATGACCAGTCTATTGCGCCAACGCAGGGGGGCTTGCGTTGTTTGCTTCTAATACGAGGATAGTTGGCATAACCTGCTACTAATCGAACGCTGGACTAACGGGATCTGCCAAACCATGAAACTGGATGCCTACGACCGGAAAATTCTGGCCGCGCTGCAACGGGACGGACGCCTGAGCAATGTGCAACTGGCAGAGCAAATCGGACTGTCGGCTTCACCCTGTTTGCGTCGGGTACGGATGCTTGAAGACGCCGGGGTGATTCGTGGCTATCAGGCCAATCTGGATCGCGATGAGGTCGGGCTGGGATTGACCGTATTTGTCGGGGTCAAGGTGGAACGCCACAACGATGAGCAGGCAGAATCTTTTCGTTTGGCCGTAACGGCGTTGCCAGAGGTGATTTCGGCGTTTCTGGTATCAGGGGAATCGGATTTTCTTTTGCAGGTGGTGGTGCCGGATCTACGCGCCTACGACCGTTTTCTCACGGGATGCTTGTTGAAGCTGCCCGGAGTGAGCGATATCCGCAGCAACTTTGCCATTCACACCGTGAAGACGCCGGGGGCGTTGCCTTTGGGGCACTTGCCAAGCTGAAAGTCGAAAAGACCGCAGCCTTGCAGGCGCTGCCGAAGGCTGTGGTCTTTTGATTTTTATTACATCTGCGTCGCCATCCCCTCTACGTTCATCGCCGCCTGGCGCAAGGCCTCGGAGCGGGTTGGGTGTGGGTGGCAGGTCAGGGCAATGTCCTCGGCGGAAGCACTGAATTCCATCGCCACGCAATATTCGCCAATCATTTCACTGACGCTCGGGCCCACCAGATGCACGCCGAGGATTTCGTCAGTGCGTTCATCGGCCAGCACTTTGGCGAAGCCTTCTGTTTCGTGATTGATCTTCGCCCGGCTGTTGGCGGTGAATGGGAATTTGCCGACTTTGAATGCGCGACCCTCGGCCTTCAGTTGTTCTTCGGTCTTGCCGACGCTGGCCAGCTCGGGTTTGGTGTAGATCACGTTGGGAATCAGATCGTAATTGACCTCGCCAGCCTTGCCGACGATCTGCTCGACGCAGGCCATGGCTTCGTCTTCCGCCTTGTGGGCGAGCATGGGGCCCGACGTTACGTCGCCGATTACCCAGACACCGGAGGCTTCGGTGCGGTGACCCTTGTTGGCGAGCATGCCGCGTTTGTCGGTGGCGAGGTCGACGTTCTCCAGCCCCAGGCCCTGTGTATAAGGTCGACGTCCGATGGCCACCAGCACGTAATCGGCTTCGAGTATTTCGGCGGCACCACCCGCAGCGGGCTCCACGCTGAGCTGGACGCCGGTGGTGGAGGTGGTGGCGCTGGTCACTTTCGAACTCAGCTTGAAGCTGATGCCTTGCTTGGCTAGCGAGCGCTGGAGGGTTTTGCCTGCTTCACCGTCCACACCGGGGCAGATGCGATCGAGAAACTCGACCACCGTCACTTGTGCGCCAAGGCGTCGCCACACCGAGCCCAGCTCCAGTCCGATCACGCCTGCACCAATCACCACCAGATGTTTGGGGACTTCCGTCAGCGATAGTGCGCCGGTGGAGTCAAGGATGCGCTGGTTATCGATGTCCACGCCGGGCAGGGGAGTGGGTTCGGAACCCGTTGCGATGATGATGTCCTTGGCGTTGAGTTCGGTCTTGCCACCGGCGTCGTCCGTCACCGTGACTTTGCCTAGCCCGTCGATATGACCCCAACCCTTGATCCAGTCGACTTTGTTTTTGCGAAACAGAAACTCGATGCCCTTGGTCAGCCCGGTCACGCTTTCATCTTTCTGTTTCATCATTTGCGCGAGGTTGAGCGTGGGTTTGACCTCGATCCCCAGGTTAGCGAATTCCGCACCCATGGCCGCATCGTAAAGTTCGGAGGCGTGCAGCAATGCTTTGGACGGCATGCAGCCGACGTTCAGACAGGTGCCGCCGAGGGTGGCGCGTCCTTCTACACAGGCCGCTTTCAAACCCAATTGGCCGGCACGGATCGCTGCGTTGTAACCACCGGGGCCACCGCCGAGTATCACGACGTCATAAGTGCTCATGGATTGACTCCTGGATTGAAGAGGATCGGAAGGGGTAAAAGTAGTCTTTGGCTAAAATTACGAGCGTAATATGTAGGTTTCCGCGTATTTCGGTCAAGGCTTCAGCCAAGCGACAGGTTGGGCGTTTTTAGATAGCGCATTGAATACGAAAATTTCATTGTTTGCGTTATATCGTAACGAATTGCGATGTGAGCGAAGTTAAGTGCCGGGGTGGTATGCAAGTCGATCTCGATGTTGATGGAACCGAGGTATCCGCGCTGCCGCGGTTCCAGCAGGCGGTTTTCCAAGGGCGACGGTTGCTCCGGTTGGCCATTGTCTTGGGTGCGCTGGCGGCGTTGGGGCTGGTATCGGGTTTTTTTGTCGGCCTGTTTGCTCCGCAATCACTTTTGCCTGCCTTGCTGTTCAATCAGAGCGCCGGGTTGCTGGTGGTGGTCGGTGGCCTGCAATCCGCCTGGTGGGTGACGAAATGGCGTGCGCGAGCAATAAATCCCGTGATGCCGGTGGACATGGCTGAAGAAATTGAAGCCCCGGTCGGCTGGTATGAACGGTTGCTGGATCGGCTCGTCCAGCGCTGGCGCAGAATGCTCAGGCAGATAGGGGCTCCTACGTTGTGGTTGGGCGGCTGGGCGTTGTTGGCCCTGCTGTGCGTCGATCAGGCTTGGAATCCTGCTTTAACGCCCGCTGCGCTGGGTTTGTCGGCGACTGTTGGCGCGTCTTTCGCGTTATTGCTTGCATTCGGTTTGTTGGTGCTGGAGCGACAACTGGCCCAGGAAAACACCGCGCAATGGCCCGAAGCCGCAGCGTTGGCGCAATTGACGCGGGTCGCCATCATCAGCTTGGCGCTCGGCGCGTTGTGCCTGTTGTTTGGCAATGAAACCTCGGTCTGGCCTGTGCGTTTAGCCGTGTTGATCGGCCTGCTGCCCGGACTCGTCGCGGTCGAGTTGTTACTGCGTGCGGTGCTGTCTTTGTTCAGCCCTCGCCAAGAACAAATGGAACCGGCCTTGCTCGCGCGCAGTTTTGTCGCCGATACCTTGCGCTGGCCGCCGCAACCGCTACTCGCGTTGCAGCACGAATTGCACAATCACTTCGGTATCGACCTGCGGCAGATCTGGGCTTTTACTTACATGCGCCGGGCGTTTTTACCGGTGCTGGGCGTTGTCGCGATCGTTGGTTGGGCACTGACCGGAATGCACGAAATTCCGCTGCAAGGGCGCGGCATCTACGAACGCTTTGGCAAACCCGTGGCGGTGCTCGGCCCGGGTTTGCACGCCGGTCTACCGTGGCCATTGGGTCGGGTACTCAGCGTCGAGAACGGCGTAGTTCATGAGTTGACCACCAGCGTTGGTGAAATGTCGGCACCCGCGCAGCTCGATCCTGCGGAAGGCCCGGCGCCGATCACCGCCAATCGGTTGTGGGACGCGAGCCACGGGAACGACAAGTCCCAAGTGATCGCCAGCAGCCGTGCCGACAAGCAGAGCTTTCAGATCGTCAACATGGATGTGCGCTTCGTCTATCGCATCGGCCTCAGCGATCAGGCCGCGTTGGCCGCGACCTACAACAGCGCCGACGTGCCTACGCTGATCCGCAGCACAGCCAGCCGAATTCTGGTGCACGACTTTGCTTCGCGAACCCTCGACGGTTTGCTCGGCGAGGACAGGGTAGGGCTCGCTGAAGAGATCGGCCGGGCTGTTCAGGCCGATCTGAACACCCTCGACAGCGGCGTGGAAATTCTCGCCACGGTGATTGAAGCGATTCATCCACCGGCAGGTGCAGCCAATGCTTATCACGGTGTACAAGCGGCGCAGATCGGCGCGCAAGCGTTGATTTCCCGTGAGCGCGGCGCCGCTGCCCAAGTGACCAACCAGGCGCAATTGCAGGCCAGCGTTGCACAGGATCAAGCCACCGCTAGCGCCCATGAAATCAATGCAAACGCACAAGCGGCAGCGCTCAAATTCAACGCCGAACAAAAAGCTTATGCCAGCGCCGGGCAGGCTTTTGTGCTGGAGCAATACCTCAGTCAACTTTCCCAAGGCCTGGCCAATGCCAGGTTGCTGGTGCTCGATCACCGTCTCGGTGGCAGCAGCAATGCGCCGACCATCGACCTCCGTACATTCACGTTTCCGGTTGACCCTGCGCCGTCCCGTCAAACCGCTCAGCCTGGAGCCGCCCATTGAGCCAGCTATCTACCCACGATCACGATGACCACAGTGACCACGATCATGGTCATGGTGGGCATCACCACCACGGCCATCACCATCATCACGGCGATCCGCTAGAGGCCGGCCCATTCCCTTGGCGACGTATGGGATGGGCGGTTTTGCTGGTGGCGTTTGCGGTGGCAGCCGCGAGCCTTGTGCAAGTGCGTTCGGGCGAAGCCACGGTGATCACGCGCTTCGGCAACCCATCACGCGTTTTGCTGGAACCGGGCCTGGGTTGGCGCTGGCCGGCACCGTTCGAAGCGGCGATCCCGGTGGATCTGCGGCTGCGCACCACGTCCAGCGGTTTGCAGGATGTGGGCACGCGGGACGGGTTGCGCATCATCGTCCAGGCGTATGTTGCCTGGCAGGTGCAGGGCGATCCGGACAACGTCCAGCGCTTCATGCGCGCCGTGCAGAATCAGCCGGATGAAGCGGCGCGACAAATTCGCACGTTTATCGGCTCGGCGCTCGAGACCACGGCCAGCAGTTTCGACCTGGCCAACCTGGTGAACACCGACGCCAGTCAGGTGCACATCGCAGATTTCGAAGCGCAACTGCGTCAGCAAATCGATCAGCAATTGCTCACGACTTATGGTGTGCGCGTGCTGCAAGTGGGCATTGAGCGTTTGACCTTGCCTTCGGTCACCCTCACGGCAACGGTTGATCGAATGCGCGCCGAGCGTGAAACCATCGCCACCGAACGCACCGCCATTGGCAAACGCGAAGCCGCGCAAATTCGTTCCGCGGCAGAACGTGATGCGCGGATCGTGCAAGCCGATGCCACGGTGAAATCGGCTGAAATCGAAGCGCAATCCCGAGTCGAAGCCGCGCAGATTTATGGTCGCGCTTATGCCGGTTCGCCGCAGCTCTACAACTTGCTCCGTTCCCTCGACACCTTGGGCACGATTGTCACGCCGGGTACGAAAATGATTCTGCGCACCGATGCCGCGCCATTCCGGGTGTTGGTGGACGGTCCACCAAGTCTGGAAAATAAGCCCGGATCGCAGCCATGAGTCTGGTTCCACGTGGAACAAATGATTTGAGCAGTCCATGGATTCAGGCCGGACGCTTGGCGTTTCTAGCGCTGTACGCGGTTACGGTATTGGCCGCTTTGGTTTGGGCGTTCTCCAACGTACGGCAAATCGAGCCTCAAAATCGCGCAGTGGTTTTGCATTTCGGCGCGCTGGATCGCATTCAAAATGCCGGGTTGTTGCTGGCGTGGCCGCGACCGTTTGAGCAGGTGATTTTGTTGCCGGCGGCAGATCGGGTAATTGAACGTCGAGTGGAAAATCTGCTGCGCAGTGATGCCGCATTACAAGCCGATCGCGTGGCCGGTTTCGCCACGCCAATCAGTGATGCACTGGCGGGCTCCGGTTATCTGCTGACCGGCGATGCCGGAGTGGTGCAGCTGGATGTGCGTGTTTTCTACAAAGTCACTGAGCCGTACGCGTTTGTGCTCCAAGGCGAACACGTGCTGCCGGCGCTGGATCGACTCGTCACCCGAAGCGCCGTGGCACTGACTGCTGCACGGGACCTCGACACTATTCTGGTCGCACGACCGGAACTGATCGGCGCGGATAATAACGCCGCCGAACGACGGGAACGTCTGCGTGGTGATTTGGCGCAAGGCATTAACCAACGGCTATCCGAACTGGCGGCGACAGGGCAGGGACTTGGGATTGAAGTGGCTCGGGTCGATGTGCAATCAAGTTTGCCCGGCCCGGCAGTGAACGCCTTTAACGCCGTTCTGACCGCCAGTCAGCAAGCGGATAAAGCTGTGGCCAACGCGCGTACTGAAGCCGAGAAACTGAGCCAGAACGCCAACGAGCAAGCCGACCGCACAGTGCAAGTTGCCCATGCCCAAGCGAGCGAACGGCTGGCGAAAGCCTCGGCGGATACCGCCACGGTATTGAGTCTGGCCAAAGCGCAACAACAAGGCACTGATCCGCAAATGTTGCTGCGCATCTACCGTGAACGGATGCCGAAAATTCTCGGCCAGGCCGGCTCGGTGACCACGGTTGATCCGAAAGACGATTCCCGCCTGATCATTCAGGGAGCTGCCCAATGACCACGCAAACCACCGTTGCACCGAGCCTGTTGTCGTCGGCCGAACAACGCCGTGCTGCCCGTGAACTGACCTTGGCCATGCTTGCGCTAGGATTGCTCGCACTCGGTCTTGTATGGCGCTGGTTGTCTGCGGAGCAGATGAGTGTCAGTCAAATGCTGCTGGGTTTTGCGTCCTTGTTGGTGGCCGTGCCAGTGATGCGTTCGGCTTGGTACAGCCTGCGGTATCCAAGCCTGCATGGCATCACCGATCAGTTGATCGCCCTGGCGATGCTCGGTGCCTGGGCGACCGGCGATCTGCTCACGGCGGCGTTGCTGCCTATCATCATGATCTTCGGCCACGTGTTGGAAGAACGCAGTGTGATCGGTTCGCAGGAGGCCATTCGCGCGCTCGGCAAATTGACACGCAGCCAGGCACGAAAGATCCAGGCGGACGGCTCCATCGTCGAAGTCGACAACGGAACGCTCATGGCTGGCGACCGGGTGGAGGTGCGCGCCGGTGATCGTGTGCCGGCGGATGGTCGCGTGTTGTCCGGTCAGGCGAGCCTGGACACAGCGTCCATTACCGGTGAATCAGTGCCGTTGGAGGCGGTAGTCGGTATGCCAGTGTTCGGTGGCGCCATCAACCTTGACGGCCTGCTGCGTATCGAGGTTACGCGCACCGGTCGTGAGTCGACCCTCGGCAAAGTCATCGCCCTGATGCAAAACGCCGAGCGCTCCAAGCCGCCAATCACCCGGTTGCTCGAACGCTACGCGGGTAGCTACATGGTGCTGGTGTTGCTGCTGGCCGCGGTGACCTGGTTCGTCACCAACGACGCGCAAGCCATGCTCGCGGTGTTGGTGGCGGCGTGTCCTTGTGCGTTGGTGCTGTCCGCACCGGCCACGGCGATTGCCGGGGTGGCCGTGGCGGCGCGGCACGGCATTCTGATTCGCAGTTCGGCGTTTCTTGAGGAATTGGCTGACCTGACCTCACTGGTGGTCGACAAGACCGGAACCCTGACCTTCGGCACTTTGCGCCTGCAATCCATCGAGAGCCCGTTGGAAGATCGCAGTCATGTGATGAAACTCGCCGCCAGTCTTGGCTCTGCCAGCAGTCATCCGGTCAGCCGAGCGTTGGCGGAGTTGGTGACGCAGGAGCATTTTTTGCTGCTCACGGACATTCATGAGCGTCAGGGCCTGGGCGTGGTCGCGATGACCGAGCAGGGCGAGGCTGCGCTTGGAGGACCTGAGTTGTTCGCCCAGTTGAACATCCCCACTTCAGCCGTTCCTGACCACGATGGGCCCATTGCCGGCCTCGCGCTCAACGGCGAATTCCTCGCTTGGCTGTTGCTGGCGGACAGTGTCAAACCGGAAGCCAGATTCGCCTTGAGTGAGTTGCGTGAGCTCGGATTGAACCGCCAGCTGTTGCTCACAGGGGACCGACGAAGTGTCGCGCATACACTCGCACGTGATGTCGGGATCAGCGATGTCGAGGCTCAGGCGTTGCCCGAGGACAAGCTCAATCGCGTGCTGAAAGAAATCGGTAACGGCTTTCGTCCTATGGTGGTGGGCGACGGCATCAATGATTCTCTGGCGCTTAAGGCCGGGGTGGTCGGCGTGGCCATGGGCGCCGGCGGGGCGGACATTGCGCTCGCCTCGGCGGACATCGTGCTCATTGGCAGCGACCTGCGCCGTCTCGGGACGTGTGTGCGGTTGAGCCGTCAATGTCGGCGGACCTTGCAGATCAACGTCATCATCGGTCTGGGCTGGACACTGGCGATTGTTGCATTCGCCGCGTTCGGCTGGCTCGGTGCGGCAGGGGCGATGATTGCGGCGTTATTGCATAACCTCAGCACATTGCTGGTGCTGGGTAACGCCGGCCGCCTGCTGCGGTTTCAAGAGCCGCTACTCAAGCTCAACGACGAGTTTTGACAGGACCTACATTTATAGAACTGTGCGCTGCTATTGCAGTCATCTAGGGTAACAGCGGTCACTTCTGTGAATTTGGAACACCCTTGGACTTATAGAAAGACGCTATTAATTCGATAGTCAGCTATTTTTCCAGGATGGTCTAACCTCTCCTCAGACGTCTGAAACAAGGGGGATTTTCCATGCTCGCGCAACTTCCACCGGCCTTACAGAATCTGCAGTTACCGCTACGCCTGCGACTCTGGGACGGCCATGAATTTAATCTGGGGCCGACGCCCAGCGTTACGATTGTGGTCAAGGACCCACAAATGGTTACCCAGTTCACCCATCCAAGCCTGGATGCGCTCGGTGCGGCGTTTGTCGAAGGCAAACTGGAGCTCGAAGGTTCCATCAGCGACGTGATCCGCGTCTGCGATGAATGGAGCCAGGCGTTGCTCAAGGAAGACGGCGACAACCAGCCAGTGCGTACCGTTCACGACAAGGAGACCGACGCCAAGGCGATCTCTTACCACTACGACCTCTCCAATTCGTTCTATCAGCTGTGGCTCGACAGTGACATGGCGTATTCCTGCGCCTATTTCGAGACCGGCAGTGAAAGCCTTGAACAAGCCCAACAGGCTAAATTCCGCCATTTGTGTCGCAAGCTGCGCCTGCAACCGGGCGAATATTTGCTGGATGTAGGCTGCGGTTGGGGTGGGTTGGCGCGCTACGCGGCGCGCGAGTTCGGCGCGAAGGTTTTCGGCATCACTCTTAGTAAGGAGCAATTGGACTTGGCCCGGGAACGGGTTAAAGCAGAGGGCCTGGAGGACTTGGTTGAGCTGCAGTTGCTCGACTATCGGGACCTGCCTCAAGACGGTCGCTTCGACAAAGTGGTCAGTGTCGGCATGTTCGAACACGTCGGCCACGCTAATCTGGCTGAGTACTGCAAAACGCTGTTCGGCGCGGTGAAAGAGGGTGGCCTGGTGATGAATCACGGGATCACCGCCAAGCACACCGATGGCCGTCCAGTAGGTCGCGGTGCTGGCGATTTCATCGAGAAGTACGTATTCCCCAACGGCGAGCTGCCGCACCTGTCGATGATCTCTGCCGAGATTAGCGAAGCAGGGCTTGAGATCGTCGATGTGGAGAGTCTGCGCCTTCATTACGCACGCACCCTGGATCATTGGAGCGAACGACTGGAGGATAACCTCGACGCCGCTTCTAAATTGGTACCGGAACAAGCGTTGCGCATCTGGCGCCTCTACCTCGCCGGTTGTGCTTATGCGTTTGCCAGGGGCTGGATCAACTTGCACCAGATTCTCGCAGTGAAAGCTCACGCCGATGGCAGCCATGAACTGCCATGGACCCGCGACGACATCTACACGCCTTAAAGAATCGGCGAAATAAGCCGGGCGACTCGCATGCCCACCTGTTGCAGGCGTGCGGTCTCCCGGCCTTCTTCCTTGGCGATTTCGTGAGCCTGGTCGAAGTCATTGTTGAGCATCTGCGCCACTTCGGCGGCAAACGCGCTGTCGACCGTCAGCAACATCACCTCAAAATTCAGGCGGAATGAGCGGTTGTCCATATTGGCGCTGCCGATCGCGCTGATCTCGCTGTCGATCAACACGACTTTCTGATGCAGAAATCCGGGGTTGTAACGGAACACCCTCACCCCGGCGCGCACGGCGTCGAAGGCGTACAGGCTGGAGGCAGCGTAGACGATTCTGTGATCAGGCCGAGAGGGCAGCAGAATCCGCACATCCACCCCGCGCAGAACCGCGAGCCGCAGTGCAGCGAGAACGGCTTCATCGGGAATAAAATACGGAGTGGTGATCCATACCCGTTCCGTCGCTGCGTGGATGGCTTCGACGAAGAATAACGAACAGGTCTCGTAGGAATCTGCCGGGCCACTGGCGAGCAATTGGCAAAGCACGCCGTCTTCCGGGTAGACCTCCGGCAGGATCAACGGCGGTAGCGAGCGGGCTGCCCAAAACCAGTCTTCGGCAAATGACTCCTGCATGCAGGCCACCACTGGGCCACGAACTCGCACATGGGTATCGCGCCAGGGTGCCAGTGGGGGTTTCTCACCCATGTATTCGTCGCCGACGTTATGCCCGCCAACGAAGCCGAGGATGCCGTCGACCACCACGATCTTGCGGTGATTGCGGAAGTTGACCTGGAAACGATTGAGCCAGCCACTGCGTGTGGCGAAAGCTTTGACCTCGACGCCGCCATCACGCAAAGGTTGTACATAGCTGTGGGGTAGGGAATGGCTGCCGATTCGATCGTAGAGCAGATAAATCGCCACGCCTTCGGCGGCTTTTTCCAACAAAAGTTTATGCAGACGCTGGCCGAGGCGATCATCGTGGATGATGAAAAACTGAATCAGCACCGCTTCTTTGGCATGGCGGATAGCGTCGAAAATGGCATCGAAGGTGGCTTGGCCGTTGATTAACAATTGCACTTCGTTGTTGGCCAGGCATGGCATGCGCCCCAACTTTGGCATGGCCCGCAAGGACGCATAAGCAGTGGAGGCGCGAGCCGTCAGAGCTTCTTCAACCCAAGGTCGCCAGTTGAGCTCGGAGATGGCCTTGCGCATTTCCTCGTTGGCCTGGCGTCGAGCCTTGATGTAGCCATCGAAGGTACTGCGGCCAAATACCAGATAGGGAATGAGCGTCAGGTAGGGCATGAAAAACAGCGACAAGGCCCAGGCTATCGAGCCTTGGGCAGTGCGAACCGTCAACACGGCATGAATCGCTGCGATCATGCCCAGAGAGTGCAGAAGTGCGATGGTGTAGCCGAAGATGTGCGGTCCAAAATAATCCATGGGGGCAGCCTTGCTCCTGAAGATTCAATGCTTAAAAGACCATGTTCCGGGCAGAATGTCGCTAATTAATTGGCCCATGAACCGAAGCCAACGGCTGACGTCTAACGGCCACTACTGATCAGGAGTTACACGATGAATGTTCGTCTGCTGGGTTTGGCCATGGCATTTGGTTTAGCACTTCCTGTGGCTGCTCAGGCGCAGATGCTCCAGCCAGGTTTGTGGGAATTGACCTCGAGCAACATGAAAGTCGACGACCAGAACCTGCCGGACCTGCAACTGATCCTCGGCCAGATACAGAGCCAGATGACCCCTGAACAGCGTGCGCAACTGGAAAAACAGGGCATCACCATGGGCGGTAAGGGAATACGGGCGTGTCTCACGCCTGAGCAGGTCAAGTCCGACAATATTCCGCTGACCGACCCGCAGTCGGGTTGCAAACAGGAAATCACCGAGCGCACCGGCAACCAGTGGAAATTCCGCTTCAGTTGCCCGAAAGCTCAAGGGGCGGGTGTGGCGACGTTCCTGAGTGACCGCGAGTTCACCACCAAGGTTAACGGTACCTTCAACGCTACCGGTATTCAGCAGAAAGGTAGCCTCGATACTCGCGCTGTTTGGTTGGGTCAGGACTGCGGCACGGTCAAACCAAGAGCTTAAAAGATTCGCGGGCGGGCTCGCTCCCACGGGTTAGGTACTTATCCTGGGGCGCGAGCCTGACTGCGAACGCGGCGCCATACATCCGCACATGGAACCTCTAGGAATAAGCAACATTGATTTTTAGTTCCACGTGGAACATAGCGTTAGTGGGTTTGATTCGGTGTGTTATGGTATAACAATATAGTTATAACATAACACTAATCGAGCCCGACGACCGCACCGGGCATCCCCAGTGAGGAAATACCTGATGCCCAATCGCCTTCCCGTTACTGTTCTGTCTGGCTTTCTCGGCGCTGGAAAAAGCACGCTGCTCAACTACGTGTTGCGTAACCGCGAGGACTTGCGGGTCGCTGTAATCGTCAATGACATGAGTGAAATCAATATTGACGGCGAGGAAGTCCAGCGCGATGTCAGCCTGAACCGCGCTGAGGAAAAACTCGTGGAAATGAGCAACGGCTGCATCTGCTGCACATTGCGCGAAGACTTGCTGGTGGAGGTGGGGAAGCTCGCCAGAGACGGTCGCTATGACTACTTATTGATCGAATCCACAGGAATTTCAGAACCACTGCCCGTGGCGGAAACCTTCACTTTCCGCGATGAGAACGGTCAGGGCCTCGCGGACATCGCCCGGCTCGACACCATGGTCACCGTGGTCGATGGCATGAACTTCCTGCTCGACTACCAGGCCGCCGAAAGCCTCGCGTCCCGTGGCGAAACCCTCGGAGTAGAGGACGAACGTTCGATCACCGACCTGCTGATCGAGCAGATCGAATTCGCAGACGTCATCCTGATCAGCAAAATCGACCTGATCAGCAGTCGTGAACGTGAAGAGCTGATCGCGATACTCGAACGGCTCAATGCCCAGGCTGAAATCATCCCGATGGTCATGGGCGAAGTGCCGCTCAGGAGGATCCTCAACACCGGTCGATTCAACTTCGAAAAAGCCGCCGAAGCGCCGGGCTGGTTACAGGAAATGCGCGGCGAACATTCGCCCGAAACCGAAGAGTACGGCATCGCCTCCAGCGCATACCGCGCGCGCCGACCCTTCCATCCGCAGCGCTTTTTCAGCTTCATCAATCAGTCGTGGGTGAACGGCAAACTGCTACGCTCCAAAGGATTTTTCTGGTTGGCGAACAAACACTCGGACGCCGGCAATTGGTCCCAGGCCGGAGGCTTGATGCGCTACGGTTTCGCCGGGCACTGGTGGCGTTTCGTGCCGAAATCCCAGTGGCCGCAAGACGAAGAAAGCACCGCCGCGATCATGAAAAACTGGGTGGCTGCCACCGGTGATTGTCGCCAGGAACTGGTGTTTATCGGCCAGCACATTGACTTCGCGCAACTGACTGCAGAGCTCGACAACTGCCTGCTGACCGATGACGAAATGGCGTTGGGCGAGGAAGGATGGCAGCTAATGCCGGACCCGTTCGGCCTTTGGTATGAAGAAGCGAGCTAACAACTCACGGCTTGAGCCAGGAACCCTGGCTCTGGTTTTCGCAAAACGGTTTCAAATACGCCGTGTCCGTGGCGATACCGTAATAGTGAATATCCTGACGGTAAGGCATATTGGCGACTTGAGCGTTGCTACACACGCCGAATGCGCCGCTGGGGCACTGGTCGACGTACTGCACCTCGACCGTCTGCCCGGCAAGGCTCGGCTGGCAGAAACCGTCAGCGAAGAGTTTTTCCGGGATGTTGCGGTTCTGCTGGCATACTTTTACGTCGAGTCTTTCCGCTGTGCTATGTACTACGCAGGCTTGGGCCAGCGCTTGCGTCGAAACGAGCGCCAGTAGCAACGACAGTCCCATACACCTCATTCTTCCTACCTCCTCAGATAACGTCGACCATGCTGCAGAACATTCCAACCCACGTCATCGCCGGGCCTTTGGGCGCCGGCAAGACCAGCCTGATCAAACATCTGCTGGCGCAACGCCCGGACAGTGAGCGTTGGGCGGTGCTGATCAATGAGTTCGGCCAGATCGGTATCGATGCTGCGCTGCTGACCCGTGATGCCGATGGTATCTCACTGGGCGAAGTGGCCGGCGGCTGTTTGTGTTGCGTCAACGGCGCGCCGTTTCAGATCGGACTCGGCCGTTTGCTGCGCAAGGCGAAACCGGATCGGCTGTTCATTGAACCGTCCGGGCTGGGGCATCCGGCGCAGTTACTGAGACAGTTAAGCGAGGCGCCGTGGCAAGGTGTACTGAGCGTTCAGCTATGTGTACTGGTGCTGGATTCCCAGGCGCTGGCCGTTGGCAAACCGTTGCCTGAAGCTCAAGAGGAGGCACTTGAAAGTGCCGGGCTATTGCTGATGAACAAGTCTGAAGGTCTCGACGATGCTGATCGCCGGCGGATAGCGGCGAAGTTGCCGATACGCCCGGTGTACTGGACGCAGCAAGCTGTTCTGCCGTTGAGCGAGTTGCCCGGTCTTGATGCTAAGGCGGTGGTGGGTGTGGATAACTTCATCCCACCCAAAGGACTGGCACAGATTCCGGCAATCTGGACTGACCCGGCTTTGCCGATTTGTGTGAGTCAGAGACAGGAAGGTGGCTGGAGCATTGGCTGGCGCTGGCATCCGAGTCAGATATTCGATGCAACGCTTGTCGGCCGATGGCTTGAAAGCCTCGCTTGGCGGCGGGCTAAACTGGTTATCCACAGCGTCGAGGGCTGGGTCTCGGCGAATGCGCTGGATAATTCTGCCCCGCAATGGCAGTCCAGCGAATGGCGACAGGATTCGCGAATTGAACTGATATTCGGTGAGCCGCAAGATGTTGAAGTGTTGCAAGTAGATCTGGCTGACTGCCGGGTAGGCTAAAAATCAAAAGATCGCAGCCTCAAGGCCGCCACTTGGTGTGTTCCTGCCGCCAATGGCTCAGTTCGATGATTTCCGCGCTGGGCTTCGCTACATCGACGACCGCAGGTGTGTCGTCGAACGGCATTGGGTAGGGAGCCAGTTCGATCTGCGCACTGTGGGCTCCAAATTGCGTGATCGTGCCGTTGTGACGGGATTCGCCGGTCACGGTGAATTCGAAGTTATACACTCGGGCCAGACGTCGACGACCGTTGGCATCCTTGATCAAGGCGATTTTTTTCAGTGCCACGTTGCCATCCAGCAACTCGATCCCGAGTTTGCTGCAATGCTGCTTGACCCTCTCCAGTGCACGTTCGCGCAAGCCGTGGTTGTGCCAAAGCCAGGCGCCGCCGGTGGCGAGCAGCATCAGCACGAAAATATTTCCAAGGGTCAGCATTAACAGGGTGCTCCAACAAGATAGTGTCAGCTTAACTGCGTCGCCGGTCTGTCGTACAGGCTGCGTTTAGTCGCATACTGCGTGGCTCGAATTTCAATCGTTTTACGGATAACTCACCGCATGAAACGTACGCCCCATCTGCTCGCTATCCAGTCCCACGTGGTGTTCGGTCACGCCGGCAACAGTGCCGCGGTTTTCCCGATGCAGCGGGTTGGAGTGAATGTCTGGCCGCTCAATACCGTACAGTTCTCCAACCATACCCAGTACGGCCAATGGACGGGAGAGGTGTTGGCACCCCACCAGATTCCGGATCTGGTTGAAGGCATTGCGGCGATTGGCGAGTTGGGCAATTGCGATGCGGTGTTGTCGGGCTATCTGGGTAGTGCTGCCCAAGGTCGGGCCATTCTCACGGGGGTGGCGCGGATCAAGTCGATGAATCCCAAAGCGCTGTATTTGTGCGACCCGGTAATGGGGCATCCGGAGAAGGGCTGCAGCGTACCGGCGGAAGTCAGCGATTTCCTGCTGGAAGAGGCTGCCGCCGTGGCCGACTTCATGTGCCCTAATCAACTGGAACTCGACAGCTTCTCGGGACGCAAGCCTCAGTCGCTTTTCGATTGCCTGGCGATGGCGCGAGCGCTGCTGGCGCGTGGCCCGAAAGCGATACTGGTCAAGCACCTGGACTATCCTGGAAAAACCCCGGACGTCTTCGAAATGCTGCTGGTGACGACCGAAGGCAGTTGGCTTCTGCAGCGTCCGATGCTGGCATTTCCGCGGCAGCCGGTGGGCGTGGGCGACCTGACTTCCGGGCTGTTCCTGGCTCGCGTGTTATTGGGCGATAGCCTGGTGGCTGCTTTTGAATTCGCCGCGTCGGCGGTGCATGAGGTGTTGTTGGAAACTCAGGCCTGCGCCAGTTATGAACTGGAACTGGTGCGCGCTCAGGATCGGATTGCCCACCCGCGGGTGCGGTTCGAGGCGGTGGCAATCAGTTTGTAATCAGGTCACGGCGAAGAGATCGTAGTCTGCGGCTGTTCCAAAGAGCTGCCGCAGGCTGCGATCTTTTGCTTTAAGCGTCGCCCTTGATTTCCTGATAGCGCTTTTCCAGTTCCTGACGAATCTGGCGACGCTGCTGCGCCTGGATAAAGCGGCGCTTGTCTTCGCTGTTCTGCGGTTGCAACGGCGGCACGGAGGCGGGTTTGCGCTGGTCATCCACCGCCACCATCGTAAAGAAGCAACTGTTGGTGTGGCGCACCGAGCGCTCACGGATATTTTCAGTCACCACCTTGATACCCACCTCCATCGAGGTATTGCCGGTGTAATTGACCGAAGCGAGGAAGGTCACCAGTTCGCCGACATGGATCGGCTCACGGAAGATCACCTGATCCACCGACAGGGTTACCACATATCGGCCGGCATAACGGCTGGCGCAGGCGTAAGCAACTTCGTCGAGGTATTTGAGCAGGGTCCCGCCGTGAACATTGCCAGAGAAGTTGGCCATGTCGGGGGTCATCAATACCGTCATCGACAGTTGGGCGTTTCCGGGTTCCATAGCGTTCTCACGGATCAAGGCAAGGTTTGAGGGACGCACCTCTGCGGGTGCCTGCGCGGTTTTTTCAAACCAACAGTTATCGGGACGCCGGGCGATTGATCGCCGTCACGCCGGATCGATCTGTTTCCATATATTGCACCGCCTTTCTGCCGGAAGTCGCGGTGTTACCCTGCAAAAGCCCAGCCCAAAGGGCAAATTCCTACGCGGAATGCGGATTTTTTACTCTGCTCGATCGGACATTTCCCTCGTTCGGCGGTTGAGCGTTTGTCACCCAAAAAGGAGCCGACACCATGCATGCCATCAGTTTCATTCAGGATCTGGCAGTGATCATGTTGGTCGCAGGTGTGGTGACGGTGCTTTTCCACCGCCTCAAACAGCCAGTGGTCCTGGGTTACATCGTGGCCGGCTTCATCATTGGCCCGCATACCCCGCCGTTCGGCCTGATCCACGACGAAGAAACCATCAAGACCCTGGCCGAACTCGGGGTGATTTTCCTGATGTTCTGCCTCGGTCTGGAGTTCAGCCTGCGCAAGCTGTTCAAGGTCGGCGCTACAGCGTTTATCGCGGCGTTCCTGGAAATCGTGCTGATGATCTGGATCGGCTATGAAATCGGCCGCTGGTTTGAATGGAATACCATGGATTCGCTGTTCCTCGGCGCGATTCTGGCGATTTCCTCGACCACCATCATCGTCAAGGCACTCAACGATCTGAAGATGAAGAATCAGCGATTTGCGCAGTTGATCTTCGGTGTACTGATCGTCGAAGACATCCTGGGTATCGGCATCATCGCCTTGCTATCAAGCATCGCAGTCAGCGGCACCGTAAGCTCCGGCGAAGTGTTTTCCACCGTTGGCAAACTTTCACTATTCATGATCGTCGCGCTGGTCATTGGCATTTTGTTGGTGCCGCGTTTGCTGGCCTACGTGGCCAAATTCGAAAGCAACGAAATGCTGCTGATCACGGTGCTGGGCCTGTGTTTCGGCTTCTGCCTGCTGGTGGTCAAACTCGAATACAGCATGGTGCTCGGCGCGTTTTTGATTGGCGCGATCATGGCCGAATCCCGACAGTTGCTGAAGATCGAGCGCTTGATCGAACCGGTTCGCGACTTGTTCAGCGCCATTTTCTTTGTCGCCATCGGATTGATGCTCGATCCGATGATCCTCCTGCAATACGCTTGGCCGATTGCGGTGATCACCGTAGCCGTAGTGCTGGGCAAAATGCTGTCCTGCGGCCTGGGTGCTTTTATCGCTGGCAATGACGGACGCACCTCACTGCGCGTCGGCATGGGTCTTTCACAGATTGGCGAATTTTCTTTCATCATTGCTGCGTTGGGCATGACCCTGCAGGTCACCAGTAACTTCTTGTATCCGGTGGCCGTGGCGGTTTCTGTGATCACCACGTTGCTCACGCCCTACTTGATTCGTGCCGCAGACCCGTTGTCGATCAAGCTTGCCGCCGTGATGCCGCAGCGACTGGGCCGAGTGTTGGGGATGTATGGTGAATGGCTGCGCAGTATCCAGCCGCAAGGTGAGGGTGCTTTGCTGGCTTCGATGATTCGACGCATTTTGCTGCAGGTGGGCGTCAATCTGGCGCTGGTGATTGCGATCTTCTTCGCAGGCGCCTACTTCGCCGAACGCATGTCCAGTTACCTTCAAGGCTGGATCAGCGACCCGAGCTGGCAGAAAGCGTTGATCTGGGGTGGAGCGCTGCTGTTGTCACTGCCATTCCTGATTGCCGCGTATCGAAAGCTCAAGGCGCTGTCGATGTTGCTGGCGGAAATGGGTGTGAAGCCGGAGATGGCCGGCCGCCACACACAGCGAGTGCGTCGGGTGATTTCGGAAGTAATCCCGATCCTTTCGCTGCTGGTGATTTTCCTGCTGTTGGCAGCCTTGTCGGCCAGTATTCTGCCGACCAACAAGTTACTGGTGCTGATCGCCGTAGTCGCGGCCGCCGTGGCGGCGCTGCTATGGCGCTGGTTTATCCGCGTTCACACGCGGATGCAGGTGGCTTTGCTGGATACCCTGGACAACCACAAGGATTCCCCGGGGCATTGACCCGATGGGCCGTCAGCTGACTTAACTTTCCAGCCAGACGTCCCGCGCCCAGTGCCACACCGACTCCCAGGTTTCTTCGGCGATCAGCTCTTCTTCGGCCTGCCAAAGCACCACGGTGCCGTCTTCTTCGACGCAGTAGTAATCATCACCGTCCTGACAGATCGGGATCAGGCTGCGATCAACGCCAGCGTCCCACGCATTGGCTGCAACGTCCGGCAAATAGGTATGGGATTGCGGGTCGGTGACGGTCACCGGCTCCAGGCTGCCGTAGACCACGTCGCTGACAGTCAGCAAAAACTCTCTGAAGACGAACGGAATGTCGATGAACAGTTGTTCTTCGATTTCTACCAGCATGTCTTCGTCAGGCAGCTCCAAGGGGACCGGTACCGGTTCGTTGGCTTCACGCAGTTGTTCGATGATTTCTTCCACGTCCGGGATCCTCTTGCTTGTATGGCGCGGTTTATATGGGGCGGTTTATACAGTAGCTCGCTATAGATGCAACCGCGAAATAGAAAACCCCGGCCGAGGCCGGGGTTTTTATTACAGCAAATGAAGCGCGGAGGGGAATCAGCCGTTCTGGCGGATACCGGCGACCAGCCAAGGCTGGTTCTCGCCTTGTGCACGCTCCATGTTCCAGCTTTCGCTGAACACTTCGCCCTGATCGAAACGCGAGGTTTTCGACACACCGCTGAAGGTCAGGGTGGCGATGGTCTTGTCGGCACGATCATCCACGCCGTCCAGTTGTACAACAAGGTTATCGATGTAGGTGGACTGGAAGCCGTCGCCCAGATCGGCACGTTCGCGTTTCAGGAACTCCAGCATCTGCGGGGTCACGAACTCGGAAATCTTGTCCATTTCGTTGGCGTCCCAGTGTTGCTGCAGGGACTGGAAGTGGTTGCGGGCTGCTTCGACAAAATTCTTTTCATTGAACCAGGCCGGAGCATTGATGACCGGACGAGCGGCAACCGGTGCAGCCGAACCACCGAAGATCGAACCGCCTGCAGGCTTGTGTTCGAAAGCTTCACGCTGCATCGGCGCATGGCCAGCCGGAGCGTATTGCTCGTGCTGCTTGCGACGACGTGCGGCGATGAAACGGAAGACCAGGAAGGCGATGACCGCCATGATCAGGATGTCGAAGATCTGCATGCCCTGGAAACCGTCGCCCATGAACATGGACGCCAGCAACCCACCGGCGGCGATACCGGCCAGAGGGCCGAGCCAGCGCGAAGCGCCACCGGCCTTGGCTGCGGCGCCAGCGGCACCGGCTGCACCAGCGGTCGCCGCAGCGCCGCCCATGCCTGGAGAAGAAGGAGCCATCTGGCTGGTTTGGTGAGTCGGCGCAGCGCCGGCGCTTTTGCCACCACCGAAGCGCTTGGCGGCATTGACGTCGAGACTCATCGTCAGGCCGATGCACAACGCCATGGCGATGCTAAGAAAACGTTTCATAAAGGGAATTCCCATTTGTGGAAGGCACGCGCGCCATGTTGCACAGCTGAAGTGTTACTGGCTAGCGGCAGAGTGTTTCGGGCTTTTGCCTGACAGGTCGCATTCAGCTTCAGTCAGAGCAATAAGGCTTGTTAACTTTGGTCTGTAGGATGAGTGGATAAGTTCTGTAGGAGGGATGAGTAGCGGCACAGCGCCAACAGGATCATGTCGGATTAACTGTGTGAGCGAGTCTGCTCGCGATGACGGATTCTCGATCAAAAAATAATATCGACTGATTGTGCGCTATCGCCAGCAGGCTCGCTTCCACAGAAGGACGACCCGGCAGCCCTTAGATCGCTTCCAGCTTCGCATAACCCAGCATCAGCCACTTGCTGCCTTCGCTGAAATTCACCTGCACCCGAGCCGCCGCCCCGGCGCCTTCGAAGTTGAGGATCACGCCGTCACCGAATATCGAGTGGCGCACGGTCTGTCCCAAGCTGAAGCCGGTTTGCGGGATTTCGCTGCCGCTGAACAGGCTGCCACCGCTCATCGACTGGTTACCACCAAACGGACGACTGACGCTGTTAGAGAGTCGAACTTCCTGAATCAGGCCTTTCGGCACTTCGCGTACGAAGCGCGACACCTTGTTGTAGGTCTCGCTGCCATAAAGGCGTCGGGTTTCAGCATAGGTCATCACCAGGTTCTGCATGGCCCGGGTAATGCCGACATAGGCGAGACGGCGCTCTTCCTCAAGACGGCCGGGTTCTTCCAGGCTCATCTTGTGCGGGAACAGGCCTTCTTCCATGCCCACCAGGAACACGTAAGGGAATTCCAGGCCTTTGGCACTGTGCAGGGTCATCAACTGAATGCTGTCTTCGTGCTCGTCGGCCTGGGTATCACCGGCTTCAAGCGAAGCGTGTCCGAGGAACGCCGCCAATGGCGTCAGATCCTCGTCTTCTTCGCTGTTTTCGAAGTTGCGCGCGGCGCTGACCAATTCCTCAAGGTTTTCTACTCGCGCCTGACCTTTCTCGCCTTTTTCCGCTTCGTGGTAGGCGATCAAACCTGACTGCTCGATGACAGTCTGGGTCATCAGGTGCAGCGGCATCTCCATGCACTTGGCGGCGAGGTTTTCGATCAGCTCGATAAACGCCCCCAGCGCACTGGCTGCGCGGCCGGTAACGCCCTTGTTGGCCACCAGTTGACGCATCGCTTCCCACATCGACAGATCGCTGTGGCGCGCATGGTCGCGAATCGCTTCGACGGTTTTCTCTCCGATGCCACGGGCCGGTACGTTGATCACCCGTTCCAGCGCGGCATCGTTGCCACGGCCTTCGAGCAAGCGCAGGTAGGCCATGGCGTTTTTGATTTCAGCCCGTTCGAAGAAGCGCTGACCGCCATAGATGCGGTACGGGATGCGTTCGCGCAGCAAGGCTTCTTCCAAAACCCGAGATTGGGCGTTGGAGCGGTACAAAATCGCGATATCGCTGCGAGCCAGGCCAGTTTTCAGCGCGCTTTCGATGGTTTCGACAACGTAGCGAGCCTCATCGTGTTCGTTGAAAGCGGCGTACAGATTGATCGCTTCACCGTCGCCGCCATCGGTCCACAACTCTTTGCCCATGCGGCCGGTGTTGTTAGCAATCAAGGCGTTGGCGGCTTTCAGGATGCCAGCCGTAGAGCGGTAGTTTTGCTCCAGGCGAATGATCTCTGCATCCGGGAAATCGTCGGAATACTGATAAATGTTCTCGATTTTCGCGCCACGCCAGCCGTAGATCGACTGATCGTCATCGCCGACCACCATCAGGCTGTCGCCGCCCTTGGCCAGTAGCCGCAACCAGGCGTACTGCACGGCGTTGGTGTCCTGGAACTCGTCCACCAGAATGTGACGGAAGCGTTTCTGATAGTGCGCCAGCAAGCCTGGGTGATCGCGCCACAGATCAAGAGCACGCAACAACAGTTCGGAGAAGTCGATGACGCCGGCGCGCAAGCACGCGGCCTCGTAGGCTTCATAGATGCTGCGCATGGTCGCCAGGAACAAATCGCCACTGGCTTGAATGTGTTGCGGGCGCAGACCTTCGTCTTTCTGCCCATTGATGAACCACTGGGCTTGACGGGCCGGCCAGCGTTGCTCGTCCAGCCCAAGCTCGCGGATCACCCGCTTGACCAGCCGTTGCTGGTCATCGCTGTCGAGGATCTGGAAGGTCTGGCTCAGCCCGGCTTCCTGCCAGTGCGCCCGCAACAAGCGGTGCGCCAGGCCGTGGAAGGTGCCGACCCACATGCCGGCCGGGTTGATACCCATCAACTGCTCGATGCGATGACGCATCTCGGCGGCAGCCTTGTTGGTGAACGTCACCGACAGGATGGAGTGGGGGGAGGCGTTCTCGACCTGGATCAACCAGGCGATACGGTGCACCAGCACTCGGGTTTTACCGGAGCCAGCACCGGCCAGGACCAACTGACGACCCACGGCGGCAGCTACGGCCTGGCGTTGGGCATCGTTGAGGGAGTTCAGCAGAAGGGAGAGATCATCGCGCATCGGGGCATTCTAGGGGGCCGCGCCACACCGGGCAAACATCGCTTTGCTTTAGCCGATGAAAGATACGCGAGGGACGACCGGTCAGTCATTGGCTGCAAACATTGATGGGGCTCGTCCGGCGGGTTTTGTGCACGGTCCGGGGGTCGAAACTTTTGTCTGTTTTTTGATCGGGAGCAGTTTGGTCCGGGCACTTGCTTGTGTATGCTCCGTCGACGTTTCGGGCCCATGCTCATCATTATAAGAACAAGAACATTGCCTATGACCCTCAGCTTCGACCTGTCGGGCCCTACTGTGGAGCCCCGGGTTATCCGCAAGCAATACGCCATGGAAATGGCGGTTGAACGCACGCGCCTGCTTTATCAGGGCTCATTGCTGCCCACCCTGTTCATGTTGATCAATGGTCTTGTCTGTGCCGGATTACTCTGGAGTCCGCAGCGTTATTTCCTGGTCACCGTTTGGCTGGTGTGGTTGCTGTCGCTGGTGGCGTTGCGTGTGATCCAGGTGGCGGCCTTCGACTCGGCGATTCCCAACCGTCAGGCCCATCCGATCTGGCGACGGATGTTTCTGCTGGGTTCCGGGCTCACTGGCCTGACCCTGGCCGGCGCCGGCATCGCGCTGGTGCCCGCCGACAATTTCATCCAGCAAGCCTGGGTTTTCGGCCTGATCGGCGCGGCGGCCCTTTCGGCCAGCGTGGCCTACGCGGTCAGCCTGCCGGCATTCCTGTCGTTTACCTTGCCCTGCCTGTTGCCGGCCATTGCTTATATGTTCTGGGGTGGTGACGAACAACAGCAGGGATGGGGCTGGTTCGGCCTGATTTTGCTGGGCGCGTTGAGTGTCGTGGCCTGGCAAGTCAATCGGCTGATCGACAGGGGCTTGATGCGACGCTTTCAGAATCAGTCACTGATCGAACATTTGCAGCAAGCGCAGAACCGCAGCGACCAGCTCAATCAGAAATTGGCAGAAGAAGTCGAGCAGCGGCGGCGCGCCGAGGACGAATTGCGCGAAATCCAGGTCGATCTGGAAAACCGGGTCGCCCAGCGCAGTCTGGAGCTGGATGCCGCCAACCAGGCGCTAAGCAAAAGTGAGGCGCGTCTTGGGCTGGCGTTGAAGGCCAGTGAGCTGGGGCTGTGGGACTGGAACCTGCAAACCGACGAGGTCCATCACACACAGATTCAGGAATTGTTCGGCCTGGAGCCGGAATTCGTGACGGCAATGCTCCGCCACCTAAAGCCACGCCTGCATCCCGAAGATCTTCCGGTATTGAGAAGAGCGCTGGTTGATCATTTGAAAGGGCGTACCGAGGATTATCAGGTCGAGTACCGCGTGCGTCATAGCGACGGCCATTGGGTGTGGATCGAGGACCGGGGGCGAGCGGTCGAGCGCGACGAAAACGGCCGGGTGATCCGCATGGTCGGCACCCGCCGCGACATCAGTGTCAGCAAGGCGCTGGAGGAGCAGCGGCAATTGGCAGCCACCGTATTCGAGGCGGCCAGCGAAGGCATCGTGATTTTCGATCCGAATTACGCCCTGATCGCGGTCAATCAGGCGTTCAGTCGTGTGACCGGCTACGACATCGAGGACATGCTCGGACGCAGCGTGGTCGAGCTGCCATGCAGCCGTGATGCCCGCCGGCACTACGCAGTGATTCATCAGGCACTGGAACAGCATGGCAGCTGGCAGGGCGAACTGGTGGAAACCCGCAAGAACGGCGAGATGTATCCGCAATGGCTACAGTTGAGCGCGGTGCGCGATACGCGAGGGAAAGTGAGCCATATCGTCGGCTTCTTCGCCGATCTTTCTGCCCGGCGCGAGTCCGAGGAGCGCATGCGCTACCTGACCCATTACGACGAACTCACGGGCCTGGCCAACCGATCGATGTTTCGTGAACGGCTTAACGAAGCACATCAGCGCGTGCGCCAGGGCGGCTATCGCAGCCTGGCGTTGCTGCACATCAACCTGGATCGATTCAAACAACTCAACGACAGCCTCGGCCATGAAGTCGCCGATCAGCTGTTGCAGAAAATGGCCCGGCGATTGATCAACGCGTTGCCCGAGGCCGACACCATCGCGCGTTTGTCGGGCGACGAGTTTGCCGTGCTGTTCAATTCGTACGGCAACCTTTCGAGTCTGGCGCGTGTAGCGACACGCCTGGCCACGAAATTGCGTTTGCCGGTGACTGTCGAGGGGCATGAACTGGTGATCAGCGCCTCCATGGGCATCAGCCTGTTGCCGGACAACGCGCGGGAAATCTCCGCGTTGGTCAGCCAGTCGAACATGGCCATGCAACACGCCAAGCATTTGGGTGGCGACAATTTCCAGTTCTACACCGATAGCCTGCAAGCCAGCACGCTGGAGCGATTGCAGTTGGAAAACCACCTGCGCAAAGCTATTGAAGAGAAACAGTTGAAGGTGTTTTACCAACCGAAACTTTGCCTCGTCACGGGCAAGCTGAACGCCGCCGAGGCGTTGGTACGCTGGGACCACCCGACCATGGGTCGCGTGCCGCCGGGAGATTTTATCGGTCTGGCGGAGGAAACGGGGTTGATCGGGCCGATCGGCGAGTTCGTGTTGCGCCAGGCCTGCTGGCAAGCCTGTGAGTGGCAGCGCCAGGGGCTTGAGCCGATTCGCGTTTCGGTCAATTTGTCGGTGCATCAGTTGCGTCAGGGCAAATTGGTCAGCCTTGTACGTCAGGTGCTGGAAGAAACCGGGCTTGCGCCGCATTACCTGGAATTGGAACTCACGGAAAGCCAGTTGCTGGACAGCGTCGAACACATTATCGCGACGTTCCAACAGTTGCGTGATCTGGGGGTGAAACTGGCTATCGACGATTTTGGTACCGGTTATTCGTCCTTGAGCTACCTGAAACGAATTCCTGTCGATTACGTGAAGATCGATCAGGCGTTCATTCGTGGCTTGGGCGAGGGCAGTGAAGACGCGGCGATTACGCGGGCAATCATTGCCATGGCTCACGGTTTATCGCTGAAGGTAGTGGCTGAAGGGGTAGAACGGCCGGAGCAGCTTGAATTCCTTAAAAACGAGCGCTGCGACGAGGTGCAGGGGTATTTGATCAGTCGACCCATCGAGGCTGAGGGATTGGCGACTCTGCTTAGGGCACAGTGCTCAGATTAGCGGGAAAATTTCCCGTCGGACTCATTTGAAAGCCGACGGGAAGTCAGGAAGCAGCAGTGTTATTAGTGAGTAATTAGAACTTTATCAATATGGTGAATCAATTCGCCTTCGTAGAAAATGCTGACGCCAGTAACATTGGAGTTACCGATCGCTTTGTATTCTACAAATTTTTCGGTTTCTACTTGTATTGCAACTTCGTCGGTTGTTTCCATAGTCAGGATCAGCCGCAGATCAAAGGATTTATCCTGTAGCGGACTAAATTCCAGTTTTGGCGCAATGCCCGCGTGGGCAACCGTTACGGTGCCATAGGTGCGGAAAGATGGGGCGCCAGGCATGCGGTCGATTTGTGCAATCCAGTCTTTTGTTTTAATGCTCATAGTGTGTAGATCCTTTAATTAAGATTATTGCTTCCTGCGGTTGAATATAACTATCTTAGTTGCTTCGTGGGTGAGTTAATTTTATTGGAGTTGTAAGGTTATATATGTTGTTTGTTGGAGGGTGCATAGATAGCGCTCGTTTTGAGCGAAGTGATTAATGGACAAGACGTTTATTGAAGGATTTGTGAAGGTGGCCCGCCGGCGCGATGAAAACGACTGCTACATGAGGTGCGGGCACCTGAAATCGAGGGATATGGTTACGCATTGAGCAGGCAAAAAGCCGATTCATGTAGTATAACTACAAGCGTGCTACATCCCCGGCAACTGCCAATAACAAAGAGTCCAGCCCTTTGAATCTGCTGCAACACATCGCCCAGTCACGTCACCTGTTACGCAAGTCGGAGCTCAAGGTCGCCGATCATGTGCTGCTTGACCCGGCGGCTGTGATGCACAGTTCCATGGCCGACCTGGCCCACAGCGTGGGCATCAGCGAACCGACGATCGTGCGTTTTTGCCGCGCCATCGGTTGTTCCGGGTTTCAGGACCTGAAGTTGAAGCTGGCCCAGAGCCTCGCAGCCGGCGCCAGCTTCGGCCAGTTTGCGATCCATGAAGATGATTCGGTCGCCGACTACAGCCTGAAAATTTTCGACACCACTCTGCACACCCTGATGGAGGTTCGCGAGAAACTCGATCCGGTGGAATTGCAGCGAGCAGTGACGCTGATGTCCCAGGCCCAGCGTGTCGAGTTTTATGGTTTCGGCGCGTCGGGCGCGGTAGCGGCGGATGCCCAGCACAAGTTCTTCCGATTGCTGCTGACCGCTGCAGCGTATTCCGATCCACACATGCAGGCGATGTCGGCCGTCACCTTGAAGCCGAGCGATGTAGCGATCTGCATTTCCCAGTCCGGGCGCTCCAAGGACCTGCTGATCACCGCTAACCTGGTACGTGAAAGCGGGGCCTCGCTAATCACTCTTTGCCCGAGCCAGACTCCGTTAGCGGAGCTGTCGACCGTTAACCTGGCAATCGATGTGCACGAAGACACCGAAATCTATACGCCGCTGACCTCGCGTATCGCTCACCTGGTGGTGATCGACGTGTTGGCGATGGGCGTGGCCATGGCGCGCGGGCCGAGCCTGGTCAACCACCTCAAGAGCGTCAAGCGCAGCCTGCGCAGCTTGCGGTTGTCACCTAAGTCGGTGAAAGCGCTCGACGACTGATCCAAGATTGACGCGGACGTTGTGGCGAGGGAGCTTGCTCCCGCTGGACTGCTCAGCAGGCCCATTTTTTGGGCCGCTACGTGCCCAGCGGGAGCAAGCTCCCTCGCCACAGTACCCAACAAACTTTCATCAGTCTGTAACGCTTGAGCCGCCAAACCGTCATCCCCCGCGCCTATCGTGAAACTCCCGTACTCGTCTTGGGAGACTCGAAATGGCCCTGCCTTACGAAGAACGCAACAGCGCTGTCAAAACCCGTCGTCAGCAAGAAGACCAGCGCCGCATGGAATTCCGCCGTGCTATCGAAGATCGCTGCGAGCGCCGTCAACTTCTGGCCGAGATTGGCGATTATCCTGACGAGCTCGAACTCAATTACTGGCAGGCCGCACCGACAGCTTCCCGTCGAAACGCTCAACCAGGCCGCTGATCTGCACTCGCTCGCTGCGCACAAACGCAAGGAATGCGTGGGCCACCGGTGACAATCGTTTGGCCTTGGCCTGAACCAGGCACCAACTGCGGAACAGCGGCAGCTCTTCGACCGGTAACTCGATCAACCCGCCGGTCGCCAGTTCCAGGTTCAGGGCGTGGCGCGTCAACAGCGCAACGCCCAGGCCTGCCAGCACGCACTCACGCTGAGCTTCGGCTGACGAGACTTCCTGGGTCTGGTTGAAGTGCACGCGCTTCTCTTTGAAGTACTCCTCGCAAGCCATCCGCGTCCCGGAACCGGGTTCGCGCAACAACAGCGTATAAGGTTCAAGATCCTGCAAGCGCAGCGGTCCCATGTGGCACAGCGGATGATTCGGCGGGGCGACCGCGACAATCGGATTGTTGAGAAACGGCAGGAATTCCAGCCCCATGTCCTGCGGCACCATGGACATGATCACCAAGTCATCGCGGTTGTCCGACAGGCGTCGAATCACTTGCCCGCGATTGACCACTGTCAGTTGCAGGTTCACTTCCGGATGCTGGCGCTTGAACGCGGCGAACAGGTGCGGTACGAAATACTTGGCGCTGGATTCCACCGCCAGTTTCAATTGGCCCTGCAACGACCCTTGCATGTCCGACAGCTGCATATCGAGGTTTTCCAGGCGCCCGAAAATGTCTCGACTGGCGCGCTGTAACGCTTCAGCGGCTTCCGTCATGTAGAGCTTTTTGCCAACGTAATCGAACAAAGGCTGACCAATCAGCTCTTCAAGTTGACGAATCTGTAGGCTGACGGCGGGTTGCGTGAGCGACATTTCGTCGGCTGCTCGGCTGTAGGAACGCAAATCACAGACTTCGTTGAAAATTTGCAGCTGACGCAATGTCATACGCATCAATGACTTACGCATTATCTGAACGCTCCCACCTTAGGCTGACGCATCAACTATAAGTCTTTACTTATGCATGACCCAATAATTATTCATTTTTGTTAATTCCTTGTGGGCGCTAGTGTTGAGCCGCGACCAAATTGAAACATTTGGTCACGCGTCGACCTGGTCTAGCAGGTCGTGGGTACCACCGGCTCAAGGGAAACTCCAAGTGATAACAAAGATCCTGATCGCCAACCGTGGTGAGATTGCCGTACGAATCGTGCGTGCCTGCGCCGAAATGGGCATTCGCTCGGTCGCGATCTATTCCGACGCCGACCGTCATGCCTTGCATGTGAAGCGTGCGGATGAGGCCCACAGCATTGGTGCCGAGCCACTGGCCGGCTACCTGAACCCGCGCAAGCTGGTGAACCTGGCGGTGGAAACCGGTTGCGATGCGCTGCACCCTGGCTACGGCTTCCTTTCGGAAAACGCCGAGCTCGCAGACATCTGCGCCGAACGCGGAATCAAATTCATCGGTCCATCGGCTGAAGTGATTCGCCGCATGGGCGACAAGACCGAAGCGCGCCGCAGCATGATCAAGGCTGGCGTGCCGGTGACCCCGGGCACCGAAGGCAACGTGTCTGGCATCGAAGAAGCGCTGACCGAAGGCGACCGTATCGGTTACCCGGTCATGCTCAAGGCCACCTCCGGTGGTGGCGGTCGCGGCATCCGTCGCTGCAACAGCCGCGAAGAACTCGAACAAGCTTTCCCTCGCGTGATCTCCGAAGCCACCAAGGCGTTCGGTTCCGCGGAAGTGTTCCTGGAAAAATGCATCGTCAATCCAAAGCACATTGAAGCGCAGATCCTCGGCGACAGCTTTGGCAACGTGGTTCACCTGTTCGAGCGCGACTGCTCGATCCAGCGCCGTAACCAGAAGTTGATCGAGATCGCCCCGAGCCCGCAACTGACCCCGGAACAGCGCGCCTACATCGGCGACCTGTCGGTGCGTGCAGCCAAGGCTGTGGGTTACGAGAACGCCGGTACCGTGGAGTTCCTGCTCGCCGAGGGCGAGGTGTACTTCATGGAGATGAACACCCGGGTGCAGGTGGAACACACCATCACCGAAGAAATCACCGGCATCGACATCGTTCGCGAGCAGATTCGCATCGCGTCCGGCCTGCCGCTTTCGGTGAAACAGGAAGACATTCATCACCGTGGTTTCGCCCTGCAATTCCGCATCAATGCCGAAGACCCGAAAAACAACTTCCTGCCGAGTTTCGGCAAGATCACCCGTTACTACGCACCCGGCGGCCCCGGTGTTCGTACTGACACAGCGATCTACACCGGCTACACCATCCCGCCATTCTACGACTCCATGTGTCTGAAACTGGTGGTGTGGGCGTTGACCTGGGAAGAGGCGATGGACCGTGGCTTGCGTGCCCTCGATGACATGCGTCTGCAGGGGGTCAAGACCACCGCCGCGTACTACCAGGAAATCCTGCGTAACCCGGAATTCCGTAGCGGCCAGTTCAACACCAGCTTCGTTGAAAGCCACCCTGAACTGACCAACTACTCGATCAAGCGCAAACCCGAAGAGCTGGCCCTGGCCATCGCCGCCGCCATCGCCGCCCACGCAGGCCTGTGAGGAATAGAACAATGAGCAAGAAAATCCACGTTACCGACACGATCCTGCGCGACGCCCACCAATCGCTGCTCGCCACCCGCATGCGCACCGAAGACATGCTGCCGATCTGCGACAAGCTCGACAAAGTCGGCTACTGGTCGCTGGAATGCTGGGGCGGCGCAACCTTCGACGCCTGCGTACGCTTCCTCAAAGAAGATCCGTGGGAGCGTCTGCGCCAACTGCGCGCGGCGCTGCCTAACACCCGTCTGCAAATGCTCCTGCGTGGACAGAACCTGCTGGGCTACCGTCACTACAGCGACGACGTGGTCAGAGCCTTCGTCGCCAAGGCTGCGGTCAACGGCATCGACGTGTTCCGCATCTTCGACGCCATGAACGACGTGCGTAACCTGCGCGTGGCCATCGAAGCGGTGAAAGCGGCCGGCAAGCATGCCCAGGGCACCATCGCCTACACCACCAGCCCGGTGCACACCATCGACGCGTTCGTAGCGCAAGCCAAACAGATGGAAGCCATGGGTTGCGACTCGGTGGCGATCAAGGACATGGCCGGTCTGCTGACCCCGTACGCCACCGGCGAACTGGTCCGTGCGTTGAAAGCCGAGCAGTCGCTGCCTGTGTTCATCCACTCGCACGACACCGCTGGCCTGGCCACGATGTGCCAACTCAAGGCGATCGAGAACGGCGCCGACCACATCGACACTGCGATCTCCAGCTTCGCCTCGGGTACCAGCCACCCGGGTACCGAATCGATGGTTGCTGCCCTTAAAGGCACCGAGTTCGATACCGGCCTCAACCTGGAACTGCTGCAAGAGATCGGCCTGTATTTCTACGCCGTGCGTAAGAAGTACCACCAGTTCGAAAGCGAATTCACCGCCGTCGACACCCGTGTTCAAGTCAACCAGGTACCGGGCGGGATGATTTCCAACCTGGCCAACCAGTTGAAAGAGCAGGGCGCCCTGAACCGAATGAGTGAAGTGCTGGCGGAAATCCCGCGCGTTCGTGAAGACCTTGGCTTCCCGCCGCTGGTGACCCCGACCTCGCAGATCGTCGGCACCCAGGCGTTCTTCAACGTGCTGGCTGGCGAACGCTACAAGACCATCACCAACGAAGTGAAGCTGTACCTGCAAGGCGGCTACGGCAAGGCGCCGGCCCCGGTGAACGAGCAACTGCGTCGCCAGGCCATCGGCAGCGAAGAAGTCATTGACGTGCGCCCGGCCGACCTGCTCAAGCCGGAAATGGCCAAGCTGCGTGCCGACATCGGCGCCCTGGCCAAGTCCGAAGAAGACGTGCTGACCTTCGCCATGTTCCCGGACATCGGTCGCAAGTTCCTCGAAGAGCGCGCTGCGGGCACCCTGACGCCAGAAGTGCTGTTGCCGATTCCAGAAGCCGGCGGCGTCGCCTCGGCCGGTGGTGAAGGCGTGCCGACCGAGTTCGTCATCGACGTCCACGGCGAAACCTACCGCGTCGATATCACCGGTGTCGGCGTCAAGGCCGAAGGCAAGCGTCACTTCTACCTGTCCATCGACGGCATGCCGGAAGAAGTGGTGTTCGAACCGCTCAACGAATTCGTCAGCGGCGGCAGCAGCAAGCGCAAGCAAGCCACTGCGCCGGGCCACGTCAGCACCACCATGCCGGGCAACATCGTCGACGTGCTGGTCAAGGAAGGCGATACCGTCAAGGCTGGCCAGGCTGTCCTGATCACCGAAGCGATGAAGATGGAGACCGAAGTCCAGGCAGCCATTGCCGGCAAGGTAACCGCCATCCACGTTGCGAAGGGCGACCGGGTGAACCCGGGCGAAATCCTGATCGAGATCGAAGGCTGAGTTAACAGCCTCGATACAACGCTTTAAACCTCGGGGGGGCATGTGCTCCCCTTTTTTTTGCCTGAAAATTCGTTCCTGAAACGCCTCACACAGGGTGGGTTGGGTCAGTGGCTAATCAGAATGCCATCCGCCATTGACCCGTCACGCCGTGGCTGCGGTTGTCACTCGCGATTTCGCCGTTATAGCCGACACCCAAGGTATGCCGAGGCGAAAGCCTCAGGTCCAGACCTGCATCCACCATCAGGCTGTCACGGTCCAGAGGTGCACCGGTGACGGTGTAGTTGCGCCCGCCGGTGATCAAGCGTTGGTGGGTTTCAGTGGCGACCTCGCCGTACGTGTGTTTCCAACTGGCGCTGAAACGGGGTGTCAGCTGCATTCCGTTTTCCAGCCTGTTGATTTTTGCCAGGCGCAGGCCAAATGTGCTGCTGAGGATGTTCTGCGATTGGTCATGGACTTTCAGCACGGCGGCACCGCCATTTTCCGTGTAGCCATTGCGCTGATAGCGTTGAAAGCCGAGGCCTGCAAAGGGCTCGATGCTGACGTTGGCCCGGCCTAGGTTGTACCCGGCTTCAGCGAATGCTTGCCGAGTGCTGGCGTCGTACCTGCCTTTGGGCCGGTCACTGAAACCATTGAAGGCCACCTGACGTTGGGTCTTGCCGTCGTGATTGCTGTAGCTGGCACCAAGACGCAAAGACATTGGGCCGTTCTGACGCAAGGCATATGCCCCCAAATGCCAGCTATCGAGGTCGCCATCGAGGTCACGGCTGTTCAGGCGAGTCTGTGATTTAGCGCCCATCACACCGATGCGCCATTCTTCGCCAATTGCCCAGTCCGCTCCCAAAACCAGACCTTGGGTCGCGTATTTCAAGGCGTCGTAGTCGCGATCCAGTGTGCCGTCATAGTTCAACGCTTGGAGCCAGACTCGGTGATCACGTTCGTTGCCCGCTGCCTGGCGGGGTCCCCGTTTCTGACTGCTGGAGTCTGCGTCACTGCCTAACTGGCGCATCGCCGAGAGCATCGTGGCGCTCACGGAACTGTCACTGTTCAGCGTCGCTTTGGCGAGGTTGGCGGTGGTGCCTGCGGCCAACCGCTCGATCGCGTGAGAGGCGGTGCTTTTGTCGGTGCCGAGCAAGGCTGCGACAGCTGCGTTCGCGGGATTGGGTGGTTTGGGAGTGCTGGCTGTCGGGCTTGAAGGCGTTGGTGATACCGGAGGGGTCAACGTTGTTTTGGTGAGGGTGTTGGATGTTGAAGGCAAAGTAGAAGACTCAGTTGTCGCCGGCGGTGTGGAAGCGGTTTCGGGAGCCGCGGGGGTTGCTGGCGGATTCTGAACGATAGCGTCGGGAGTCACCCCGTCAGATGATGCCTGGGTCAACGGTGACTCGGCATGTTCATCAATGCTTTGAGTGAGCTCCTTCCCGTTTTCAGTGATCGCGAGATCCCCGAACGGTACGTCGTTACGTGCATAGGTGAGCTCGACGGTTTTTACTTCGTAATGCGCCTTTGGCGTCATGAACGCGAGGTTGTTTTCGACCTTGGCAAATCGCCCTTCGACCTTACCGGCTTCGATAACGGTGTAATGGCTCCCAGGTGGGTATTCACTGTCTATGGCGAGGACTTTCAGGGTCGCGCCCTCAACATTGGCTATACCATCGACCTTGATTGTTTCACCACGACCCGCCGCGTTGATCTCATAAGTCAGCACGGCCTTGTCGTGCAGCTTCAGGTCGCCCGCGACGGTCGGCGCACCGTGCAAATGATTGGCGACGAGAGCGCCGTGTACGTTCAGCGAACCCACACGACCTGCGCCGCTGAAGGTGCCTGATTCGTCCACCTCGACGCTGCCGTCAATCGACCCGTGGTTGACCAACGAACCCTGAACGACGGCACGCCCCTCGATGTGTCCGTTATTGGTCAGCGCTGCCTTTGGGCGTATCAAAGCGGCTTCGCTAAAGTCTCTGGAACCCGCCAGGGTCCAGGAGCCCTGTCTGACATCCAGTCGCTGGAATTGACGGGTGTCTCCCAGGTTGCCACCTCTAGCGGCATCGAGTTGCAGAACGTTTTGACCTCCCCCGCCGTCCAGCAGGCCGGTGAGATTGCCGCGAGGGCTGATCGTGATCCAGTCATTGCGATCGTCCAGTTGCAGGCTTGTGCCGTTCGTGGCTCTTTTGATCTGGAACGGTACGGTGTCTGCGGCTTTGATGAAGGCATCCAGATCGGCGATCAGAGCGGCCGATACCGTGTGCGCCGGGGTGGATGTCTCGGGTTGTTGGGCTGTTGCAACGTCAGCGCAACCCAAGGCCAGTGCAATCGCCAAGGTGAGTTGTTGCGGTGGGTGTTTGTGTTGAATGGGCATGGGTTTGGCCTCGTTTTACGGAAGACCAAACTCTAAGAGGAGGGCTGTCGGCACCGATGTCAGGCGGTTCCTGCGGTGGTGCGGGGAGTGTCAGATAGCTATGCGGAAAACGCCCGTCCGCTCGAAGAAGACAGCTTTTTGTCGCTTCGAACAGACGTTTTTTCTTACAACAAATCGGGATCGGGACGGCTGTCGCAGGCCTGGAAGCAATTTACCCGCGACACTCCACCAACCCTTTCACCTGTCCGGATTCCGCCTGGTTCTCATCGCTCAACCAGCGCTCGAAACCTGCCCCAATCGCCGGCCACTCCGAGTCAAGGATCGAGTACCACGCGGTGTCACGGTTCTGGCCCTTGACCACCATGTGTTGGCGAAACACACCTTCAAAACTGAATCCCAAGCGCTCGGCCGCGTATTTGGAGCGGGCGTTGCCGTTGTTGCATTTCCATTCCAGGCGGCGGTAGCCGAGGGCGAACGACTCTTTGGCCAGCAGGTAAACCGCTTCGGTGCTTTTTGGTGAGCGCTGCATCGGCGCGCCGAAGGTGACGTGGCCAATTTCGATGCGGCCCTGGGCCGGGACGATCGACATCAGGCTGAGGATGCCTTGCACGTCGCCGCTGGCACGGTCGATCACGCTGAAGAAGTACGGATCGCTATTGGCCGCATGATTGTTCAGCCAGTCATGGAAAGCGCTGCGCTCCGGGAAGGGACCATAAGGCAAATAGTCCCAGAGCTTTGGATCGGCGCCGGGGCCTTGCAGGGCATTCCACAAACCGTCGCCGTGACGCGCCGGGTCGAGTTTTTCCAGGCGGATGAAACGCCCTTCGATCGTTTTAACCGTCGGGGCCGGGACGCCTTTCCAGTCCGTGAGTGATGTCGACATACTGTTCTCCTTGAACCTTAAATGGCTTTGCGAAACTGGATGAAACCGGGGCGCTCGGCGATGCGCTCGTAGAGCTGGATCGCGGTGGCGTTGGTTTCGTGGGTCAACCAGTGAACCTTGCAGCAACCATCGGCCTTGGCCGTGGCGTAGACGAATTCGATCAGCTTGCGGCCAACGCCAGTGCCACGGGTTTCGGGCGATACCAACAAGTCTTGCAGGTAGCAGGAGTTTTCGATGCTCCAGTTCGAACGATGGTAAATGAAATGCACCATGCCCACCGCTTTGCCGTCGGCCCAGGCCAACGCCGCGTGGGTCGGTTCGTTCGGGTCGAGCAGGCGTTGCCAGGTGCTTTGGCTGACGGCGTCCGGCAACTCGGTGTTGTAAAAGCGCAGGTAGGCCTGCCACAGCGGTAGCCACGCGGCGTGGTCGTCGGCGCTGACCTGGCGGATCTCGATCTGACTCATGGTGATTTCCTTAGCGCATCAATTGGGCGAGGGTTTGGTCGTTGACGTCGGGGCTGGCGGCCAGCCCTTCGCGCACGCCGGCGATGTCGGCGGGGCTACGGTTCTGGCTGAGCTTGCGCTTGCCTTCGAGACGGTCGATAGGAATGGCGAAACCGACAATGGCCTTGAGCATGCCGTCGATGTAATCGGCGGGGGCATCGGCCACTGACCACGGTTGGGCGCGGCCAGCTTCATGGCGGTCGGTGAGGGTGCTGACGATGTCGAGCAGCCGCCCGCCATCGCTGAAGGTTTCGGCGCGGCCATAAGCGTGAACGGCGACGTAGTTCCAGGTGGGCACGACCTTGCCGTGTTCGGCCTTGCTCGGGTAGAAGCCAGGGCTGACGTAGGCGTCGGGACCGGCAAAAATCAACAGGGCTTCGGCGCCATCTCGCAGGTCTTTCCACTGCGGATTGGCTTTGGCCAGATGCCCGTACAACGTGCCGTTCGAGCCTTGTTCGCAATGCAGCAGCACCGGTACATGACTGGCTTGCAGGCCGCTTTCACCGTGGGTCACCAAAATGGCGAGACGGCTGGCGAGGATCAGTTCATGCAGCTGGGACAACTCGTCGATGGCAAAAGCACGTGGCGTGTACATGGAGATATTTTCCTTGGCGAATGTGTTCATCCTAGGCACGCTATTGGTCTGTTGTAAGAGCCATTAACGACCAATTTCATAGGTCCATTGTCATGACCAGCGAACCATTGTCCTTGTCGTTCAACCCGGCAGGTATCGAGCTTGATCGCCGTCAGGGCTTGAGTCGTCAGCTCTATCAGGCATTGCGCGTGCGAGTGCTGGATGGACGATTGGCCGGCGGAACCCGTCTGCCGGCCAGCAGGGATTTGGCGGCGGCGCTGGCGATTTCCCGTAACAGTGTGGTGCGCGCCTACGATCAGCTCTACGCGGAAGGCTTCATCGAGGGACGCGTCGGCGACGGGACTTATGTCGCGCAACTGCCACAAAACGCATTGCCGGTGAAAAAACTATCCACAAAAGTATCCACAGGGTTTTCAACAGGCTTACCCACAACCTTATCCACAAATTGCCTGGATTTGCCTGTGGTTTCATCCAGTAAAGTTATCCACAGCGTCGCGCTCGCAAGGGTTGAAAAGAACCATTTACCGAGTCCACCGAGCGGTCCGCCACGGGCATTTCGCGTCGGAGTTCCGGCGTTCGATCTGTTTCCCTTTGAGGTCTGGGCCAAACTGAATGCGGCTTTCTGGCGCAAACCGGATTTGCAGCAGCTGTGTTATGGCGACCCGGCCGGCGATGCGCGTTTGCGCGGGATGATCGCAGCTTACTTGCGCAGTTCGCGCGGCATGCAGTGCACGGCTGAGCAAATTGTGATCACCAGTGGTGCGCAGCAGGGGATTAGCCTTTGTGCACAGTTGTTGCTGGAGCCAGGAGACGGGGTGGCGATCGAGAATCCGGGCTACCGCGCGGCGGGTCATGCGTTCTCCGTCGCAGGTGCGCGACTGCACGGGGTATCAGTGGATAGCGAAGGCATCGATTGCGGCGAACTGGCGAAACTCAGTGATTGCCGTCTGACTTATGTCACGCCGTCCCATCAGTATCCGACTGGGGTAGTGATGAGTCTTGCCCGACGTCTGGAATTGCTGGCCTGGGCCGAGCGCGCCCAAGGCTGGATCGTCGAGGATGATTACGATGGCGAATACCGCTACAGCGGTGCACCGCTGGCACCGTTGGCGGCACTCGATCGTCATGGTCGGGTGCTGTACGTCGGGACCTTCGGCAAGGTCGCTTTTCCGGCGCTGCGTCTGGGTTATCTGGTGTTGCCAATGGGCCTTGTGGACGCGTTTTCACGGCGTCGCGCAGTGGACGTCCGCCATTCCGAGGTCAGCACCCAAGCGGTGATGGCCGAGTTCATGGCTGCGGGACATTTCCAGCGGCATATCCGTCGCATGCGCCGTGCGGCGTTGAGTCGGCTTAATGTCCTGCTCAACGGTTGGCCGCAGGATATTCCCGGCGTCGGCCAGTTACCCACGGTCGCCGCCGGTCTGCACATGACCGTGCCGGTCGAGAGCGTGGCGCGTGAACAGGAACTGATCGAGTTGGCGCGCAGCGTCGATGTCGAGATCAACGGTTTGAGCAGTTATTGGCTACCGGAGTCCAGCACCCCGATCGATCAGCGTGCCGGACTGGTGCTGGGTTTTGCTGCGGTTCCCGAGAGCGAGATCGACACGGCGCTGAAGTGCTTGCGGGCAGTGTGGCGTGTTCGCCAAGCGGGCGGATGATCAGTCCGCCCGCACGTGAGTACTAGGGTTGTGGTTCCAGTTTCAGGAACAGATTCGGGTCGCCAATCCGGCGCAGCACATAGTCGAGTGGCGTCAGGCTCGTCAGTGCCTGACGACGTTCGGCAGTGAGCTGCTTCAAATGTTCATCGGCGATTTTCAGGTGCGCCGCTGTGAACTGCTCCGGCGGGGCTTGCGGCGAATCGTAGTGGAAGTGCGCCAGCCACAACGGCTGATTGCGGCTCGTGGAGTCGAGCACCTTGTACTCCTGAAAGTAGTCCTGGCGCTTTTTGGTCTTGATCCGGCCTTGTTCGTTCCTGACGATCCGGACCAGGTTGTTGTCCAGCAGCCATTGCACATACGCCTGGCGAGGCTGCCGATCCTTGAGCATGCTGGCGCGGATGCTGATGCCTTCAGCGCGTAACCGGACAGCGGCGCTATTGAGCTCCGCGCTCAAGGTGCCCACCGGTAACGGTGATTTGCCTGCCGCGCGGAGGCGCGCCTGGGTCTGGTCGACATTGATCGCGCTTTGCTCCAGCCGTTGGGCTTGGTGATCGAACAAGTCCTGCATGTCCGCCGCAATACGATTGGGCCTGAAGGCATCACGACGAGTCCGATCAATAAAGCTCTGCACATCCACATTCAGGTCCAGGGCATTGGCAATGATGTCGGTGTCGTCCAGGTCGGCCACTGGGGCGGGACCTGACCGGGACGGAAGAATTTCCTCAAGGGGCGGTTCACTGGGTGCCGAAACTCTGGTGGGCGCAGGATCACGAGGTCGGCTCTTGGTGACTTTGCCAACGAGACGGGAAGGGCCCGCAACAGGTGCTTTGGGCGTCATCGGTATTGCCCTTGCCCCGCTCTCGGGCAGCAGCGCACTCAGTTGCTCCTGTGCCAATTGCCTGAACTCGCCGATCAAGCTGCGTACCCGCGCAAGTTCGGTCGGTTCCACCATGCCGGGGAATTCGCCGGGAAGGTCTTGAAGACGCTGATCAGCATCGATGTAGACATCGATCAGCCTGCTCAGACGTTCAATGCGAAGTGCGCTGGCTTCACCGCTGTCGGACGTTCTGATCAAGGCGGCATGTCGATGGGTGGCGGTTGCTGCTTCGATAATCAACAAGCCTGCCGCTTCGCGAGCCGATTCGGTATCTCCTGTGGGGAGCTCACGCATGCACAGCTCATGAGACATGCCAATCTCATTGGACTTCAAGTCCCACTGCGTAAACGTCGGGAGCAGGTTGCGCAGCCGTTGCGCGGTAGTCATGCCCGCGCTGCCGGTGGCGTCGAGGGTTTCCAGGGATGTGCGGTACAGTTGCAGGCGAGCGATCATGTCATGGCTCAAAGCCAAGGCCTGCCTGACTTCCTGGATGTGGGTCTGCAAGGAAGTGGCTGAATCAATGACATTGTTCTGAGCGAGTTTATGGGTGAGTGTCGCGTAGGCATTGCGCTTCAGGACGAACCACAGGCTGAGGTTTTTATGCAGCAAGGTGGTCATGCGCTGCAAATCAGTTAAATAACCTTCGCTCCCGCCCTTGAGACGCCATTGCCCGAGTTTGTTCAGGGCATCGTCGTAATCGCCGATCAGTTTTTCCAATTGGTCGAGGTAATGCTGTGTCGCCTGTTCGTGCGGTTGTCCGGTGGCGGCCATCAGCTCTGCCTGGGCTTTTTCTAACGCGGTATTACGGGTGACCTCCAGTTTTTTGAACGCCTCCAAGGCAATGCCCAATTGTTTCCTTTGTTCCTCCTTTTCCTTGCGTTGTGCCTTGAGCTGACTTTGCAGGCTGGTGCCACCGGCGCCACCGCGCAGACGCAATCGAGTATCGACGATCCATTGTCCTTGCCGGTTGTGAATCAACAGTGGACCGGTTTTCGAGGGCATTCGCGGGTAAACGATTTGTACCTGCTGGTCATCGTTTTCCGTGACGCGGAACCAACGCTCACCGACTTGTGCGTAGGTCTTTGCATCGATTCGATAGAGCGTCCCCTTTTCGCGCAGCAGGGTTTCCAGGGCCGTGGAAGTGAGGTCGGGTGCAGGCACCGTCAGCGTGTTCAGATAAGTCGCTAGTGCCGTAGGGGTGCGATGGGGTACTGAGCCGTAGGCCTCAAGTGAGGAGTAATGGTTGGGCGCAAGATCACCGGTCAGCGTCGTGGTGAGCTGCGTCACCGTGGACAACGCTGGCTTCACCGAGGGCGTGCCTATGGCCTCGGACAGCGTCTTTTCGCCCTGCCTTATTAGCGTTCGCGGGACGCCTTTGCGGCGTGTGGCCGCGTGATGGGCAAGGATCATCCCCAAATTCAGCAGCATATCGGCTACGGCGCTCCATTCGGCGTGAGAGTCACCGCGGTTGTGGGCGTCCACTACTTCCTCTATTTCGCTGATGCTTTGCCAGACCCAAACCGCCGCCCCCGCGGTGCCGCAGAGAAAGTTCGCGGTGACGTTGAACAGCGCCCAGCCACTGTCTCGCAGCAAGGCCCAGCGACGTTGGGCGTTGGACTGTGATTGCCGGTCGGCGAGTTCCGCCATAGCCTGCGCGTGGGTCTTGAACAGCACCGGGAAAACATCGCCGGTCAGCTCTTTGGAGGAGAGTTCGACCGGGCCAGCCCAGTCCACAGACGTCCACGGCTCGGAGAGCAGCTGTGCGCCCAGCCAAAGACTGGGCAGGCCGACGGGGAAGATGTATTGGGCGTATTTGAAGCGGGTGGCCGAGTCGGGTAGCCATGCCAGTATCGAGTCCCTGATTTCACCCGGTTGATGCAAGGCGTACAGCAGGTTTTGTGGTGAAGGAAACTGCAACAACGGCTGGTCGAGCAACGGTCGATACAACAGGCACGGCCCGGCTTCTGGCTGGCGCGGGGCGATGATGAACATATTGGCAACGGTGTCGCCATCGGTTTCGCCGGAATGGACGAAGGTCAGGGGACGAATGACGATGGGCTGCGGGTGACCGGGAGTTGGCTTGAGCCATTCACGAATATAGCGATAACCCTGGTCATCAACGCCGCCGACACGACGTATCTTGCACTCCAGCGCAATCAGCGGCAGCAAGGCGCGCAACTGTCTGATGTAAAAGTGCATCTGTAAGGGCGCCTGTACCGGATCATCGATCAGGTTGTCCTTGATTAGTGTGGGATACGCGTCACCGATGTCGACCAGATTGGCCACCTTCGTCAGGTAGGCTACATCCAACCACTCGGGGACCGGTTGTGGTGGGTTGAATTGAAGGGTGGCCTGATACGGCGCGCTATTGTGCAAAGGCGTATTCGCCCAGCGTTTCGATGTGGACGTCGAGCGGATTGGGAAGCGTCAAACCACCTGTTTCAAAGCTGTTGGTGACTGTAATGTCCAGGCTGTCCAATGGCAGCGAAGCGGCCGACGGCTTGTCGGCAATGATCGCTTCGCGCATGCGGTTTTGCGCGTAGGTGGTGATAGGCGCAATGCGCAACAGTGTTTTATCGGTCTGCTTATACAACATGCCCAGCGCATTGATGGACTGGCTGTACTGATCCAGATCGGCAGCCGAAGCACCGAACAACCAGTCGGGAATTGAACCATCAAGGCGGGTGAGCACGTTTTTTTCCGGGCCACTGGTGTGCTCGACCACGGGGGCGGAGGCGATGTCGTCATCCGCTTCGGCGACGAGGCTTTCACGAGAAATCGCGGTAATAGCGTCCAGCTGGGTTGCGATCAACGCCCAGGCCATGTGGTCGAAAAAATTGCCCTCGGGCTCGAACAGCTGCCATTGAAGGTTCTGCCCGGCAGGTTGCACATCGATACGCGCTGGTAATGAATCACCCAGTTTCTTTAAGGAGTCGAACGTTTCGTAGCCCTTTTCCACTGTGTACATCATCACCAGGTCACGCTGTTTATAGCGCCCGGTAACGACGGCGGCACCGCCGAGTATCAGGTGTCGGACCTTGCCTTGGGCATCGACGGTGTCAATGTCGATCAGGCAGACCTGGATAGCCGAGAGGGTTGGGTCATGGTTTTGGCGCGACTGTTTATCGGGATGACGCGAGACCGCCCGGGCCACCCGACACTGGTCATCATCCCAACCATCGGCGCCCTGTACATGCAGGGCTTTGCGCAACGCCGCGGAAAGTTCCTGCCAGTGCGGTACCTGATGCCGGGTGCTGTTCCAATAGTCCAGTTGGCGCTCCCCGAACGCAACGAACAGCAGGGGTGAGTAGTCATTGAGTAACCCGGCAATGGCTTCGACGTCGATGTCCAGATGCACCACGGGCGTGGCTGTGGGGTTCACTGTGAGGAAGTGTTCGCCTTCCAGATAATTGGCGGTGGAAGCACTGAAGAATTGCCGTACCAGTGCGTGGGTCAGCGATTCAAACTGCGTCGGCATGGCCACGAGATGACCCTCTACCGCTTGCCATTGAGGTGTGCCGATCATGGTTCGGTCGGGGTCGATGTCGCGTTTCGGATACAGGCTTCTCAGCGCCTGACGCAGTATTTGGTGGGCGACTTCATCAACCGTGGGTCCACGGCTGGTCTGGTGAATGATCTGGCTTTTTTTTAGCAATTCGCGGGTTTCGGAGGTTTCTGAATGCTCGGTCATCGTCATTTTCCTTTTTGACGTCCGGGGTTTATGAAAAGAACAGGGCGCGTGCCAGCTGCGGACTGATCTCGCTGCGATAGATGGCGATGACTTGCGGGTTGGTGGTGGCCGAGCGCAAGTCGAATGCGCCGGCCATTCGACGTTGCTCCTGCAATTTCAAATGGGCGGCGGTGAATGCGTCGACAGGCGCGTCGAGGCTGGCGTAATGGAAGTGTGCGTACCACAACGTGTTCTGGGTGCGTCGCTCGCGAATCTCGTATTCCTGCAAGTAATCCTTGCGCGGGCCCTTGAGGCGACGTCGATCACCGCCGGGCACAATGTCGATTTCATCTTTGCTCAACAGCCATTCGATACGGGCTGCCGTGGGCGGTTGCCGTTTAATCATCTCAACCCGTATCCGGTAACCTTCGGCGTAGAGTCGATCGCGTGCCGTGTTCATCTCGGCGATCAAGGCCGGTGGCTCGTCGGTTGTATTCGCACGCAGTCGGGCCTGTTCCAGGCTCCGCGCGCGCTCGTCCAGCTGGTCAGCTTTGTGTTGGAACAGTTCTTCGATTTCCACCGGGATTCGACCAGGTTTTTTCGCGCTCGCTTCGGTTTGCTCGATGAAGTTTTCCACACTGTCCAGCAGCGTCTGGCCTTGAGTGATTTGCGTGTTGAGGTCAGGCGCTTGCGCTGTCGGACGGCGACGCCTGGGTTGGACGCGCTCAATCCAGACCCCGGGCGTTTTCTCGTGAAAGGTGGCGATCACGTTGCCGGTCATGGGCGCTTTCACGTCCAGAAGAATCGGTTGACCCGGTGCTGATGGACGTACTTCACCAACGACCGTGCCCCTGAAGCGAGTTTTGATCACCCGTTTACGCGAGGCGGGCGCGGGCCTTGAAGGGCCTGCTCGAGGCTCCAATGGCCGTTGCTCGAGTAGCAAGTGCGCCAGGTATTTTTCGGTTTGCTGCTGGAATTCGCTGACTCGGCTTCGTATCTGTTTTAGCGGCTGCTCCAGGACAGCATCTTTGTGATTGACGCCGAAGTCTTCGAAAGACTGGTCGATGGCGGCAAACTGTTCGAGCATGTCACTGAGGCCTTCGCTATGTTCGCTCGCAACGAGCGCGCGCTCCTCCAGAACCAGGTCCTGTGAGGTCTGAATAATCAGATCGGCCGTGTCAATCAGGCGTACGAATTCATTTTGGGCCTGGATCAGCGCAGTGGTGTTTCCCTCTTTCAGACAGACATCACGAGCCAGCGAAACTTGAAGCGCCTTGAGGTCATTGAGGCTGAATTTGGGCAATTTATTGCGATAGGTGGAGGCAATTTCGGCAGCGCTTTTGCCCAGTCGGCTCAACTCCTGGAAGCGCGTTTGGGCAAACTCGATTTTGCCAATCATGCCCTCGGTCAAATCGAACATTTTCTGGCATGTCGCACGGCTGCCAGTCCCTCCGCCCGTTTCTTGCGCCGCAAGCAATACCAGGGTTTCTCTCAGGGTCTGAGTGAAGGTTGGATCGCGCTGATCGAGCCATGTCTGGTTGAAGAACAGCTGGGTGCCGAGCATTTCGGTCATGGCGGTTCGATAGTTGGGAACCGTATCCAGCAGGTTGAGCTTTTTCAGCTGTTCGAGCGGAGCTTCGTACTCTCGAGTGCGGCGCTCGAGCGTCTCCAGGAATATCGCTTGTTCGGTCAGCAGTGCGTCATCGCTGGCCGCTTTCATTGCATTGTGAGCGGCCGTCAACTCTTTGCGCGCCCGCTCGCGCTCGTTATCGAATTCGGCCAGTTGCTTTTTCAACTCGGCGATGCGCTCGCGATTTTGCTGTTTCTGAGCCTTGCGCCGACTCGACAAGCCACCTCCCCGCAGGCGCAAGCGTGTGTCGACGAACCACTCCCCGCGCTGGTTGTTGATTAGCGTCGGGCCGATACGTTCGGGTTGCTGACGTGAGTCGATGATCGATACTTCACCCGTTTCTCCGACGGCCACTTCGAACCAGCGCTCGCCCACCGGTGCGTAATATTTTTGTTGATGACGGTAGAGGTGGCGATAGAAGCCGGTTTCCCCGGTGGGCGGGGTGAGTTGCTCGGGTCGGCTAATCGCAAAGCGATCCAGGGTTTTGGCCAGGCTCAGGGCGGGACCCGTTGCCAAAGAAGTTTGGTGTTGCGCAGGATGCTCGCCGATCACATCCGGCTGTTGAACGATGTTCACAGGGGGCGGTGCCGGCTCTTCCTTGATCTCGGCAGCAAGGGTTGTTGGCGTTTTTTCCTCGATTCGGCGGGCCGTCGAGTTGCGAGTGCTGGCGTGGTGAGCGAGGACCATGGCCAGGGTCAGCAACAGATCGGTCATCGCGGTTTTCTGCTGCTCGCCGTTGCCTGCCTCACCGGCATCAAGGGTCTGTTGCAGATCATCCAGTACCTGCCAGATCCAGGCGGCCGTCCCGACCGTGCGACCGAGGAAGGGCAGCGCTGCGTTGAAGATCAGCCAGCCCGCGTGCTTGAAGGTCTCCCAGCGATTTTTGGCATTGGACACCGATTGCCGTTGCGCCAGTTCTACCATTGCACTGACGTTGGCCTTGAACAAGGAGGCCAGGTAATCACCGGCGATAAGCTGTGTACCCAAGTTGAGCGTGCCGCTCATCTGCAGCGAGGTCAGTGGGTCGGCCAGCAGCAGTGAGAGGGTCCAGACCGAAGGCCGGTCGTCGGTAAACACATAGTTGGCGTAATTGGCGCGTGCGCCATCCGGCAGCCAGGCGAGTACCGATTGGCGCAACTTCGGGGAATGCTTGATGGCATAGACCAGGTTGGCCGGTGTCGGGAACTGGCTCAATGGCTGGTCGAGTAATGGCCGGTAAAGCAGGCACGGCCCCTTGTCCATCTGCCGGGGCCCGATGACGAACATGTTGGCCACTTCATCCGTTGCGGCACCCACGCGCCAACCGGGGCTGAAGGCCAGCGGGCGGATGACAATCTCCTGACCGTCCACCCAGCGATTGGCATCGAGTACCTGGACGACGGCCGCGACATAGCGGTAACCCAATTCGTCGATGCCGTTCTGTGCGCGAATCTTCTGCTGCAAGGCCAGCAACGGTAACTCGACGCGCAGCCGGCTGGTGAACAGATTCTGGCGCCGCAGACTTTCAAGGGGATCGTCGAGCAGTTTGCTTTTGATCAGCTCCGGGTAGGACTTGCCGATGTCGACGCTGACGATCAACGTTTCTAGGTAAGTCGCCGTCAACCATGCCGGAAGCGTTGCGCCGCTGGTGCTGCGTACGGACTTGTTGCCCAGCGGCAGGGCAATCAGGTTTTGCAGTGCCAGATCCAAGATGCTTAGAGTGGTGCGTTCCGGCCCCACCAGCGGGGTAAAACTGCCCCAGACCACCACGCTGTCGACCACGATGTCGATCTCGGTCAGGTTTAGCTCTGCGGCGTCGGCGTGCTGCTTGAGCATGGCCTCGCGCAGTTGCTCGAGAGCGTACTCACGGATCGGTATGATGCCGTCCTGAAAGGATTTGTGAGCGTTCTGGGTTTGAACCTGTGCCAGCTCCATCAAATGCCGGCTGAACGCGGTGAGGTCGCTGGAAGTGGCGTTGGCCATCCAGTCCGGCAAGGCTTGCTCAACCCGATTGAATCTCGAAGGCGCCTGTTTGTCCGTCGGATCGAGTTCGTTGGTCGTACGGCTGATGTGCGGTGCCAGGTCGGGATGCGGCGTCGCGGTTTCATTAGCCAGCGCCCCAATCGAGTCGGCTTGCAGGGCAATCAGGTTGCATGCCAGATGATCGAAATAATTGCCCTCGGGCTCGATCAGACGCCATTGCAAAGTGTTGCCCGGCATCGGCCCGCCACCGTAGCTGCGCAAGGACTCGCCCAGTTCCTGCAAAGAATCGTAGGTCTCGAAGCCCCGGGTGATGGTGTGACAGAGGATTAAGGTGCGGGGGCCGGCAGTTCCGATCAGTACCGCCATGTCGAGGATGTTGAGGTGAGTCGAGGCCCCTTCCTTAATGCAATCGAGATCAATCAGGCAAGCACGCGACCGAAACCGATCGTGAAGGGTGCGGGTATTTTTCTCCGGATAAGCGAACAGGTTACGCGCCATGGCGCACAAGTCGTTGCTCCATTGCGGGTTCGTCTCGATGTTCCACAATTCGCGCAGGGACTTGGACAATCCCTGCCAGCGCGGGGCCGAGGCGCGGGTGAACTGGTTCCAGTAATCGACCTGCTGTTCTTGAAACGCGATAAACAGAAGTGGCGCCAGTTCATTGAGCAGCCTCGCGATGGCGTCGATGCTGACGGGCAGTTGCGCCGGCGTTTGTTCCTGAGCTTGCAGGGTGAGGTAATGCTCGCCATCGAGGTAGACCGCCGATGTGCCCGCCACACCATGGCGCACCAAGGCATCGGTCAGTGATTCGAAGTGTCGCGGCCCGGAGACGACCTGTTGCTCGTGAAAGCGCCAGCTCGGTGTTACGACCATCGCCAGCCGAGGGTCGATAGACAATTGCGGGTAAAGGGTTTTCAACGCCGGTTGCAGGGCATGGGTGGCGACTTCCCTGATTGAGGGGCCGGCCACCAATTGGGTGAGCAGGGCATCCTGATCCGTAGAAAGGCCCGGGCCAAAAGAAGGGTTGGAAGTATCTATCATCGTCACATCCTTTGTGGTGGGACAGGCACCGTGGAAGGTTCGGTGCGCGATCCATTGCAAAGTAGTGACGGGCAGAGCGACGTTGGCGGTAAATAAATATCGCGGGCAAAAAAAGACCTGCGCAAGCGCAGGTCCTGATGACGACGGCGATCAGGTGCGGGACTTGATCATTGTTTTAATTGCTCATTGAGCGGTTTCAAAACCTTCGAGAACGTTCACCGCGTTGATGCCGATTTCTTCGACCGCATACCCGCCTTCCATCACAAACAGCGTCGGCACGCCGAGCTTGGCGATGCGCTCGCCCATGGCCAGGTAATCAGGGCTGTCGAGCTTGAATTGCGAGATCGGATCGTCCTTGAAGGTGTCGACGCCCAGGGAAACGACGACGATGTCGGCACCGTAGCGTTCGATCTCTTTGCAGGCCTGTTCCAGTGCTGCGCTCCAGGTGTCCCAACCGCTGCCTGCCGGCAATGGATAGTTGAAGTTGAAACCTTCACCGGCGCCTTCACCCAGCTCATCGTCGTAGCCGAGGAAGAACGGAAATTCGGCTTCCGGATGACCGTGGATCGAAGTGAACAACACGTCGCTGCGTTCGTAGAAAATCGACTGGGTGCCGTTGCCGTGGTGGTAGTCGACGTCGAGGATCGCGACCTTTTTGTGGCCTTGGTCGAGGAATGCCTGGGTCGCGATGGCGGCGTTGTTGAGGTAGCAATAACCGCCCATCAAGTCCCCGGCGGCGTGGTGTCCCGGTGGACGGCACAGGGCGAAGGCACTGCGGGCGCCGCGTTGAATTTCCGCTTGGGCAGTCAATGCCACTTGCGCCGCACTGTAGGCCGCTTGCCAGGTGCCGGCGGTGATCGGTGCGCCGCCGTCGAAGCTGTAATAGCCGAGTTCGCCGTGCAGGCTGGTGGGTTTGATGCGACGCAGAGTTCGCGCTGGCCAAGTGTAGGGCAGCAGGTCACCGTCGGTGTTGAATTCGGTCCAGCGTGCCCACGCACCCTTGAAGAAATCGAGGTAGTCGCGGCTGTGGATGCGCGCAATCGGGTCGAGGCCGAAATCCTTGGGCGCCTCCACGGAGCCGAGGTTCTGCTTTTGCACCCGCGACAGCACGTGATCGGCACGGGATGGCATCTCGAAGCAGGGCTTGAGTTGCCCGTCGATGAGTTCGCAACGACCGTGGTGCAGGTGGTGATCGTCCGAGTAGATCGTCAGCATTTGTTGTTCTCCGCAGGCGGGTTCGGTTGCACACAGTCTTGCGGCGCGAACGGTTTTGGAGAACGACAGGAAAGGCCAAAAAGGGATTAATGTGGCCAAAAAAACTGACCGAAATTCGCCCCTATGCCAGGCCAAGCACGACGCCGTTGCGACTGAGGTGTAGCGGCCTCATCGCTGGCAAGCCAGCTCCTACAAGGGGCGGTGCTGCGGGCGGAATTGGCTGGGCGCGACTCCGCTCCAGCGCACAAACGCGTGGCGGAAACTGGCGGTTTCGCTGAAGCCCAGCGCCTCGGCGATTTGATAGATCGGCAGTTGATCCTCACAAAGCATTTGCTTGGCTTGATCAAAGCGCAATTCGTCGAGCAATCCCTGATAGCTGCAACCCATGTCCTTGAGATGCCGGCGCAATGTCCGCGCCGAGCAATTCATCTGTTCGGCCAGGCCTTCGAGGCCTGGCGCCGCATTCAACTGCGCGCTGAGTATTTGCCGAATCCGTCCCAGCCAGGCCTGGCGTCCAGTGAACTCCAGGTTCTGTTTGCGGCAACGTTCGGCCATGGCCTGATGGGTGATGACATCGGCCAGTGGCAATGGCTGATCGAGCCAGCGCTTGTCGAAGGCAAAGGCGTTGTCCCGTGCTCCGAAGTGCAGCGGGCAGTTGAAGTGCTCGGCGTAGGATGCTTCATAGTCGGGCGCGGGGTGTTCGAAGCGCGCGCCCAGCAGCGGTAACGAATGGCCCAACAGGTCGTCGCAGATGACTTTCAGCGAAACCAGGCAGAACTCGGCGTTGAACACAGCCATCGCCGGGCTCTCGCGGTAATCGGCCGCGACGAACCAGATGCGCTCGCCATCGTCTTCCAGGCTCAGCCTGAAAAGTGTTCCCAGCAGCGCCGGATAACGTATCGCCAGGCGCAAAGCGTCACCGAAGGTGGCACTGGTGAGCAGCGCATAACCGAGCATGCCATAGCAGGAAACGTGCATCCGTTGGCCTAACTCAAGGCCGATGTCACGCTTGAGTGCAACGGCGTTGGCACAGACCTGCATCTCTTGATTGGTGGTGATACGCGTGTCGGACCGGTGCAGATCCGCGGCACCGATGCCACTTCCAGCCAGCAAGGCATCGCTGGTCAACCCTTCGGCCTTGAAGGTGTTGAGGATCAGCGAAACGGCGTTGAGCGTCGTGAGGTGTGAGTGGAGCATGGGCAGTACCCGTCATTGTTTGATCGGGACGGAGCAAGTAGCGTGCCGTGATCAGCACCCTCGCTTTGGCGAGGGTGCTTGGTCGTTACCAGCCGGGCCATGCCTCCAGGCAGCTTCCATGCTAGGAAAGTCACGATTCGGGGAGGGTGGTAATTATGTATATCGTTGTGGTGTCAGCATCGTGCAGGTGTGGAATTCAGCTCAGTTCGCCGCACAGATCCAGTTCAACCAGGCGTCGTACTTCAGCGCTGTCCAGCCCCGCGCCCAACAGCGCATGCAGTTTGCCGAACGCGGCTTCACGGGTCATGCCGCCACCGGACAGTACACCCGCGCCACGCAAGCGGCTGCCGGCTTCGTAGACATCCAGCTCGACACCACCTTCATGGCATTGCGTGACCGCCACCACAACGATGCCCTGATCCTGCGTACGCTTGAGGCTGGCGAGAAATTCGGGGTTGTCACTTGGCCCGGTGCCGCTGCCGTAGCACTCCAGCACCAGACCCTGAATGCCGCTGGCGAGCAAGCCATCCAACACCTCGGCGCTGATGCCGGGAAACAGCGGCAGCACCGCGACGTTCGCCAATTGCCTGGGCTGGTTGTAATTGAGTTGAAGTGGAATCGAAGTCGCTTTGGCACCGCCACCCTGACGCTCCAGTCGCTTGAACGGATGCCGACCAAAACTGCGCACTTTGGCGCAACGGGACGGGCCCAGTAATTCGCCGTGGAAGTACAGGTGCACGCCTGGCGCCAGGCCTTGGCCCAAAGCGACCAATGCGCCGCCGAGGTTTTCCCAGGCATCACTGTTGGTGACGCCGGCCGGCAGCATCGAACCGGTGAAGCACACGCGGGCGTTCAGGCCGAGCAATTGAAAACTCATGGCCGCAGCGCTGTAGGCCAGGGTGTCGGTGCCGTGCAGGATCAGCACGCTGTCGCAGCCCTGGACATCCACCGCGTCGACCACCGCTTCACGCAGTTGCTGCCAATAAGCCGGCGTCATGTTGGCGCTGTCGATCAGCGGCGACATCTCGCGAAAGCGCCACTGCGGCACCACAAGATCGGGCTGGCTGAGCAGGTACTCGCGCATTCGCGCTTCGAAACCGGACGCCGGGGCCAGGCCGTTGGCGCTGGCTTGCATGCCGATGGTGCCGCCGGTGTAGAGCACCATGACGTGCTGGGCGGCAGGGTAGGTCGAGGAATTCATGGAGCTGCTCCTGCATGGGGTTCTGCACTTTAACCGAACAGCGTCGCCGGTAAGATCAAAAAAACGCAGGTTCGCCTTCCCCGTAGCGGCTGCCGAAGGCTGCGATCTTTTGACTTTTTCGGGCAGACAAAAAAAAGGGCCTGGAGATTGATCTCCAAGCCCTCAAAAGGTGAGAGGTGTCTAGTCCCTCGACCTGGTGAGCGGTGCTACCAATAACGCGTCGGATCAGGCTTTAAGCGGAACCAGACGCGGAGCAATCATGTTTTCCGGGCGCAGGATGTCGGCGAGCATGGCGTCGTCGAGCAAGCCTTCTTCGCGCACCAGTTCCAGCACGCCGCGGCCGCTTTCGAGGGCGATACGGGCGATGCGGGTGGCGTTTTCATAGCCGATGTACGGGTTCAGCGCAGTCACTAGACCGATCGAATGCTCGACCAGTTCACGGCAGCGCTCTTCGTTGGCGGTGATGCCGGTGATGCAGTGTTCGCGCAACATGTCCATGGCGCGTTGCAGCAGGCGGATCGAGTCGAAGATCTTGAACGCGATCAGCGGCTCCATCACGTTCAGTTGCAGCTGGCCGCCTTCGGCCGCGATGGTCAGGGCCAGGTCGTTGCCAATGATCTGGAACGCTACCTGGTTCACCGCTTCCGGGATAACCGGGTTGACCTTGCCTGGCATGATCGAGCTGCCTGGCTGACGCGCCGGCAGGTTGATTTCGTTGATGCCGGTGCGTGGCCCGCTGGACAGCAGACGCAGGTCATTGCAGATCTTCGACAGTTTGACCGCGGTGCGCTTGAGCATGCCGGAGAACAGCACGAAGGCGCCCATGTCGGACGTGGCTTCGATCAGGTCGGCGGCTGGAACCAGCGGGTGGCCGCTGATGGTCGCCAGACGCTGAACGGCCAGGTGCTGGTAACGCGGGTCGGCGTTGATGCCGGTGCCGATCGCGGTGCCACCCAGGTTCACTTCTGTCAGCAGTTCAGGTGCCAACGTTTTCAGGCGCGCCAGGTCTTCGCCCAACGTTGTGGCGAAAGCACGGAATTCCTGGCCAAGGGTCATCGGCACGGCGTCTTGCAGCTGGGTACGACCCATCTTCAGGACGTGGCTGAATTCTTCACCTTTGGCGGCGAACGACTGGATCAGGCTGTCGAGGCTGGCCAGCAGCGCGTCGTGACCCAGCAGCAGACCCAGGCGGATCGCAGTCGGGTAGGCGTCGTTGGTCGACTGCGCCATGTTCACGTCGTTGTTCGGGTGCAGGTACTGGTATTCGCCTTTCTGGTGACCCATGGCCTCCAGCGCGATGTTGGCGATCACTTCGTTGGCGTTCATGTTGGTTGAAGTGCCAGCGCCGCCTTGAATCATGTCCACCACGAACTCTTCGTGGAAATCGCCGCGGATCAGACGTGCACAGGCTTCGCTGATGGCAGCGTGCTTGGCTTCGCTCAGATGACCCAGCTCGCGGTTGGCGTCAGCGGCGGCTTGCTTGACCATCGCCAGGCCGACAACCAGTTTCGGGTAATGCGAAATCGGAACGCCGGAGAGACGGAAGTTGTTCACCGCTCGAAGGGTCTGGATGCCGTAATACGCTTGAGCCGGTACTTCGAGTACGCCAAGCAGGTCTTTTTCTGTGCGGAATGATGCAGCGGAGGACATGATAGAAATCATCTCAATATGGACCCGGTCTATGCCGGAACACTGCAAATGCTAGGCTTGTGGAGAATTTTGGGCCAATGCTGTTAAACACTGGCCTATGCACATTCGGCATAATGCCTGTGTGACGCCGTGTGGGCGGCGAGCGTGTGACCTAAATTGGTGCGTGTCCGGGAGGACGTGATGAATCTGGAAAGTAAATGGCTCGAGGACTTCAGTGCCCTGGCCGCCACCCGCAGCTTCTCCCAGGCGGCGGAGCGTCGCTTCGTGACCCAACCGGCCTTCAGCCGGCGGATTCGTAGCCTGGAAGCCGCGCTGGGGCTTACGTTGGTCAACCGTTCACGCACGCCGGTCGAACTGACAGCGGCGGGGCAGTTGTTCCTGGTCACCGCGCGGACTGTGGTCGAACAACTCGGTGAAGTGTTGCGCCACCTTCATCACCTGGAAGGCGGGCAGGGTGAAGTGATGCAAGTTGCGGCGGCGCACTCACTGGCGCTGGGTTTCTTCCCGCGCTGGATCGCGCAACTGCGCAACGAAGGCTTGAATATCGCTACGCGGCTGGTCGCGACCAACGTGGGCGACGCGGTGCATGCGCTGCGTGAAGGCGGTTGCGACTTGATGCTGGCGTTCTACGACCCGGACGCAGCCATGCAGATGGACCCGGAGATCTTTCCGTCGCTGCACCTGGGTAACACCGAAATGCTGCCAGTCTGTGCGGCAGACGCCGACGGCAAGCCATTGTTCGACCTGGAAGGCGAGGGCAGTGTGCCGCTGCTGGCCTACAGCGCCGGTGCCTTCCTCGGGCGTTCGGTGAACATGCTGCTGCGCCAGCGGGCGCTGCGATTCACCACGATCTACGAAACCGCCATGGCCGACAGCCTCAAAAGCATGGCGCTGGAAGGGTTGGGGATTGCCTGGGTGCCGCAACTCAGCGTGCGCGCGGAACTGGCTCGCGGTGAACTGGTGGTCTGCGGAGGCCCGCAATGGCATGTGCCGTTGGAGATTCGTTTGTACCGCTGCGCACTGGTACGCAAGGCTAACGTTCGATTGTTGTGGCGCAAGCTTGAGGGCGGTGCAGCGCAAACCCCCACCGCCCTGTAGGAGCCGGCTTGCTGGCGATCCAGGCGACGCGGCCCGCCTGACACACCGCTCGACTGGATTGCCAGCAAGCCGGCTCCTGCATCGGGATTTGCGGTGTGTGTTGGCTGACCTGCGAGTCAATAAAACCGCTGCTTTGCGCCGTATGACGGATGGTCGCCACGGGGGCTGTTTATCTGCTCCATTGAGGTATACTGCGCGGCCTTCGGCCGGTTCGCCCGGCCATAATTCGTACAATCAAGCCACGCATTTTGCGTGGCTTGTTGTTTTTTGATGCGCCTGCGGGCGCCCAGAGAGAAGAGGCACGACGATGAGTGCATTGGTTGGCGTGATCATGGGCTCCAAGTCCGATTGGTCCACCCTTAGCCACACCGCCGATATGCTGGAAAAGCTCGGCATCCCTTACGAGGTGAAAGTGGTCTCTGCCCACCGCACCCCTGACCTGCTGTTCCAGTACGCTGAAGAAGCCGAGGCGCGTGGCATCGAGGTGATCATCGCCGGTGCCGGCGGCGCGGCGCACTTGCCTGGCATGTGTGCGGCCAAGACCCACCTGCCGGTGCTGGGCGTGCCGGTGCAGTCGTCGATGCTCTCGGGCGTTGATTCGCTGCTCTCTATTGTGCAGATGCCGGCGGGCATTCCGGTCGCTACCCTGGCGATTGGCAAGGCGGGCGCGATCAACGCAGCGTTGCTATCAGCGAGTATCCTTGGCGCCAAGCACCCGCAGTTCCACGCGGTGCTGAAAACCTTCCGTGCTGAGCAGACAGACAGCGTCCTGGAAAATCCAGACCCACGCATCGCCTGAGGTTGTTGACGATGAAGATCGGTGTAATCGGTGGCGGCCAGTTGGGCCGCATGTTGGCGCTGGCGGGTACCCCGCTGGGCATGAACTTCGCTTTCCTGGACCCGGCCCCGGACGCCTGCGCCGCTGCATTGGGCGAGCACCTGCGCGCCGATTACAGCGATCAGGACCACCTGCGTCAGCTGGCCGATGAAGTCGATCTGGTGACCTTCGAGTTCGAAAGCGTCCCGGCGGAAACCGTGGCATTCCTCTCGCAATTCGTCCCGGTCTACCCGAGTGCCGAAGCCCTGCGCATCGCTCGTGACCGCTGGTTCGAAAAGAGCATGTTCAAGGACCTGGGGATTCCAACCCCGGCGTTCGCCGACATCCAGTCGCAAGCTGATCTGGACGCCGCCGTGGCTTCCATCGGTCTGCCGGCGGTGCTCAAGACTCGCACCCTGGGTTACGACGGCAAGGGCCAGAAAGTCCTGCGTACGCCTGAAGACGTGGTCGGTACGTTCGCCGAGCTGGGCAGCGTCGCTTGCCTGCTGGAAGGCTTCGTGCCCTTCACCGGTGAAGTCTCGCTGATTGCCGTGCGTGCTCGCGATGGCGAAACCAGGTTCTACCCGCTGGTGCACAACACCCACGACAGCGGCATCCTCAAGCTGTCCGTGGCCAGCACTGACCATCCGCTGCAAGCCCTGGCCGAAGATTATTCCAGCCGGGTGCTCAAGCAGCTGGACTACGTCGGCGTGATGGCGTTCGAGTTCTTCGAAGTCGACGGTGGCCTCAAGGCCAACGAAATCGCCCCGCGCGTGCACAACTCCGGGCACTGGACCACCGAAGGCGCCGAGTGCAGCCAGTTCGAAAACCACCTGCGGGCGGTTGCCGGTCTGCCATTGGGCTCGACGGTCAAGGTTGGCGAAAGCGCGATGCTCAACTTCATCGGTAAAGTACCGGAGACCGAGAAGGTCCTGGCCATCGCCGATTGTCATCTGCATCACTACGGCAAGGCGTTCAAGGTCGGCCGCAAGGTTGGTCACGCCAACCTGCGTTGCGCAGACCGCGAAACGCTCGCCGCGCAGATCCTCAAGGTCGAAGCGCTCATCGCCGAGTAAAACAGTTTCATGTGGCAGCGGCGGAACCATTGAGGGCCCGCCGTTCTCTCATGGCAGGATGCGAAAGTCTGACTAGGCTTTCGCATAACTATCCATACAGAGGGAAATGCCATGGGAATTATCGGAACCATCTTTATCGGCTTGATCGTCGGCCTGCTGGCGCGGTTCCTGAAACCGGGCGATGACAGCATGGGTTGGATCATGACCATCCTGCTCGGTATCGGCGGTTCGCTGGCGGCCACTTATGGCGGCCAGGCCCTGGGCTTCTACCAGGCTGGCCAAGGCGCAGGCTTCCTCGGCGCACTGGTTGGCGCGGTGATTTTGCTGGTGATCTACGGCCTGATCAAAAAGAACTGATTCAGCGACAAAGCCCTCTCTGCCAAATACGCAGGGAGGGCTAGAATGCTCGGCGTTCCACTGTCCTCTTCTTTGCCGAGCACGTTTATGCGCCGTCTTCTGTTGTCTCTTCTTCTCCTGGGTACAGGCCTCGCCCACGCCGGCGAATTGCCGGAAACCGACTGGCTCGAACTGATGCCAAAGTCGGATCAAAAGGCCCTTGAGGCCATGCCTGAAATCGACCACAACTCCCCCGAAGCCACTGGCACCTTTACCGAAAAAGGTGGCATGAAGCAGAGCAAAGGCTTGCCGGCGGTGATGTATTCAACCAAGACTGTGGCGTCGATGAACGACAAGAACATCCGTCTCGGGGGTTATCCGGTGCCGCTGGAATCCGACGCCAAGGGGCGCAGCACGTTGTTCTTCCTCGTGCCATATCCGGGCGCCTGCATCCACGTGCCACCGCCGCCACCGAATCAATTGGTGCTGGTGCGTTATCCAAAAGGTTTGAAACTGAACGACATCTACACGCCGCTGTGGGTGACCGGCACGCTGAAGATTGAGAAGGTCAGCAATGATTTGGCCGATGCGGCGTATGCGCTGGATGCGGCGAAAGTGCGGGTGGTGAAAGAGTCAGACTTGTAGAAACACGGTAGGAGCCGGCTTGCCGGCGATAGCGATCTTGAGGACGCCATCGCCGGCAAGCTGGCTCCCACAGATTTAAAGCGGTTTGCTGCCGATGCTCACACCCAACGTATGACTCGCACCCGGCGCCAGGTTCACCACATCCCCCATCACATTCGCCGTCTCGATACACAGCATGCGCTGCCAGCCATCGTCGGCCATGTCGCTGAATGCTGCAGCGCGGTCGATCCAAGGGTTCCAGATCACCGCCGAGCGCGAACCACTGCTGGTCAGCTCGATGCGCCGTTCCCATTGCGGGTCGACGATGCTCAGCCGTGCGGGTGTATCGAGGTAAATGCGATCCGTCTCGCCGGCAAAGTGCAGATCACCGGTCTGAGTGACGGTTTTCCAGTCTTCCAGCGTCTCGATGTAACTCAAGCCATCCAGCCCTTCGACATGCACGTTGCGCACGTCACTGACCGCGAAGTAGCTGTGCAGCGCCTGGCTGATAGTGACGTTTTCTGCGCCCTGATTGTGGCTGGTCAGGCTGATGTGCAGCTGTTCATCCAAGCGAATGTTCAGCTTCAGGTCCACTTGGTGCGGCCAGCCCGGCAGGCCACTTTCAGGGTAGGGCAGGAGGAATTCGACCTTCAGACTTTCGCCCTCGGCTTCGATGCCGCCCAATTCCCAATCCATCGCTCGCACCAGACCATGCGCTGCCGCCGGTTCGTTGCTGACGCGCATCGCCTGAACGCTCTGCGGGTTGCGCGCCAGGTTACCGAACCATGGCCAGCACACCGGCACACCGGCACGGATGCTTTTGCCGGTCTTGAACACCGCCTCGTCGTTGAGCCAGATGATCGGTGGCTGGCCAGCCAATTGATAACTGAGGATGTGCGCGCCTTGTTGGGCAACCAGCAATTCGGCCTGACCGTGGCGGATGCGCCAGCAGTTCAGTTCATCCAGTTTCACGGCTTCAACGTTGGGCGTGTTCATGAGACAGCTCTCGATCAGTAACAGGAGTGCAATGGACCGCGAAGCAGTCGTCGGGTTTAACGCAGCCCTGGTTTAACGAGCTCTAGGCGGAACCGATCGGGTGCGGCCGCTGCCATCGATGGCCACGAACACGAACACCGCTTCGGTCACTTTACGCCACTCGCTGGACAGCGGATCGTCGCTCCAGACCTCGACCATCATCTTGATCGAGCTGCGGCCGATTTCCAGTGCCTGGGTATAGAAGGAGAGCTGAGCGCCCACCGCTACCGGAACCAGGAACGCCATGCGATCGATCGCAACCGTCGCCACGCGACCACCGGCCACCTTGCTGGCCATCGCCGTGCCGGCCAAATCCATCTGCGCCACCAGCCAGCCGCCGAAAATATCGCCAAAGCCGTTGGTTTCGCGAGGAAGTGCGGTGATTTGCAGGGCCAGGTCGCCTTGCGGGATCGGATCTTCTTGTTCGAGCTCTATCATGCCGGGGGTGCCTCTGACCCGTGACTCTTCGTTGGTAGTGCTGGTGGTAGCCGTCTTCAGGAAAAACGATTTAGCACCGAACATACTACGTTCGTCACGTTTTCCATAAGGCGCCTAAAGGGAAACTCTGCGAAATCGCCTATGAACCTGAGAGGCGTTTTCGCACAGCAACCCTTTCAAACTGCAGCAAGATTGCGAGTATATCGGTCGATAGACTCCGATACGACCGTCCGGTTCTAATTTTGACTGCCTTACAGGCGCTCTATGTTCTTTTTCGAACAATTTGCTATCTTGCCGATCCTGCCCGAGCCCTTGCCAGAGTTGTTGGGGCGGCAGACTTGACTCTAAGAGAAGCCCTTGCCATGACCACAGCGCCCTCGAGTATCGCGCAGCCGAGCCAATCTGCACGTCCGCTGACCCGCAACGACTATAAAACCCTATCGCTGTCGGCCCTGGGTGGTGCATTGGAGTTTTACGACTTCATCATCTTCGTATTTTTTGCCACCGTGGTGGGCAAGCTGTTCTTCCCGGCGGACATGCCCGAATGGCTGCGCTTGATGCAGACCTTCGGCATCTTTGCCGCCGGCTACCTGGCACGGCCGCTGGGCGGCATCGTGATGGCGCACTTCGGCGACCTGCTGGGGCGCAAGAAGATGTTCACCCTGAGCATTTTCATGATGGCCGTGCCGACCCTGATCATGGGCCTGCTGCCGACTTATGCGCAGATCGGCATGTGGGCACCTATCCTGTTGCTGGTGATGCGAGTGATCCAAGGCGCGGCGATTGGTGGTGAAGTACCGGGCGCCTGGGTCTTCGTTTCCGAACACGTGCCGCAACGGCACATCGGTTACGCCTGCGGCACGCTGACCAGCGGCCTCACGGCGGGCATCTTGCTCGGTTCTCTGGTCGCCACGGCGATCAACAGCATCTACACCCCGGCGGAAGTGGCGGATTACGCCTGGCGGATCCCGTTCCTGCTGGGCGGTGTGTTCGGCCTGTTCTCGGTGTACCTGCGCCGCTGGCTGCACGAAACCCCGGTATTCGCCGAGCTGCAACAGCGCAAGGCCCTGGCCGAAGAAGTGCCGCTGCGCGCCGTGCTGCGCGACCATCGTGGTGCGATCGCGATCTCCATGTTGCTGACCTGGCTGCTGTCCGCCGGCATTGTGGTGTTGATCCTGATGACACCCACCGTATTGCAAACCGTCTACCACTTCTCGCCAACCACTGCTTTGCAGTCCAACAGCGTGGCGATCGTATTCCTGAGCATCGGCTGCATCGTTTCCGGTGCTCTGTCGGATCGCTTTGGCGCGGGCCGGGTGTTCGTGTTCGGGTGCGCCGCGTTGCTGGCCAGTTCCTGGACCTTCTATCACAGCCTGGCTGAGCATCCCGACTGGCTGTTCCCGATGTACGCCTTGACCGGCTTGCTGGTGGGCACCATCGGTTCGGTGCCGTATGTGATGGTCAAGGCCTTCCCGCCGGTGGTGCGCTTCAGCGGTTTGTCTTTCTCCTACAACGTGGCCTACGCGATTTTCGGTGGCTTGACGCCAATGATCGTCAGCTTGCTGCTCAAGGAAAGCCCGATGGGCCCGGCGTATTACGTGGCGGTGTTGTGCGGGGTGGGGATTCTGGTGGGTGCTTATCTCTGGAAGAAGGGTCGCTGATCCCGAAAACATTCATTGCTGTACCGGCCCTATCGCCAGCAGGCTGGCTCCCACATTGAAATGCATTCCAATGTGGGAGCCAGCCTGCTGGCGATCAGGGGGGCATGATTATCCCGGTAAAAACTCGAATACTGGCCTTTCATCCAATTGTCATATTTCAGCCATAGAGTGTTCACACGGCCTGCTGATACTTGGCCCCGACTTAACACACCCTATCTGCTAGGAGTAAGGCATGAAACTGAAGCGTTTGATGGCGGCAATGACTTTTGTCGCTGCTGGCGTTGCGACTGCCAACGCGGTTGCCGCTGTTGACCCTGCTATCCCGAGCTACACCAAGACCACTGGTGTGTCGGGCAACCTGTCCAGCGTTGGTTCCGACACCCTGGCCAACCTCATGACCCTCTGGGCTGAGAACTACAAAAAAGAATACCCGAACGTAAACATCCAGATTCAGGCCGCTGGCTCCGCCACTGCGCCACCTGCGCTGACTGAAGGCACCTCCAACCTGGGCCCGATGAGCCGCAAGATGAAGGACACCGAACTGGCCGCCTTCGAGCAGAAGTACGGCTACAAGCCAACCGCCATCCCGGTTGCCGTGGATGCCCTGGCTGTGTTCGTACACAAAGACAACCCGATCCAGCACCTGACCATGGAACAAGTCGACGCGATCTTCTCGTCCACTCGTCTGTGCGGCGCTAAAACCGACGTGAAAACCTGGGGCGACCTGGGCGTGACCGGCGACCTGGCCAACAAGCCAGTTCAACTGTTCGGCCGTAACTCGGTATCCGGCACCTACGGCTACTTCAAGGAAGAAGCCCTGTGCAAAGGCGACTACAAGCCAAACGTCAACGAACAACCAGGCTCGGCTTCGGTCGTGCAGTCGATCAGCTCCTCGCTGAACGGCATCGGTTACTCGGGCATCGGCTACAAAACCGCTAGCGTGAAGACTGTGGCCCTGGCCAAGAAAGGCAGCACTGACTTCATCGAAGACACCGAAGAAAACGCCCTGAACGGCAAGTACCCGCTGTCGCGCTTCCTCTACGTGTACGTCAACAAAGCCCCGAACAAGCCTCTGGCCCCGCTGGAAGCTGAGTTCGTGAAACTGGTTCTGTCGAAACAGGGCCAGGAAGTTGTAGTGAAAGACGGCTACATCCCGTTGCCAGCCAAAGTTGCTGCAAAAGCACTGGCTGACCTGGGTCTGCAGGAAGGCGGCGCCGAAGTCGCAAAAAAGTAAAACCCTGATCCGGGGCTAGCCTCGGATCTGTAGGAGCCGGCTTGCTGGCGATGGCACCACCGCGGTGAGCCCGTCGGACAGAGTCGACAGGATCGCCAGCGAGCCGGCTCCTACAACCCCCAAATTCTCTATCCACTGCCAGTAACCGCTGGCGGCGGATTTGTTGCGTCACTGCACTGTCATCTTTCTGTCATACAGGATCGCTAGGGTGTGCGAATGAATGATCTGGCCAATTCCACAATGACTACTAATCCCCCCAAGCGAATTGACTTCAATACGCCTGAGCTGCAACGCAAGCGCCGCATACGCGCGCTTAAGGATCGCTTCACTCGTTGGTACGTCCTAATCGGCGGCCTGGCGGTGCTGGCAGCCATCACACTGATTTTCTTCTTCCTCGCCTACGTGGTTGCGCCCCTGTTCCAGGGTGCCAGCCTGACTGCGAACGATGCCATCACCCCTGCCTGGATGCAGGATGCCGGCAAGCCGCTGATGATCTCCCTCGAAGAGCAGAACCAGGTGGCAATGCGGGTTTCCGACAAGGGCCAGGCGTTATTCTTCGACATCGACAGTGGCGCCGAACTCAAGCGCGTCGATCTGCCTGTTCCGGCCGGCACCGCCGTCACTTCCATCGCTGAAGACCAGCCAGGTCATCCGCTGGTGGCCGTCGGCCTGTCCAACGGCCAGGCACTGGTGTTCCGTCACACTTATAAGGTCAGCTACCCGGATGGCAAGAAAACCATCACCCCGGCCGTGGAGTACCCGTATGGCGAAGCGCCAATCGCGGTGAACGAAGCGGGTGGTGCGCTGGAGCATGTCAGCCTCAACGCCAACGATTCGACCTTGATTCTGGTGGGCGCCACCGGTTCACAACTCAACGTTCTGTCGCTGACCAGCGAAGAGAACATGATGACCGGCGAAGTGACCAACGAGCAGAAGCGCATCGACTTGCCGCAGATGAACGAGCCGGTGAAGAACATCTTCGTGGACCCGCGTCAGCAGTGGCTGTATGTGGTCAACGGTCGTGCCCAGGCCGACGTGTTCAGCCTGCGTGACAAGAGTCTCAACGGTCGCTACAAACTGCTTGAAGACGGTGAAGCTCAAGTCACTGCCAGCACCCAGCTGGTGGGCGGCATTTCGCTGATCGTAGGCGACTCCAGAGGTGGCCTGGCCCAGTGGTTCATGGCTCGCGATCCCGATGGCGAGCAACGCCTGAAGCAGATCCGAACCTTCCAGATGGGCACCACGCCGATCGTTGAAATCACCGCTGAAGAGCGCCGCAAGGGCTTCGTTGCCCTCGACGCCTCCGGCAAGCTCGGCGTCTTCCACAGCACCGCCCACCGCACTTTGCTGGTGGACCAGGTGGCCGAAGGCCAAGGCGTTTTCGGTCTGTCGCCACGGGCCAACCGCGTGATCGTGGAAGCCGGCGGCAAGCTCCACCCGCTGCTGCTCGACAACCCGCACCCGGAGGTTTCGTGGAGCGCGTTGTGGAGCAAGGTCTGGTACGAGAACTACGACGAGCCTAAATACGTCTGGCAATCGACCGCCGCCAACACCGATTTCGAACCCAAGCTGAGCCTGTCGCCGCTGACCTTCGGTACCCTGAAAGCCGCGTTCTACGCCATGCTGCTGGCCGCACCTCTGGCCGTTGCCGCAGCGATCTACACCGCGTACTTCATGGCCCCGGGCATGCGCCGCAAGGTCAAACCGGTGATCGAGCTGATGGAAGCGATGCCGACGGTGATCCTCGGTTTCTTCGCCGGCCTGTTCCTCGCACCCTATGTAGAAGGGCATTTGCCGGGCATCTTCAGCCTGCTGATGCTGCTGCCGATCGGTATTCTGGTCGCCGGTTTCATCTTCAGTCGCCTGCCTGAATCGATCCGCCTGAAAGTGCCCGACGGCTGGGAAAGCGCGATCCTGATCCCGGTGATCCTCTTCGTGGGCTGGCTCTCGCTGTACATGAGCCCGTTCATGGAGAACTGGTTCTTCGGCGGCGACATGCGCATGTGGATCTCCCACGACCTGGGCATCACCTACGACCAGCGCAACGCACTGGTGGTGGGCCTGGCCATGGGCTTCGCAGTGATCCCGAACATCTACTCCATCGCCGAAGACGCCGTGTTCAGCGTTCCGCGTGGCTTGACCCTCGGTTCCCTGGCCCTGGGTGCCACGCCGTGGCAGACCATGACGCGCGTGGTGATCCTCACCGCCAGCCCGGGCATTTTCTCGGCGCTGATGATCGGCATGGGCCGCGCGGTCGGTGAAACCATGATCGTGCTCATGGCCACCGGTAACACCCCGGTCATGGAAATGAACCTGTTCGAAGGTCTGCGCACCCTGGCCGCCAACGTCGCGGTGGAAATGCCGGAGTCGGAAGTCGGCGGTAGCCACTACCGCGTGCTGTTCCTCTCGGCGCTGGTGCTGCTGTTGTTCACCTTCGTCATGAACACCCTGGCAGAACTGATTCGTCAGCGTCTGCGCAAGAAATACTCTTCGCTTTAAGAAAGGTAGAAGTCTGTGAAACAGAACTCCCTGAAAGGATGGTTCAAGAGCGGCGCCCCCGGCGTCTGGATCAGCGGTGGCGCGGTGTCCATCGCGGTCATCATGACCATTGGCCTGCTGGCAGTGATTGCCGTGCGCGGCCTGGGTCACTTCTGGCCGGCGGATCTGATCCACGCCAGCTACGACGTGCCGGGCCAGGCCAATCACCTGGTCATCGGCGAAGTGGTACAGAAAGAAGAAGTGCCACGTGCGCGTCTGAAGAGCGCTGGCCTGCCGGTGCCGGACGAAGGCCCGGAATTCATGACCCGCGAGCTGATCAAGGTCGGCAACCGTGACCTGAACGGCAACGACTTCACCTGGATCGTCGGCGAGTGGCTGACCAACCAGAAAACCCCGGTCGAACTGATGGCCATCGAGCGTCGCGAGTGGGGCAACTTCTACGGCTACCTGGTCAACGTCAAACAGGACGGCAAGGTCATCGCTGAAGGCGAAGCTGCATGGCCCGAGCTGCAAGCGCGGATCAACCGTGTGAATCAGTTGGCTGCGCAGCTCAAGACCCTGGAAAAGGTTGATATCGGTGCAATCAACGCCGGTCTCGAACGCATCCGTCTGCACGGCCGCAAACTGGAACTCGATGGCAAGCTCGACGCAACGGCGCAAGCGGACATGGAATCCGAGCGCGCCGAGCTCAATGCTCGCTATCAGGACATCGAAGCGCGTCTGAGTGACCTGCACGCGCAGTTCAACCGCGACGCCTTGACCGCTCGTGATGCCAACGGCAAAGAGATCGAAATCGGCTTGGGCAAAGTGGTTCATGCCTACCAGCCGAACGCCATGGGTACTTTCACCAAGATCGGCTTTTACTTCAGCAAGGTCTGGGAATTCCTGAGCGACGACCCGCGTGAAGCGAACACCGAAGGCGGGATCTTCCCGGCCATCTTCGGCACCGTGATGATGACCCTGATCATGGCGATGATCGTGACTCCGTTCGGCGTATTGGCGGCGGTGTACTTGCGTGAATACGCCAAGCAAAACGCGTTGACCCGGATTATCCGCATCGCCGTGAACAACCTGGCGGGCGTTCCGGCGATCGTGTACGGCGTGTTCGGCCTGGGCTTCTTCGTTTACGTGCTCGGTGGCTCGCTCGACCGCTTGTTCTTCCCTGAAGCCTTGCCGGCGCCGACCTTCGGTACGCCGGGTCTGCTCTGGGCTTCGTTAACCCTGGCACTGCTGGCGGTGCCGGTGGTGATCGTGGCCACCGAAGAAGGCCTGGCGCGGATTCCTCGCACTGTGCGTGAAGGCTCGCTGGCCCTCGGCGCAACCAAGGCTGAAACCTTGTGGAAGATCGTGCTGCCAATGGCCAGCCCGGCGATGATGACCGGCATGATCCTCGCCGTAGCCCGCGCTGCCGGTGAAGTGGCGCCGCTGATGCTGGTGGGTGTGGTGAAACTGGCGCCGTCACTGCCGCTGGACGGTAACTACCCGTACCTGCACCTTGACCAAAAGATCATGCACCTGGGCTTCCACATCTATGACGTCGGCTTCCAGAGCCCGAACGTCGAAGCTGCACGACCGCTGGTTTACGCCACGGCACTGCTGCTAGTACTGGTGATCGCCACGTTGAACCTGTCGGCGGTGTACATCCGTAACCACCTGCGCGAGAAGTACAAAGCGCTGGATAGCTAACCGACCTGTAGGCGCTGGCTTGCCAGCGATGGCCTCACCGCGGTGAGCCTGCTGGACCGAGTTGCCAGCATCGCCAGCAAGCCGGCGCCTACAAAAGAATTGTGTAACCCGCAGGCCCAACCTGCGGCAACCGAACCGAATTTGTTAGCACAGGGAGCCTCCCATGCAGCACGAAGCACATACCCACGGCATCAACATGTCGGCCCTGGGTCGCGACAAACAGAGCCTGAGCCTCGAGCAGGAAACCGTGGCCATCGAAGTGCCGGGCCTGAGCCTGTTCTACGGCGAGAAACAAGCGCTGTACGACGTCAGCATGAACATCCCGAAACAGCGCGTGACCGCCTTCATCGGCCCGTCCGGCTGTGGCAAGTCCACGCTGCTGCGTACGTTCAACCGCATGAACGACCTGGTCGATGGCTGCCGTGTCGAAGGCGCGATCAACCTGTACGGCAACAACATCTACCGTAAAGGCGAAGACGTGGCCGAGCTGCGTCGTCGCGTCGGCATGGTGTTCCAGAAGCCCAACCCGTTCCCGAAAACCATCTACGAAAACGTGGTTTACGGCCTGCGCATCCAGGGCATCAACAAGAAGCGCATCCTCGACGAAGCCGTTGAGTGGGCGTTGAAAGGCGCGGCATTGTGGGACGAAGTCAAAGACCGTCTGCACGAGTCGGCACTCGGCCTTTCCGGTGGTCAACAGCAACGTCTGGTCATCGCTCGCACCATCGCCGTGGAACCGGAAGTGTTGCTGCTCGACGAACCGTGCTCGGCACTCGACCCGATCTCGACGCTGAAAGTCGAAGAGCTGATCTACGAACTCAAATCCAAGTTCACCATCGTCATCGTGACCCACAACATGCAGCAGGCCGCGCGGGTTTCCGACTACACGGCGTTCATGTACATGGGCAAACTGGTTGAATTCGGCGATACCGACACCCTGTTTACCAATCCGGCGAAGAAGCAGACCGAAGACTACATCACCGGTCGTTACGGCTAGGAAGCTGTGGTTGCTCACAGAACTGACGCTGCGGCCCACCGCACCTTACCGGACGCTCCAAGGACGCCAACATGATTAGTAAAGAAGGCCTTACCCACCACATTTCCGCACAGTTCAACGCCGAGCTCGAGGAAGTGCGCAGCCACCTCCTGGCCATGGGCGGGCTGGTCGAGAAGCAGGTCAACGACGCAGTCACTGCGCTGATCGAGGCCGACTCCGGCCTGGCCCAGCAGGTGCGCGAGATCGACGACCAGATCAACCAGATGGAACGCAACATCGACGAAGAATGCCTGCGCATTCTGGCCCGTCGTCAGCCGGCGGCTTCCGACTTGCGCCTGATCATTAGCATCTCCAAATCGGTGATCGACCTGGAGCGCATCGGTGACGAAGCGACCAAGATCGCCCGTCGCGCCATTCAGTTGTGCGAAGAAGGCGAAGCGCCGCGCGGTTACGTCGAAGTGCGCCACATCGGCGACCAGGTGCGCAACATGGTCCGCGATGCGCTGGACGCTTTCGCCCGCTTCGACGCCGACCTGGCGTTGTCGGTGGCGCAGTACGACAAGATCATCGACCGCGAATACAAGACCGCCCTGCGCGAGCTGGCGACCTACATGATGGAAGACCCACGCTCTATCTCGCGGGTTCTGAGCATTATTTGGGTGCTGCGTTCGCTGGAGCGCATCGGCGACCACGCGCGCAATATCTCGGAGCTGGTGATTTACCTGGTGCGCGGCACCGACGTGCGTCACCTGGGGCTCAAGCGCATGAAGGAAGAAGTTGAAGGAACCAGCGGCGAAACCGCTAATGTTCCGGGCAAATCTGACGATAAGTAAGATTGCCCAAGTAAAGCGCCCGGCCTTTTGGCCGGGCGTTTCTGTTTGTGGTTTGCGAATTTCAAAAGCAGCACCCGCGAACGAAAAGTCCCGGCGTGACTGAAGGTTTTTGGCAATGTGCCATCAGCAAGACGGTATGCTTGCCGGGATTTTTTAAAGGGGTTATGGATGAGTAAGGTCAGTGTGTTGGTCGTGGACGATGCCTCGTTCATTCGTGACCTGGTGAAGAAATGCCTGCGTAACTATTTCCCGGGTATGCAGATCGAAGATGCGGTCAACGGCAAAAAGGCTCAAGCCCTGCTGAGCCGGGAGGCGTTCGATCTGGTCCTGTGCGACTGGGAAATGCCGGAAATGTCCGGCCTCGAACTGCTGACCTGGTGCCGCGAGCAGGAAACGCTCAAGGCCATGCCATTCGTGATGGTGACCAGTCGCGGCGACAAAGAGAACGTCGTCCAGGCGATCCAGGCCGGCGTTTCCGGCTACGTCAGCAAGCCCTTCACCAACGAACAACTGATTACCAAGGTCAAGCAAGCGCTGCACAAGGTCGGCAAACTCGACTCGTTGATGAGCGTTGCCGCGACCAAAACCAGCTCTGCCTTCGGCAACGATTCCCTGAACGCATTGACCGGTGGCAAGGCTGCCGTGGTCGCGCCATCGCCTGTCGCTGCACCGTCCCGTGGCTTGCTCAACAGCCCGCCGGTCAAGGCACCCGTAACCGCAGCCAGCGGCGGACGTGGCCAGGGGCAATTGCGTTTGCCCAACGGCATTCAATCCTGCGTCATCAAGGCGCTCAGCCTCAAAGAAGCGCTGCTGGTGGTGAAACGCACGGAAACGCTGCCGCAAGTCCTCGACAGCGCTGTACTGGACCTGGAGCAGGGCGACAACGCCGAAACTGCTCGTCTGAATGGCTACCTGCACGCCGTTGTCGCCCACGAGCCGAAGCCCGACAGCGACTGGCTGCAACTGACCTTCCGTTTCGTCGATCAGGACGCACAGAAACTTGATTACATCTCGCGCCTGATTGCACGGGGTACGGCGCAGAAGCACTTTATTCCTGGCGCTTGAGTCTGGTCATCGCCTGTCAGGCCGCTATCGCGGGCAAGCCCGCTCCTACAGGTTCTCCACCGTACTTGTGGGAGCGGGCTTGCCCGCGATGGCACCGGAACAAACACCGCACATCAGCGTCACTGCCAATCTTGAAACATCTGCCGACTACACAGGTCAATTCCGACTGCTAGGCTCAATCCAGACCCTACTCGACAGAACCCCGCCCATGCTTGCGCGCCTGCTGCTTTTCTGTGGACTGTTCATGGCCGCCTCCTCGGCGATGGCCACGACGATCTACAAGTCCACCGACGCCAATGGCGTGGTCTCCTACAGCGACCGCCCCACGAAAGGCTCGACGGTGTTCACTTTTCGCGATCGCATGGTCGAGCACCTTGAGCGTCAGGTGTACCTGGTGATCATGAAGAAGGAAGGCGTGGACAGCGTGTATGTACGCAATGACTTGTATGCGCCGGTCGAGATCGAATTGAGTTTTGCCGGGTTGAAGAACGTCAGCGGCGCGCCGAGCCGGCCGATTCGCCGGGTGATGCCGGCGCGCAGCAGCATCCGTCTGGCGATGCTCACGGCGACGCAGGCCGAAAGGCCGATTGCCTACATTCCCAAGTTCGAATATTCCCTGGGCGACCCCGCAGGTGCCTCCATGGCCTATCGATACCCGTTGCCCTGGCGTGGCGGGCCGTTTCGAGTGAGTCAGGGCGCCAATGGCCAATACAGTCACTTCGGGCCGAAGAGCCGTTACGCCATCGACATCGCCATGCCCGAGGGCACGCCGATCATTGCCGCGCGCGGCGGGGTGGTGATCAAGACTGAAAACAGCCAGGACGGGCGTGGCACCGACGCGTCGGGCAATTTTGTGCGAGTGCTGCACAACGATGGGACCATGGGCGTGTACCTGCACCTGAAAAAAGGCTCGGTCAGTGTTCGGGAAGGGCAGCGGGTGGCAGTGGGCAGCCCACTGGCGTTATCGGGCAATACCGGCAACAGCACCGGCCCGCACCTGCACTTCGTGGTGCAGCGCAATACCGGGATGGGGCTGGTGTCGATTCCGTATCAGTTCAACCAATCGATGGGCGCGTTGCCCAACTTTGTGGTGGGCAAGCAATAACGAGGGCTTGCGAAGACTTACTGTGGGGAGGGAGCAAGCTCCCTCGCCACAAGAGCCGATCGCTTCACTCAGTCCAGCATCAACACCTTGGCCAGCACGATCTTCGGCCCTTTCATCTTCTTGATGATGATCCGCAGACCTTCGACTTCCAGCACTTCTTCCTCTTCCGGCACTCGCTTGAGGCTTTCGTAAACCAGCCCGGCGAGGGTTTCAGCTTCAACGTGATCCAGATCGATACCCAACAAACGCTCGACCTTGAACAACGGCGTATCGCCCCGCACCAGCAGTTTGCCCGGCTGATACGCGAGGATGCCGCGCTCGGCCTTGCGGTGTTCGTCCTGAATGTCACCCACCAGCACTTCCAGCACGTCTTCCATGGTCAGGTAGCCGATGATGTTGCCGTCGGCCTCTTCGACCACGGCGAAGTGCGAGCCACCCTTGCGGAACTGCTCCAGCAGTTGCGACAGCGGCATGTGCCTGGACACACGCTCCAGCGGACGGGTCAGCTCAGCCAGGTTGAACGACTCGGGAATGTGGTCCAGTGCCGCCAGCTCTAGCAGCAAATCCTTGATGTGCAGCAAGCCGACGAACTCCTGGCGCTCGCTGTCGTACACCGGATAACGGCTGAACTTGTGGCGACGGAACATCGCCAGGATTTCCTTGAGCGGTGCGTTGAACTCCAGGGTCACCAGGTCTTCGCGGGAGTTGGCCCAGTCGACCACTTCCAACTCACCCATTTCCACCGCCGAGGCCAATACGCGCATGCCCTGATCGCTCGGGTCCTGGCCACGGCTGGAGTGCAGGATCAGTTTCAGTTCTTCTCGGCTGTAGTGGTGCTCGTGATGCGGGCCCGGTTCACCCTGGCCGGCGATGCGCAAAATCTGGTTGGCGCTGGCGTTGAGCAAGTAAATGGCCGGGTACATGGCCCAGTAGAACAGGTACAACGGCACGGCGGTCCACAGCGACAGCAGCTCGGGTTTGCGGATAGCCCAGGATTTTGGGGCAAGCTCGCCGACCACGATGTGCAGGTACGAAATGATGAAGAACGCGGTGAAGAACGACACCGCCTTGACCACCTCGGCGGATTGCACGCCGACGGTTTCCAGCAACGGCTCCAGAAGGTGCGCGAACGCCGGCTCACCGACCCAGCCGAGGCCAAGGGAAGCGAGTGTGATACCCAATTGGCACGCCGACAGGTAGGCATCGAGCTGACTGTGCACGGTGCGCAGGATGTGCCCGCGCCAGCCGTGTTGTTCAGCGATGGCTTCGACCCGGGTCGAGCGCAGTTTGACCATGGCAAATTCCGCCGCAACGAAAAAGCCGTTGAGCAGTACCAGGATCAGAGCAAAAAGAATCATGCCGAAATCGGCGAATATTGTTGCGAGGGTCAAGCCAGGGGAAGGGTCCATGATGGAGTTTTGCGGGTTCCGTGAATTCGAAAGGGAAGAAAAATGTGTACCTGAAAGGCAGGCACAAGTCAGCCAATGTAGCGGCTGACCAGTCGATTGCCTAGTGGCGCGTGCTGGCCGGTATCACTCAGCCGGGCTGATGACCCTGGATTGGCTAACTTGAGCAGGTGCGAAATGGCAAGTAAAGGTACTGCCGTGGCCCGGCACGCTGCTGATTTCCATGCGTGCGCGATGGCGCAACAGCACGTGCTTGACGATCGCCAGGCCCAGGCCGGTGCCGCCGGTGTTGGAGTTGCGGCTGGAGTCGACGCGGTAGAAACGTTCGGTCAGGCGCGGCAGGTGTTTGCTGTCGATACCAATCCCGGAATCCTGCACGCTCAGGTGCGCGCCTTGCTCGTCACCCCACCAGCGAATGCGAATATTGCCTTCAGCCTGGGTGTATTTCACGGCGTTGAACACCAGGTTTGAAAACGCGCTGCGCAATTCGGGTTCACTGCCCTTGAGCAGAATCGTCGGGTCGGCTTCCAGGGTAATACGCTGATTCTTCTGGCCGGACAGCTGTTGAGCGTCACTCTTGATCGATTGCAGCAAACCGTCGATGGCCACCGGCTGGTTGTCCGACGGGTAATCGGTGGCTTCCAGTTTGGCCAGCAACAGCAAATCGTTGAGCAACGTCTGCATGCGCCCGCCTTGCTGCTGCATTTGCTGCAGGGCGCGGGTCCAGCGGGGGTTCACTTCCTCGACATTGTCGAGCAGGGTTTCCAGATAGCCGCAAATCACCGTCAGCGGCGTGCGCAATTCATGAGACACGTTGGCGATGAAGTCTTTGCGCATCTGTTCCAGCTGATGGATGCGCGTCACGTCGCGCACCAGCATCAAGTGCTCGTTGTTGCCGTAGCGAGTGATGTACAGCTGAATGCGCATCCGGTCGTTGGTCGGCGAGGGGATTTCCAGCGGTTCGGCGTAGCTGTCCTGCTCGAAATATTCCTTGAAGCGCGGGTGGCGCACCAGGTTGGTCACAGGCTGGCCGCTGTCTTGTGGCGTCTTGAGGCCCAGTAATGTTTCAGCGGCGCGGTTCCACCATTCCAGGTTGCCATCGCTGTCGAGCATGACCACGGCGTCTTTCAACGCGGCGGTGGATTCCTGGACGCGGTCGATCACCGCTTGCAAGCGCCCGCGAACCCGTTGGTCACGACGTTGCAGATGGTAGATGCTGTCGAACACTTCACCCCACAAGCCGTAGCCATCGGGCGGCGCTTCATCCGGTTGATGCAGACGCAACCATTCGTGCAGACGCAGCAACTGCTTGAGGGTCCAGGCCAGGTAAAGACCCAGGCCCGCGGCGAGACTCCAGCCGTAGTAGCCGGTGATCAGACCGATCACCAGGCAGGCGGTGACCAGCAGCAGCATGTGGCGAATCAGGGTGCCATGCCAGTTTTGGTTCACTTGAACGCGCGTCCTTGTCAGCTTGTCGTGCAGTAACGGTCGGGATCAGGCTTTCGTGGAAAACCGGTAGCCAGTGCCGCGCACGGTTTGTACCAGGTTTTCGTAGGCATCGCCGAGGGCTTTGCGCAGGCGGCGGATGTGCACGTCCACGGTGCGCTCCTCAACATAAACGTTGCCGCCCCAGACCTGATCCAGCAACTGGCCGCGAGTGTAGGCGCGTTCCTGGTGGGTCATGAAGAATTGCAGCAGACGGTATTCAGTCGGCCCCATTTCCGCCGGTTTGCCGTCGATGGTCACGCGGTGGCCAATAGGGTCCAGCAGCAGGCCACCGACTTCAATCGGCGCCTCGCCATCGGTAGGCCCGGCCCGACGCAATACGGCTTTGAGGCGTGCGACCAGTTCACGGGGGGAAAACGGTTTGGTGATGTAGTCGTCAGCGCCGACTTCCAGGCCCTGGATCTTGTTGTCCTCTTCGCCCTTGGCGGTGAGCATGATGATCGGGATATCCCCGGTCAGCTCATCACGCTTGAGGCGGCGGGCCAACTCGATGCCGGAGGTGCCGGGCAGCATCCAGTCGAGCAGGATCAGGTCCGGTTTGCGATCGACGATAATGGCGTGGGCCTGCTGGGAGTTCTCCGCCTCCAGGCAGTCATAGCCGGCCATTTCCAACGCAACGGCGATCATTTCGCGAATGGGCGCTTCGTCGTCGACGATCAGAATGCTCCTGCCAACCATGCCTTAATCCTCTTGTCATTTAACTGTCTTGCGCCGCATTAGATAACGGAATTATTGCAGTCGTGTGACAGTATTTTAGTCGCACGGCGATTGTCATGAACCTGGACTAAGCTCTAAGTCCGAATCCTGACAACCACAAAAGGAAGGTTTCCATGAATCACCTTGCTCAATCCTGGAAGGCTCTTCTGGTTACTGCGGCGCTAACGCTGCCGACCATGGCTTTCGCCGCCGAACCGGCGATGATGAAAGACGGCATGATGGTCGACCACAAAGGCATGACCCTGTACACGTTCGACAAGGACTCTGGCGGCAAGTCGATGTGCAACGACGATTGCGCCAAGAACTGGCCACCGATGATGGCGCCGGCGGGCGCTACGGCCGAAGGCAAGTGGAGCGTGATCAAGCGTGACGACGGCAAGATGCAGTACGCCTACGACGGCAAGCCGCTGTATACGTTTGTGAAAGACACAAAACCTGGAGACATGACCGGCGACAAGATGAAAGACGTCTGGCACGTTGTTCACGAGTCGCAGAAGTAATCTTTACGGCTGCAAATCTGCCCCCGTTTGCGGGGCAGATTTCGTTTAGCGCAACGCGTAATCCAGCACGATCCCGACAAAAATCGCCAACCCGGCCCAATGGTTGTGCAAAAACGCCTTGAAGCAACGCATCCGGTCCTTGCCACGGGTGTACCAGAACTCCCAGGCAAAACATCCCGCCGCGACCGCCAACCCAAGGTGGAACCAGCCACCGAGCTCGAATTTAGACCCGGCCAGCAACAGACAACCCAGCGCCAGGCCTTGCAGCGTCAGGATGATCACCCGGTCCGCCTCGCCAAACAGAATCGCCGTGGATTTCACCCCGATCTTCAAATCATCGTCGCGATCAGTCATCGCGTAATAGGTGTCGTAACCCACCGTCCACATCAGGTTGGCGATCCACAGCAGCCACGCCGCGGCCGGCAGTTCACCGGTTTCAGCGGTGAACGCCATCGGCATCCCCCACGAAAACGCCGCGCCCAGCACCACTTGCGGGTAATAGGTGTAACGCTTCATAAACGGATAGGTGAAGGCCAGCGCCAGCCCGCCCAATGACAACCAGATCGTCGGCGCATTGGTGCACAGCACCAGCAGAAAACTCACGCCCATCAGCAGCGCAAAAAACACCAGCGCCTCTTTCGAGCTGATCTTGCCGCTGGCCAGTGGACGTTGCGCGGTGCGTTTGACGTGACCATCGACCTTGCGGTCGGCCCAATCGTTGATCACACAGCCACCGGCGCGGGTCAGCACCACGCCAAGGACGAAAATCACGATGTTGGCCAGTGATGGCGAGCCTTTGCCGGCAATCCACAGCGCCCACAGCGTCGGCCACAGCAGCAGGTAAATGCCGATCGGCTTGTCCATGCGCGTCAGCTGAATGAAATCCCAGGCCCGGGGGTTCAAGCGGTTCAGGGACTTGAGCAGGCTCTGGTACATCAACGGCTCTCCGGTTGGGCGCCAGCGGCGTTCCACAGGGTCGGAAGGAATATCTCTGCCACCAATATGCTTAACGCGCCACGATCGAAGCGCGAACGACGGCCCCACAATTCGGGTGCCCGCACTTCGCTTGGCAGCCATGCCTGAGGGTAATGGCAAACCTCGATGGCCTGACGCTGGAAGGCGCGGTCGCAAAACAGTAGTTCGCCCAGGGAGCGGCTGCCCAACTCATCCATGTGCAAACCGTCGCCCTGCAAGGCGCTGCGCCCCGCCACACTGCGGGCAAAAACCAATGCTTCGCCGTGACCGCGCAAATACACCTCGCGTACCCAGCCTTCACTGCCTTCGGCCAGGTCCAGTGCGGCGCATTCATCCGCGCGCAGGGGCTGCCAGCCTTCGTACAATGGCGTGACGCTGAAGGCGTCATTCGTAAGATGAATGAGGCGCCTGGTCAGCGAGCCATTATCGAACAACCAGTCGAGAATAGACGGGGCGGGCAGAGGCGACAGCTGGCTTTGAGGGAGCCAGAGTGGGGGCGGGGATAGGCGTTTTGTGTGTTGCACAATGAGTCATTATTGGCAGCAAAGGAGGCGGCGAGCTTACCATGTCAGCCTGTGAATTTGAGGGGCCGGGCTGCTCGTTGCGCCGAACAGGCTTGCATCTGCGCGGCCCCATCAGTACAAAACGCCCTGAGCCGGACGGCAGCGCTGCACTCATCGACCGTTCGTGCCAGCAAAACGCCTGAACTGAGGAAGTACCTGAATGAAAAAGTGGCAATGTGTGGTCTGCGGCCTGATCTACAACGAAGCCGACGGCTGGCCGGATGACGGCATTGCGCCGGGCACCCTGTGGCAAGACGTGCCGGAAGATTGGCTGTGCCCGGATTGCGGCGTCGGCAAAATGGATTTCGAAATGATCGAAATCAACTAAGACACCCAGAGGAGTAAGGAATGAACGCACCTGTTGTCATCATCGGCACCGGCCTGGCTGGCTACAACCTGGCCCGCGAGTTTCGCAAACTCGATGGCGAAACCCCGCTGCTGCTGATTACCGCCGATGACGGGCGCTCCTACTCCAAGCCGATGCTCTCCACCGGTTTCGGCAAAAACAAGGACGCCGACGGCCTGAGCATGGCCGAACCTGGCGCGATGGCCGAGCAATTGAAAGCCGAAGTGCGCACCCACACCCGCATCAGCGGCATCGACCCGGGCCACAAGCGCCTGTGGATCGGCGAAGAATCGGTCATCTATCGCGACCTGATCCTGGCCTGGGGCGCCGAAACCGTGCGCGTGCCCATCGAAGGTGACGCGGCGGACTGCGTATTCCCGATCAACGACCTGGAAGACTACGCACGCTTTCGTGCGGCTGCTGCGGGCAAGCGTCAGGTGTTGCTGCTCGGCGCCGGCCTGATTGGCTGCGAGTTCGCCAACGACCTGAGCCTGGGCGGCTACGAAGTGCAACTGGTGGCGCCGTGCGAACAAGTCATGCCGACCCTGCTGCACCCGGCAGCGGCCGCTGCGGTGAAGGCCGGGCTGGAGAGCCTCGGCGCACGCTTCCACCTCGGGCCGGTGCTCAATCGCCTGCAACGCGTTGAAGACGGGCTGGAGGCGCATCTGTCCGATGGCCAAGTCATCCCGTGCGACGTGGTGGTGTCGGCCATTGGCCTGGGCCCGCGCATCGACCTGGCTGCCGCGGCTGGCCTGCAAGTCAATCGCGGCGTAGTGGTCGACCGTCACCTGCAAACCTCCCACGCCAACATCTACGCCCTGGGCGACTGCGCCGAGGTCGATGGGCTGAATCTGTTGTACGTAATGCCCCTGATGAGCTGTGCGAGAGCGCTGGCGCAAACCCTGGCCGGCAACCCGACGCTGGTCAACTACGGCCCGATGCCCATCACCGTCAAAACGCCGGTGTGCCCATTGGTGGTATCCCCGCCACCACGGGGTACGGAGGGTGTCTGGACCGTCGAAGGGCAGGGCGCCGACATCAAGGTTTTATGCCGTGATGCCAGCGGCAAATTGCTTGGATATGCCCTGACTGGCGCGGCCGTGATGGAAAAACTGGCCCTGAACAAAGAGCTTCCGGCACTACTGGCGTAAATACCGGTCGTTCTGTCGGAATCACCCCCCTTTTGCCCCTACATTGGCCGCGTCGACACTGGCGCGGCACCTCGCTGCGTGCCATCCTCACTCCCGTCTGCCGCAGAGTAGAGCACCTGCGGCGCTTTGGGCGCTGCTCCACAGAGAGCAGCACGGACATAACAACAAAAAACCGTCAAAGGGGCTTCACTAATATGCGTAAACCAGAACTCGCCGCAGCAATTGCTGAAAAAGCAGACCTCACCAAAGAGCAGGCCAACCGCGTTCTCAACGCCGTCCTCGAAGAAATCACTGGCGCCCTGCACCGCAAAGACAGCGTGACGCTGGTAGGTTTCGGCACCTTCCTGCAACGCCATCGCGGCGCCCGCACCGGCAAAAACCCGCAAACCGGTGAGCCCGTCAAAATCAAGGCCAGCAACACCGTTGCCTTCAAACCAGGCAAATCGTTGAAAGACAGCGTCAATCCGTAATCCGTCTGCACCGCCCGCGTAGCGGGGGAGCAGAATAAAAAATGGGCACGCCAACCAAAGTTGGGTGCCCATTTTTTGTGCCTGGAATCCAGCATTTGTAGGAGCCGGCTTGCTGGCGATGGCGTTGTTGAGAGCGCTTAAGTAGTTCCTTTCAATTGCCAGGTGCTTTGTTGCTCATCCATAGGTGGCTAACACCATGTGCGCAAATTCTAATTTGCTTGGCTGAAGATCAGCGTGCTGCTCCAGATGCCTGCGCCATGCAGATTCAAGCATGGGTCCATCGAAATCGCCGTCAGTAGCGAGATAAGCAGCGGCATCGTCTTTCACTGCTTGGGAAAAGTATTTCGAGTGGCTATCTGAAGTGGCATCTGAGGTCACAACAAACGGCGAAAACGGAGTGGCTAATGTGAAGAGCAACCCATACCCAGTGACTGCCGAGTACTCAAAGAAACCGTTAGCCAATTTGCAGTGATTTCCGCTACAAATTTCAGCCCGAAGAGAGGCACTGGTTATTAGTGTGGACATGGCCAACCCGAATGCCACTGCAAATTTTTTATTCTGTCGAGTCGTCATGACTTGATTGAACTCCTGTGGCGCCGCAAGGGTGGGCGGCTGCGATAAGCGATATGCCAACCGGCCCAAAACATTGACTCGCGCGCCGATAACCAAAAGAGAAAGGGGGGTTATCAGCGGCGAAAGCACGCTTTGCCAGAGCCAAAATCCACCGCCAGGCAATTGGGCTCAATCTTTAATTGAAGGTCGTCGAACAAGACTCCCAAATTGCTTTCATTTTGGTTGGCCACTAGATCCCAACCAAAAATCAGCCATCGATCCGAAGGTGCGACATCAAACCACTTTATGGCTGTGGAATCGCCCTGCGAGCGCATGCCGATCTTTTGTAAGGTTTGAGTTGCATCGAAGGGAAGGGTTAACAGGGTTTGATTGAAGTCGGTCCACACGGTTTGTTGTGTAGAGCCATCCTTAAACTGCCAGTACAAATCGATCGGTTTTATCTTGGGCGGGATAACGTCGTAGACCAACCGAATGGGGTAGTTGTTCTTCAGACGTTCTGTTGCATCTGGACTGTTTCGCAGGTATCGCTGCGCTGCAAAAAGGTCCATTTCCTCAAATATTTCATAGGAAGTGGGGAGGTTCTTTGGTGTCTTCCACGCAAGGATTAACGCACGAGTGGTGGGTAAAACGTCATGCCACGACGTTGGCCCTGAGTGTTCATTGGTCCCGAAGCCAATTTTTTTTAGGGTCCTCTGCGGATCGAAGGGTAGCCAAAACTCTCCCTCCGTTGGCGAACTCAAGACAACTTGGCTTGAGGGGCCATGAGTAAACTCAAAATGAGCATAAACAGGTTCAAAGTCCGAGCTCATAACCGGACGGCTGAAAACCATCTGCGCGACATAGTTGTCACGTACGGGCTCGAAGAATTTGTCGTGCGGGAGATCCGCTTCGAAATCTTCAATGTTGCGTTGGCTGAGAACAGAAAACTTCATTTCCTTTGGGAGTCTGGAGTCAGGATCAGTCGTTAGCGTTACGCGGCCGGCCTCGGCATGCCAGTTCCCTTTGGCATTACCGCCAGCGCTTCCATAGGCAATCCCAGCGGCAAACGTGCCGTCTGCTCGCAACAGCATCTCCGCTCCCATTTCCATTGCTCCGTGCAAGTAGTAATGCCCGTCTAGCGGGGCGGACTCTGCGGTGGCGTAAAAGGCTGGCAACCACATAGCGGTTGCGAAGAACAATGTTCTTAACTCCATGTATTAACTCTCCTTACCGAGGTTTCGGACTGCGTATATCGCACCGCTTTGTACTGAGTTGTACTTGTTCAAAATGCCGAAGCACAGAGGCACATTAAGACGAAGTAGAGCGAATCGGACGCGTCCTACCTGCGTTTCGGAAACGGGGAAGTGAACTGTGCTGTGTTTGTGCTCTGAACTGATTGCGAGGTGCCGTGACAAGAAAAACCCCGATGGAGAGGAACGCTCCAATCGGGGTTTGATGACTTCTGGGCGAGTTAGCTGGCTCGGCTATGTTGCTTGGCGAGTATCGCCGACATTTCAGGTTCATCCAGATGATCCAGCGCTTGCTCCACTAACAAATGCACCCCGTCGGCCATGCGGCTGAGCGCCAATGCTACGGAACGGCGCGAGCCGTCTACGTCATCAGCGAGGTCGGCGGCGATGGCGCTGATGGAGAGCAGGTCTTCGGAGGCGTTGGCGAGGAGGGCTTCGGTGTTGATGTCCGGGCAGACGCTGAAGAGTTGGCCGGTGCGTTTTGTTGGAGCGGGCTTGGGTGGGGCGAGATGGTGATCGAGGGCGCGTTCAGCGGCTTCGTGGAGTTTCTTTGAATCGAAGGATTCGTAAGGGGTTGTTGCTGGATCTTCAGGCGGGTTTGGCGTTGGCTTGATCATAGATGCATCCCGATATGTGTAATTAAGGGACTGACACCGTTTCGCTTGCATTCGAAATGATGGTGGCAGCCGTACGCGGGTGTGCAAGACCGGGCATATCGGACCCCGGCAGACCCCAAAGGGACCTCCCACGCACAGCTGCCATAAAAGCGATCCAAAAAGGATTTAAATGCTCTATAGGTTGCGAGGCATCTGCGCGGCGATATGTACCGGACTTGCACGTCCGTGTCACCGTTTTTTGCGGTGACGAACAGAGGTTATCTGCCTATTTCCAAGGCGCCTAGTTCATGGATGCCCTACTTTTCGAAGGAAAAGTCTGAGAAGGCTGAGGGTTTTTGGCGCTAAATCGCACACCCCTTAAACAGCCTTGTATTGAGGCCGGCAGGCGGTGTCAGTCTTTAGCGCTATGGTCTTGTCCTCGACTCACCAACTTCCAAACGGAATCCCGAATTTATCGATGTAGGCTTGGGATTCCGGCGACAGAGGCAGCGCATATCGGCCCTTATTTTTTCCCTGAGACGGCCCTTGCTTGTTGATGGTGCCCACGACACGAGCAATCTCCACCGACTTCAGACAGGGACCGCCCAACCAGACTTTGGCGATGCCGCCGGGTGCCAGACCAATACCGATATCGTCTCGGTAGTCGGTAATCCATTTGGCATCCGCTCTACAAAATGCCTTTTCGGGTTTGCGCATGATTTTCCGCGCTGACTCGGGGATGACGATGTAGGCCTCATAGGTTTGCGGTTCGGCCAGCGATTGCCAACGAACGTAGATCAGCCTCGGTAAATCGGCGCCTGTGACGTCGCGGCCGGCACCTCTACCGGGACTTTTGGGCCAACCGGCAGGCTGCCCCTTGTTATCGCTGGGCGCGAATACCGATGCGATCCCGGATCCGGCTCGCCGAAAGACGCGCTCCCGGATATCCACAACGTCCGCTGTTTCAACCCACACTTCCATGTAGTCCGGAGCCCCGAAGCCCAATGACCACGTTTCGGCGTAGCTTGATTGCGCAAAGCTTTGTGCGCTGGTGAGAAACACCATTCCGAAAAGTAGTTCTGCGCATTTTTTGACAAGGCAGGCAACGTTATTCATTAGGATGCACCACGCGTTGGCTTTTTTCCGCAGGCCGATTGATAAAAACAATGCTCACGTCGCTACTGTTCAGGCCCTTGGCTGCATTCCAGTTCGCGGAAAGATGGATGTAGCGGGTGCGTAACAAAATAGTTTCTTCACTCGTCAGCCCCATAACCAATGATTCGCCCAAGGCGTATGCCTGGAGTTTCCTGTGGATCGGCACCAGATCATCGGGCAACCGCAAAGCTGGGACATCAGGGATCAGCTTGAAGGGCACATCATGCCTAACCGCCAGCTCACGCATGATCCGCAAATACACTAGCGACAGTTCACCATGCACAATGCGTTCAATGGCTGCTGCTGCAAAAACCGTTTTCTGCGGTTCGGAGGTGGATTTACTCCAGTGGCCTGTGTGGGGCACGGGTCTTTCCCATAGCGTCACGCCCACTTCGGTACCAGTGACGTTGAATCCAGTGACGCCTTTGTTGTACCACTCTAAAACTTCCTTTTCGGCCTTTCGAAAAGCGTCGCTAACAGTCGGCTCCGTACTACTTCTGATTTCACTCGTGATGGGTTTACCCAGCAGAAGTTTTTCCTTGGCCCTTGGTAAGTACCCGCCACCGAGGTCCGAGTGCACCCCGGGCAAAACCAAATCCAGCTCACCAAGGCTGTTTAGAGCGAAGTTTTCACGGACCTCATCACGGGCAACAAGATGCACCACCTTATTCGCGCATCCTTCGGGAAGCGTGAGATTGATGCCGGGGTTTCTACTGTTGGCACCTGTGAAATCGAACCGCCAAGGGTTGGCAATGGATGCGACGGTATCGAACAGGCCGATGAAGTTGATGGCGACTTCGGACGTAAGGCGCCATTCAAATCTTCTGGGCAAGATCGGAGAGCCGGGCGGCAGCGCTTTCGCCAGAATGCTGTGCTCGCCCTTGAGTACTTCGTTCGCAAAATGTCGCGCGGCCGCCGCACCTCGGCTGAAACCGAAGATGTCAAATTCTATTTTTTCGATGACTACTTCGGGATTTCCCTCTTGGAGCAATCGAATTTGTTTCAATATCGCTGCCGGACTCTGTTCAACACGCGCACCTACACCCGTTTCGCCTAGGCCTGTCGCCTGTGAGTAGAGTGAGTCTTCGCCGTTGCCTCTAGTGCCGATGCCTTCAATATAGACGCGCAAAAAGGCTTTTTCTGCGCTTTCTGGCATAGGTTTTGAAGAGTGATCGGGGTACAGCTCGTACAGCCGAACAATATTGCTCACATCATTCCCATAACTATTATCCGGCGAGCTCCCATTACCGTCGTACCCATACGCCGCGCAATGCCGCTGTATCTCCTCAGCCGCCTCAGCCAGGTTGGCATCCGGCGCATAGCAAGCCGCGACCGTTTCACTGTTGGCTTTGTTGTTGCCCGTGCCATCGAAGAAAACGCCGATTCGCAAGGTGATCGCTTGCAGCTCGACCTCTTCTTCCTCTTCCTCAAGTTCTGCCGATTCCTCCTCTCCCAGCGACGCAGGCGCGACCGACTGCAACAAACCGACGGCTGCCCCCAACTGCACGGCATGAGCGTTCATGCCCACCACCGGAGAACCGCCAATCTCAATCTCGCTGCTGCTGAAAATCCCGTCAGCATTGATCACAAGATGCTGACCACCCACCTTCAAGGAAATGCTCTCGCCCCCGTCCAGCACGATGTGCGCACCTGCCTTGATGTGCAGTTGCCCGCCGGCCTCGACTACCAGTTCTTTGCCAATTCGGCTGTGGCTGCTGCCATCGACCTGTAGATAATCGCTGGCCTTGAGCTGCACCTTGCGATCCGCCGCGACAGAGCGATGTTCTTCAGCCTCCAGCACCGTGATGCTGTGGCCCCTGATGGTTTCCCGGCGCTCGTTACCCACCTCCAGTCGGCTGTCGTTTCCGACTTTTTGCTCCATATCCCGCTGGGCACGCAGGTAGATCAATTCGCGCCCGGCGCGGTCTTCAATCGACAATTCGTTGTAGCCGCCCGTGCTGGGTGAGCTGTGGCTGCGCAGTACGGTTTTGGTCTTGTTTTCGGGTAAGGGGTAGGGCACGGGCGTGAGCGTGTTCGGCAAGCAACCGGTGATCAAGGGATTGTCCGGGTTGCCTTCGAGATAGCTGACGATGACTTCCATGCCGACTCGCGGAACGGTCACCGCACCGTAATCTCGTCCAGCCCAGCCGGTTGATACCCGGAGCCAACAACTGCTGTGTTCGTTGTTGCGTTCGGCCCGGTCCCAGTGGAACTCGACTTTGACGCGGCCGTATTCGTCGCAGTAGATCTCCTGGCCGGCCGGCCCGGTGACACGGGCGGTCTGGCATACCAGTGGGGTTCTTCGTGAAGGAAGCGGCGGCCGGTAAAACACGTCCCAGGGCATGGCGCTGAAGCTGTTTCGATAACCTTGGGTGAAACCATCCTCTGGCTTGGTATCGTCGATGACGGACTCTTCCCATACCTGCGGTTGTTTGCCCGTGTGGGTCACACTGAGCAGGAGCCACAGATCGTTGTACGTTACGCGCGGATGTTGCGTCAGGTCGAAAAAGTGCCCGCTGCGCAGTGTTGGTTGGTCGCTCTTGCCTTCGGCCAATTGGTAGTCGGCACGGTGTCTCTCCAAAGCCTGCCGAGCGAGCTGTTTTCCGTGGTCTTCGCTCTCGCTGAACAGCGGGTAACGATAGTCTTCAAGTGCAGGACTGAGCTTCGTGTTATCGCGACCTTCGAGCAAGCGGTTCGGGCGTTTCAGGTCGTAATGGCGGTTCGTGGTACTGCCGGTGCGCGTGTTGAAACGCTTGGAAAAATGCATGACGACCGGGTGCTCTGCCACCATGCCAGAATCTTGCAGATAGGAAGTCTCGCCCAGTTTTGGAAAGAAGGTCTGATCGTCGGTGAACACCAACAGATGACCTTCGCGGGAATGTTGGTGATGCCACGCAATTCCATCCTCGGCGCATAGGCGCCGGACGAACTCGAAATCGGTTTCCCCATACTGGGTGCAGTATTCGCGCTTGGCGCTGGTTCTTACGTGGAAAGTATGAGCATCCGCCAGGATGCCATGCCGCTTGAGAACCTGAGCGATGATTTGCGGCACCGTCAGGTCCTGAAAGATTCGATGGTCGCGGCTGAACTGCAAGTAGTGAAGTGCCGGTACCAGGCTCACGCTGTAACGGCTCAGACGCTTGCCAGCATCATGGGCGCACACCTCTTCCAGATGGCCATGCAAACCTTCGCCATTAAGGCCGAATTGGAGAAAGGCAGACCGGCCTAGCAAGCTCTCCAGATCGAGATTGGGATATTCGCTGACCAGATCAACCTTAATTGAGTACAAAGAGCTGATGGCTTCAGTGCCATTAAAGGCCAGCACTTTAAAGTCGTTGTGAATTTCGGGGATTGCCAGCGAGAAATAGGCTGATTTAGCCGTGGCGAGCATGCGCTTATCCTTTTGCTTTTCATAAGTTCATCCTTGAACTGGAAGTGAAAAATATGCCTGAAGAGCGAGCCTTTGTGGGGCCGTTCGTGGAGGCACGCTAACAATGCATTGGAATAATTAATGTAGGAATACTCATCAGCTTTAGTCGGAAGCTTCCCTTATTTCGGAATGTAACTTCATTGCCTGATGAGGCCAGATTTAAACGTGTTGTTTGATTTTAAATCGACTTGTTGATCTGGCAGGGAATGTTTCTCGTTAAATTATTTGATAAGTAGTGAGGTGCGTGATGTAACTTTTCCTACCGAATTATGTAATTAGTACGACAGCGTTTGGCTTTCTGCCTTTATATGTATGCTTTTTCAGAAGCGTCCTACATTTTTCATTATTTATTTTTGTCATGCTTTGTCGCAGCTTCGGCTACAGGTCCGTCGTTATTGAAACTCCAATCGACGAATGCCGTAATTCTTAGAAGGCCATTGATGTCTTACTCAAGCAAACTTTCCACTCATTACCTTGAACTCGCTAAAGCCTCTGTTTCCATAGAGAGTTTTGTGGGCGAGGACGTTCGCTTTTCCGGCGAATACGAGGCGTTGGAAAGCGAGTTGGGCAAAGCTCAATCCATGCATGAACGTGGTCAGGTCGACTGGCTGAAAATCCGTGACAACAGCGAAAACATTCTACGAACCCAGTCCAAGGATTTGCGCGTCGGCGTTTGGATGACCTGGGCGCTCTATCAGCGCGAATCGTTCCAGGGTTTGTTGGCTGGCCTTGGGTTGCTTCATTACCTGTGCGAAAACCATTGGGCCGAGATCTACCCGAAAAAGCCCCGTACCCGTTCCGCGGCCATCAGTTGGTTGGCAACGCGTCTTGAAGGGGTATTGAACGAAAATGTGGCGGTCAAAGAGCAACTGCCATTGTTCCATTGCCTGGTGCATTGCCTGGAACGTCTCGATGCTATTTTCACCGAGCACTTGGGTAGCGATGCACCGTTATTGCTGCCGATTTCCCGTCGATTGAAAACCATGGTGCAACGCGCCATTGATCATCTGCCGGTGCCTGGTGTTGTGGAGTCCGCAGTGGCTCAGGTCAAACAGGTCGCTGCGCAGTTGTTCAACCCTGAGGCACCCATCGACAACGAGAAAGACGCCAGTAAGGCGTTGCGTGCCCAGCAGGACAGTGCACGGTTGCTTTGTGTTTGGTGGCTGAAACAAAAAGCTACGGACCCGCGCGCGTTACGCCTGAATCGTACGATGCTCTGGCTCTCCATCGATACGCTGCCGGAACGCAACGCCGAACAGATCACCACGCTGCGCGGGTTGCCTGCCGATAAGCTCAAGCTCTATCAGGAACGCTTCGATCAGGCCGTGTACGCCGATTTACTGGTGGAGCTTGAAGCCAGTGTGGCCAAGGCGCCGTTCTGGTTCGATGGCCAGCGTATGGTCTGGGAATGTCTTCAAGGCCTGAACGCAGAAATGGCCATGCGCGAGGTGGAAGTCCATTTCGCACTTTTGATTCAGCGGCTGCCTGGCATTCTCGAATTGCGTTTTCATGACGGCACTCCTTTCGCCGACCCGCCCACCCGCTCATGGGTTGATACCCATGTCATGCCACATGTGCGGAGTCCTGATGCACCTCGCCCCGTTGAAATGTCGGGGGCTCTCCCGCCGTGGGAGGTGGCCCTGGAAGAAGTCCAGCCGATTCTGCGCAAGGACGGCCTCAAGGCCGCCGTGCAAATCCTCAAGCTGGGCCTGCAACGTGCCCAAGGCTCACGTGAGCGTTTTTTCTGGCAGTTCGCCCTCGCACGTTTGTGCTTGATGGCCAGGAAATTCGAACTGGCCAAAACCCAACTTGAAACTCTTGACCAGACATTGCAGGACGCTGGACTCCACGCTTGGGAGCCGGACCTCGCGTTGCAAGTACTGCAACTGCTGCACAGTTGCTGCGAGGTGTTACCGCAGAATCATGCGGTACGCGAACGCAAGGAAGAGATTTATCGCAGGCTGTGCCATCTCGATCTCGAATTGGCGCTCGATTAGGCCCCCGGGCCACAACCGCAAGGAGAAAAGCCATGGCCAAAGAAGGCTCGGTAGCCCCCAAGGAACGCATCAATATCACTTTCAAACCCGCCACCGGCGGTGCCCAGGAAGAGATTGAACTGCCATTGAAATTACTGGCTATCGGTGACTACACCCACCGTAAGGACGAACGCAAAGTTGAAGATCGCAAGCCGATCAACATCGACAAGATGACTTTCGACGAAGTGTTGGCCAAACAAGAATTGAAGCTGACCTTGAGCGTCCCGAACCGGCTTCAGGATGTCAGCAGCACTGAAGAGCTGGCGATGAATCTGCGCGTCGACTCGATGAAAGACTTCACCCCGGCCAACCTGGTCGAGCAAGTGCCTGAGTTGAAAAAGTTGATGGAGCTGCGCAACGCACTGGTGGCTCTCAAGGGGCCACTCGGTAACGCCCCTGCGTTCCGCAAAGCCATCGAAGGTGTTCTCGCCGACGACGAGTCCCGCGCTCGCGTGCTGGGAGAGCTCGGTTTGTACGCCGCAGCCCAAGACGCCTGAGTCTCCATCCGCCAAGGAAGCCAACACTATGAGCACGAGTGCAGCGCAGCAAAAAAGTAACGAGAACGGCGAGTACAGCATTCTCGACAGCATCATTGCCGAAACCCGACTAACGCCGGATGACGAAGCGTACGACATCGCCAAACGCGGTGTGTCAGCGTTCATCGAAGAGCTGCTCAAGCCGCAGAACAACGGTGAGCCGGTCAAAAAAGCCTTGGTTGACCGCATGATCGCCGAGATTGATACCAAACTTGGCCTTCAGATGGATGAAATTCTGCACCATCCCGACTTTCAGTCTCTGGAGTCCGCATGGCGTGGTTTGCAGTTGCTGGTCGATCGCACCAACTTCCGCGAAAACATCAAGATCGAAATCCTCAACGTCTCCAAGGAAGACCTGCTGGATGACTTCGAAGACTCGCCGGAAGTGATGCAGGCAGGCTTGTACAAGCACGTTTACACCGCTGAATACGGGCAGTTCGGTGGTCAGCCGGTCGGCGCGATCATCGCTAACTACTTCATGTCGCCGAGCTCACCGGACGTGAAACTGATGCAGTACGTATCCAACGTTGCCTGTATGTCCCACGCGCCGTTCATCGCAGCGGCCGGACCGAATTTTTTCGGCCTGGAAAGCTTCACTGGCCTGCCGGATATCAAAGATCTGAAGGATCATTTTGACGGCCCGCAATTCTCTAAATGGCAGAGCTTCCGTGTATCAGAGGACGCCCGTTATGTTGGCTTGACCGTTCCTCGCTTCCTGCTGCGTAACCCATATCACCCGCAAGAAAACCCGGTGAAATCGTTCATGTACAAGGAAACCGTCGCCAACAGCCATGAGCATTACTTATGGGGCAATACGGCTTTCGCATTCGGCACCAGGCTGACTGACAGCTTCGCAAAATTTCGCTGGTGTCCGAACATCATCGGTCCGCAGAGCGGTGGAGCGGTTGAAGACCTGCCACTGCACCATTTCGAAAGCATGGGCGAAATCGAAACCAAGATTCCTACTGAAGTGCTTGTGTCCGACCGCCGCGAGTATGAACTGGCTGAGGAGGGATTCATCGCCTTGACGATGCGCAAGGGCAGCGATAACGCAGCGTTTTTCTCCGCCAGTTCCGTTCAGAAGCCGAAAAACTTTGGCATCGGCGCCGACGGCAAGGTTGCAGAGCTGAACTACAAACTCGGCACGCAATTGCCGTACATGATGATCGTCAATCGACTGGCCCACTATTTGAAAGTACTGCAGCGCGAGCAGTTGGGTTCGTGGAAAGAGCGCACCGACCTCGAGTTGGAACTCAACAAGTGGATTCGTCAATACGTGGCCGATCAGGAAAACCCGAGTGCCGAAGTCCGTGGTCGTCGGCCATTGCGCTCAGCCCAGATCATTGTCAGCGATGTCGACGGTGAGCCTGGCTGGTATCGCGTCAGCCTGAATGTGCGCCCTCACTTCAAATACATGGGAGCCGACTTCACCTTGTCTCTGGTTGGCAAACTGGACAAAGAGTAGGTGGAGCTGACTCATGACCGGATATGGCAGCCTCTTTGAACGCCTGGGCGGCGACGCGCAAGAGCGTGTCGGCTGGAGCCGTGAGATGTCCGCCACGGCGTCTGTGGCTGCCCATCTTGCCAAGATGCTCAGTACCCGCGCGGGCAGTGTGCAAACATTGCCCGATTACGGGTTACCCGATCTCAATGACATGCGCCTGAGCCTGCACGACTCGTTGAGCCAGGCACGCCTGACCATCGAAAACTTTATCGAGGCTTATGAGCCGCGGCTGAGCAAGGTTCGTGTGTGTTCCAACCCGCGTAACGACGACCCACTGCGCCTTTCTTTCGGTATCGAGGGCCTGCTGACAATTGACGGGATCAAGCGTCAGGTCAGTTTCGCCGCGTACCTGCATGGCAGCGGTCAAGTCGGGGTGAGTTCATGTCAACGGTAAGTTCCCATGTCCTTTAACCATTACTACCAAAGCGAACTGACCGCACTTCGAGAGTTAGGCCGTCGGTTCGCCGAACGTAGTCCGGCCCTGGCGCCTTTCCTGGGGCAGGCTGGCCGGGATCCGGATGTAGAGCGATTGCTTGAAGGTTTCGCTTTCTTGACCGGGCGGTTGCGGCAGAAGCTCGATGACGAACTGCCTGAACTTAGCCATTCGTTGATGCAATTGCTATGGCCCAATTACATGCGGCCGCTACCCGCGTTCAGCATGTTGCAGTTCGCCCCATTGACCCGCTCGGAACCCGCGTCGATGGTCGAGCGCGATACACCAGTGGAGAGTGTTCCGATTGAAGGCGTGCGCTGCCGTTTCCGCACGTGTTACTCAACTGAAGTTTCAGCACTGGATCTTGTCGCACTGAACTATTCGGTCAAGGGCAATGGTTCGCTATTGAGTCTGCGGTTGGGAATGACGGCTGACGGGCATTTTGGCGAGCTGGAACTGAAGCGTTTACGCCTGCACTTTGCCGGCGAGCGATACATCAGTCAGATGCTTTACCTGAGCCTCTTGCGCAACCTGGAAGGCATCGAACTGATTCCGCTGGACAGTGCGGGCAAGCCTGTCAATGGGGCGAATGAGGCTCCGTTGACACTCAAGTTGTCTGGCGATCGCGTGCAACCGGTGGGCTTTGCCGAAGATGAAGCGTTGATGCCGTATCCGCTGAATACCTTCCGTGGTTATCGCTACTTGCAGGAGTACTTTGCGTTTCAGGACAAGTTCCTGTTCGTCGATATCAACGGCCTCGACCTGCTCAAAACCTTGCCCGAGAACAGCCTCAAGGAAATCCGTGGCCTGGAGTTGCGCTTCGATATTAACAAGAGCGGAGTTCAGCGACTGCGTCCGACCCTGGAGAACGTGAAGCTCTTCTGCACACCTATCGTGAATTTGTTCAAGCATGACGCGTTGCCCGTTCGACTCGACGGTAAGCAGGATGAGCACCTGCTGTTACCGGCCCGGTATGACCTGGAAAACTGCGGGGTGTTCTCGGTGGAATCGGTCACAGGTTGGAGGCCGGGTGGCCTGGGTTATCGAAACTATGTGCCATTCGAATCCTTTGAGCACGACCCGAGTTTCGACGTACCTGTCAGCAGTCCCCATTACAGCGTCCGCCAGCGTTCTTCGATGCTGCACGATGGACTCGATACGTACCTGAGCTTCGGTTTTGGTCATGGTGAAGTACAGGAAACCTTGTCGATAGAGCTCACGTGCACCAATCAAAACCTGCCACGCAAGCTAAAACCCGGAGACATCAATCAGGCATGTGAACAGACCCCTGCATATCTGGGCTTTCGCAATATCACGCCGGTCACGTCATGTTTTGCGCCGCCACTGAATCATGACTTCCTCTGGAAGTTGATCAGCAACATGTCGCTTAACTACCTGTCCTTGGCTGACGTCAATGCGTTGAAGGTGATTCTCGAAACCTATGACCTGCCACGTTACTACGATCAACACGCAGAAAAAGTCAGCAAACGGCTACTCGATGGCCTGAAGTCGATCAAGCATCAGCACGTCGACAGATTGCATCGGGGGTTGCCGGTCCGCGGATTGCGCACTGAGCTGACCATCGATCCGCAAGGGTACATCGGTGAGGGTGATCTGTTCGTGTTCGCTTCAGTACTCAACGAGTTTTTCGCGCTTTACGCCAGCCTCAATTCGTACCACGAGTTGCGGGTAATCAGCACACAGGGAGAGGTGTACCAATGGACGCCCCGCATGGGTATGCAGCCCCTGCTTTAAGCGGGCTGAGCCAGGTAATACGTGAGTACTCGCTGTTTCAGGCGGTGCTGCTTGTGGTTGAGCGGCTTAGAGAGGCGCACCCGCTTCTGAGCGAAGAAGATTTGTATGACCAGCTCGAGTTCCAGGCCAATCCAAGTCTCGGATTCCCTGGCTGTGACGTGGACAGAGTGGAGTTTTTTGAAGAGCACGGACAGATGCGCGCGCGGCTGCGATTCAATTTGATTGGCCTGATCGGCTCCAGCTCTCCGTTGCCAGCTTTCTACGGCGAACAGGCTTTGGGTGACAGCGAAGACGGCAACCCGACCCGTAACTTCCTCGACCTGTTCCACCATCGCCTGCAACGGCTGATGTTGCCGATCTGGCGCAAGTACCGCTATCACGCAGGATTTCAGAGTGGTGCCCTGGATCCGTTTTCTATCCAGTTGTTTGCCTTGATCGGTCTCGGGGGCGAAGAGATACGCAAAGCCGGTGAGCTGAACTGGAAGCGTCTGTTGCCGTACCTCGGTTTGCTCAGTTTGCGGGCACACTCGGCTGCGCTGATCGAGGCGGTCTTGCGGTATTACTTCAAGCACGCCGAGCTGACGATTGAGCAGTGCATAGAGCGTCGCGTCGACATTCTCGACGAGCAACACAATCGTTTGGGTCGTGCCAACAGCAGGCTCGGCGAAGACCTTGTGTTGGGCGAGCACGTACGTGATCGCAGCGGCAAGTTTCGGATTCACATCCGCGAACTCAACTGGCAACGCTTTCACGAGTTTCTTCCGATCGGCTTCGGTTATCAGCCGCTGTGCGCGCTGGTGCGATTCACGCTGCGTGACCCTCTCGATTACGACATTCGTTTGACCCTGCGCCATGAAGAAATCCGTGAGCTGTGCATTGGTGAACAGAACGCCTGTCGACTGGGGTGGACCAGTTGGCTTGGCCGTGAACGCGCCGACGGTGTGGTGACCCTGAGTAGCAAAATTCATCAAGGATGTGACCAATGATCAACGTAGACCTGCAACAACTCATCCAGGCGCTCGACGCTGAAACCCGTCGTGACCTGGAAAGTTCTGCCGAACGCTGTGTTGTCCGCGGTGGCAGCAAGGTCCTTGTCGAAGATCTGTTGCTGGCATTGCTGGAGCGACCTGAAGGTCTGCTCGGCCGCGCGTTGCAAGACGCTGAAGTGGATGCGGGTGAACTGGCTGCCACGCTGCATTCGCCGATCGAGCATGGCGCTTCGCGAAATCCGGTGTTCGCTCAGGAGCTGGTGCAGTGGTTGCAGGATGCCTTGCTTGTAGGAAACCTGGAACTGGGTCAAAGCGTGGTTGGGCAAGCGGCGTTGATCCTGGCGCTGCTACGCAATCCGATGCGTTACGCCGGCAGTCATTACCAGCCATTGCTGGGTAAGTTGAATATTGACCGACTGAAAGAATTTGCATTGTCCCGAACAGAGTTTTCGCCCGCGGGCAGTTCTGCTGTCACAGGTGGCACGCTACTGGAGCGCTTCACTCACAACCTTAGTCAGCAAGCTCGTGACGGCACACTAGACCCGGTGTTGTGCCGTGACGATGCGATCCGCCAGATGGTCGACATTCTCGCCTGTCGTCGCAAAAACAACCCAATCGTGGTGGGTGAAGCGGGCGTCGGCAAGACTGCCATCGTTGAAGGCCTCGCCTTGCGCATTGCTGCCGGGGAGGTTCCGCCCGTGTTGCAAGGCGTGGAATTATTATCCCTGGACATGGGGTTGTTGCAGGCCGGTGCCAGCGTCAAGGGAGAGTTCGAGCGGCGCCTTAAAGGCGTAATCGATGAGGTCAAGGCTTCACCGAAACCGATCATTCTGTTCATCGACGAAGCTCATACGCTGATCGGCGCAGGTGGGACTGCTGGCGGATCCGACGCGGCCAACCTGCTCAAGCCGGCTCTGGCCCGTGGCGAGCTGCGAACTATCGCCGCCACCACTTGGACTGAGTACAAACGCTACTTCGAAAAAGACCCTGCCCTGGCCCGGCGTTTTCAACCCGTGCAATTGCACGAGCCCACTGTCAGTGAAGCAGTGACCATCCTTCGTGGCCTGGCTCCTGTGTACGAAAAGAGCCACGGAATCTACCTTCGTGACGACGCTGTGGTAGCGGCCGCCGAACTATCTGCTCGCTACCTTGCAGGTCGTCAGCTACCGGACAAGGCTATCGACGTGCTCGACACCGCATGTGCCCGTGTGCGAATTAGCCTGGCAGCTGCCCCGCAGAGCCTGGAAAATTTGCGCGGTGAACTGGTTGAGGGTGAACGGCAGCGCCAGGCCCTGTGTCGTGACGCCGATGCCGGGTTGCAGATTGACCACGTGGCAATTGAGTCCCTGAAAGCACGCCTGCGTGACGCTGAAGAGGAGCGGGCGGTCCTGGATGCGCAGTGGACTGAGCAAATGGTCCTGGCCAAACGCCTGCTGGATTTGCGGGAGCAATTGGCCCACGCCCGGGCTGTCGTTGAAACGAACGCCGACGTTGAAGTGGATCTGGATGACACCGCGATCGATAGCGTCGATGGGCGAGTTGGCAAAGCCCAGCGCGTGGAAATCCTGCAGACCTCTCTTGACGAAACTCACCGCGCCTTGGTCGAAGCTCAAGTCAATGAACGCCTGGTGAGCTTCGAAGTGTGTCCGCGGCTAGTGGCTGAAGTGATCAGCGCCTGGACCGGGGTGCCATTGACGCAACTGGCCCGAGAGCACAATGCCCGGGTGGCCAGTTTTGCCACCGACCTGCGCCATCGCATTCGCGGTCAAGAGCAAGCCATCCAGGCGCTGGATCGTTCGATGCGTGCAACCGCAGCGGGCCTGAACAAGCCCGATGCGCCAGTGGGCGTTTTTTTGCTCGTTGGCCCAAGTGGCGTTGGCAAGACTGAAACCGCACTGGCGCTCGCAGACTTGCTCTACGGCGGTGATCGTTTCATCACCACCATCAACATGTCCGAGTTTCAGGAACGACATACCGTTTCGCGCCTGATCGGTGCGCCCCCCGGTTACATCGGGTACGGCGAGGGGGGCATGCTCACCGAGGCCGTGCGCCAGAAACCGTATTCGGTCGTGCTGCTTGATGAAGTCGAGAAGGCCGACCCGGACGTGCTCAACCTGTTCTATCAGATTTTCGACAAGGGCGTGGTCAACGACGGAGAAGGGCGCCAGATCGATTTTCGCAACACGCTCATCCTGATGACTTCCAATCTGGGGAGCGACCGGATCAGTGAGCTTTGCGAAAACGCGGTGCGACCCTCCGCGCAAGCACTGGAAGAGTCTATCCGCCCGATACTCAGTCAGCACTTCAAACCGGCTTTGCTGGCGCGAATGCGCGTAGTGCCTTATTACCCGGTCAGCGGAGTTGTCTTGCGCGAGCTGATTGAAGTCAAGCTCGGGCTTCTGAGCAAGCGCCTGTCCCGTCGCCAGCTCGACTTTACTTACTGTCAGAGCCTCGTCGAGCACTTGGCCGCGCGTTGCGCCCAGAGCGAAAACGGTGCTCGACTGATCGATCATCTCCTTGAATTGCACGTGCTGCCGCGGGTGGCCGACCGCTTGCTCGAGGCGATGGCAACCGGGCATACCCTCAAGCGTGCCCACGCAACGTTGGACTCCGATGCCTGTGTTGTCTGTGAGTTCGCCTGAGATGGGAGTGATGCTTACTCAAGTGCCCCAACCACTGGCCTATGCCGAAGCTTTGCTGGCGCAGTTCGCTGGACTGTCTCAGGCGTCGGATGGTGCTGCGCTGCTAGGGGAATTCGTAGGTGGTGTGGCGCGACTTAGTGGGTGCGAGCTGACGCAGTTGTACCTGATGGACGGAACCCGCTCTTGCCTCCGCCTGAACGCCGAGTGTCTGAACGGCATCCTGCAGCCTCGGGATCCTGAAAATTTGCCGACGGATTACAAGGCAGAACAACTGCTTCAGTTCGCCTTTTACGAGAACCGGGTGGTGTGTCTCAGCGGATTAAGTGGCAGCCTGCACGAGACTGGTTTTTTGCCACCTCAGACCACACCTTGGCAATCGCTGCTGTGTGTGCCGTTGGTCAATCAGCGAAGGAGCGTCGAGGGTTTAATACTCTGCGCCAGTCGCCGCCATAGCGATTTGCAGGGATTTGCCGATTCACTCGGCCAACTGGGTTCGTTCGTGCTTGGGCAGCTCCGTCTGCTGCAACGAGCGTGTCAGCCGACCGGCGATGCACAACCTGTTCCTGTCAGCGTACCGAATGCCAGCGCTTATGGTCTGATCGGCAAAAGTGCAGCCATGCGCCAGACCTATTCGCTGATCAGTAAGGTTCTGCACACCTCCTACACAGTGTTGTTACGCGGTGAGACTGGGACTGGCAAGGAAGTGGTCGCGCAGGCGATTCACGACGGCAGTCCACGGCGTTCTCAGGCGTTTATCGTACAGAACTGCGCGGCGTTCGCCGAAAGCCTTCTGGAAAGTGAATTGTTCGGCTATCGAAAAGGTGCCTTCACCGGTGCCGATCGCGATCGAGTGGGCTTATTCGATGCGGCCAACGGCGGCACCCTGTTTCTTGATGAAATCGGCGATATGCCGTTGTCGCTCCAAGCCAAACTGCTGCGGGTATTGCAGGAGGGCGAGGTCCGACCGCTGGGTTGCAACGACACCCATAAAATCGACGTACGCATTATTGCGGCTACGCATCGCGATTTGGCGTTACTTGTCAGAGAGGGCAGGTTCCGCGAAGACCTGTATTACCGTCTCGCGCAGTTTCCGATTGAACTGCCGGCTCTGCGTCAACGCGAGGGCGACATACTCGATCTCGCTCGGCATTTCTCTGACAAGGCCTGTGCATTACTTCAACGGGATGCAGTGCGCTGGTCCGATGCCGCACTGAGTCAACTGGCTTGCTATGCCTTTCCCGGCAATGTGCGTGAACTCAAAGGGCTGGTTGAGCGCGCGGTGTTGCTGTGCGAGGGCGGCGAATTGTTGGCCGGGCACTTCTCTCTCCCCACGGACGCCATTGCTAAAGACAGCAGCCTTCACCTGCGCGAACGCCTGGAGCGGGTCGAGCGCAGTCTGGTCCTCGAATGTCTGCGTAAAAACAACGGTAATCAGACACTCGCGGCCCGTGAACTCGGGCTTCCGCGTCGCACACTGTTGTATCGCCTCGGGCGCCTGAATATCAGCTCTGGTGATCTCGTTGGCTAGCCTCGGATCCCAGAAAACTGTCGAGACCGACTTCATTCACTTTTTTCCTCAGGAGCCTGGAATGCCTGTTCGTCACTGGCAAGCCGTCTTGCTGACCGTCATCGTTTTGTACGGCGTTGGCGGTTGCGGCGGCAACTACAAATTCAACGACAACACTTATCGCCCATTGGGTGATCCGCAGGCGGTCTATCGCGGCAAGTGACCGCAAGGAGCAGCAACATGGAACTGGTTTTCGAAATGCTGAGCAGCAAGCAGTTCGTGCCGACAGATTTGTGCCACAAGACCTTCACGCAGGCAGGCGGCGTGATCGGTCGTGGCGAGGATTGCGACTGGATTATTCCTGACCGCAAGCGGCATCTTTCCAGCCATCACGCGACAGTCAGCTTCCACAATGGCGCGTTTCTTCTGACGGATACCAGCAGCAACGGTATCCAGGATGGTGTAAGCGGTGGCCACCTGATCAAGGGTGAGGCGGTACGTATCGAGACGGGCAGTTTTTACTTGCTGGGTGATTTCGAGATCCGGGCACGACTGAGTTATGACTCACCACGAGCCAACATCGAATCCCCTGGTTCACGAACGCCATTTAACGTCATTCCCGACGATGTCTTTCTCGACCTCGATCCTTTGAAGTTGCTGGAACAACAAGAGCTGATGCATCGCGAGGTCGACGAATTGTCCGCGCTCGACACACCTTATCAGGAGCCCATGCAACGTGCCGACTTCGCACGTATCGACATGGAAAACCTGAGGGTCCCGGTTCTGATCGATGTCCCGCCTGACCCTGCGCCAATCACGACGCCAGAAGTTGGCGAAGGCCAGAATGAAGATTTCTGGGAGCACTTTGGTGCCGCATTGGGAGTAGACCTCAAGGGCCTTGATCGTGCCTCCCGTGAAGCATTGGCGCTGAATGCTGCCGGTATGCTCAAGCAGAGCATCAGCGGTTTGCAGCAGAGTCTGCGTACCCGAAACGAGCTGAAAAACGACCTGCGTTTAGCCCAGTCGACCGTGCAAGGCTTCCAGACGAATCCATTCAGATTTGCCGTCGATGCGGGCGAAGCGTTGGAGCTGCTTTTGCTGACAAACAAGTCGGGTCAGATATCCGCGGATCAAGTGATCCCACGCGCGTTCCGTGATTTGCAGGCGCATCAAGTCGCCTCGCTCACGGCCAGCCGCGCAGCAGTTCGAGGGGCCTTGGAACACTTTTCGCCGCAACAGCTGACGCTGCGTTTTGAGCGCGATAGCAAGTCGCTGTTCGCCACTTCCGGCAGCCGTTGGCGGGCTTTCAGCCGGTATCACCAGGCGCTGCTTCAGGATGACGATTGGAGCGAACGTTTGCTGACACGTGACTTCGCCCAGGCTTACGAAGAGCAGATTCGCCTGATTTCGATCCTCCATGCCGACTACCCAGGATGATGCATATGTCTCGCTGCCCGACCGTTTTTTTCAAAGCGTTGACTGTGCTCTTGGTGATGGTTTCATTGGCCGGCTGCTTTTCGTTGTCGCCCTATTCCAGCGTGACCAAGCTCAATCTGCAGCTGACAGCCAGTGACCAACTGAACCCGGATCTCAACGGACGCCCGTCGCCGATCGTTGTTCGCCTGTTTGAGCTCAGGCACCCGGTTGCTTTCGAAAATGCTGATTTTTTCAGCCTCTACGAACGCGCCAAGGAATCCCTGGCCCCGGACCTGGTGACTAGCGAGGAGCTGGACCTGCGCCCCGGTGAAACCGTGAGTCTCAAGCTCAGCGTGAAGAAAGGAAGCCGCTACGTCGGCATTCTCGCCGCTTACCGCGACCTGCCGGAAACCCGATGGCGCTACACCGTGCCCATCACGCCGGCGGGTATTACCAGCGTCGACCTGACACTCGATCAGGCCGGTATACGCAACAATCATGAAACGTTAGCCAGGGCGGATGACTGACATGAGCACTCATAAAGTCATTTGGCAGGAAGGCATGTTGCTGCGTCCCCAGCACTTCCAGCACAACGATCGATACCACGACCATCAACTGAAGGTTCGTACGCAATTGCTGGGCAGCTACACATGGGGCTTCTTGAGCCTGGAAGTCGATTCGCAGTTCCTTAACATGGGCAAACTGGTGATCAGCCAGGCGTCGGGAGTTCTGCCCGATGGCAGCTTCTTCGAGATCGGGGGCAGTACCAAGCCGCTGGCGCTGGATGTGCCTGCCAATACCGGTAATACACCGGTTTATCTGGCTCTGCCGCTTGTGACTGGCAATCATGTCGAGTCCCGTCGTCCGGAGCAGGGTGACGTACTGGCGCGTTACATCGCTTATGAAATGGAAGTTGCGGACTCCAGCGCAGGTGACAGCTCTGCCAGCCAAATCAGCTGCGCCCGCCCGGACTTCCGCTTGCTGCTTGGCGAACAGCAAAGCGATCAGGTCTATGTAAAGCTGAAAATCTGCGAAGTCCTCGCCACCACGCCCGATGGCGTGATCAGCCTCGACCCGGATTTCGTTCCGACTTACCTTCAGGCGCATTCATCCAACTATCTGCTTTCGTGCCTGAAAGAAGTGATCAGCATGCTCGGTCATCGGGGCGACACCATCGCCGAGCGGATTCGCTCCAATGGCAAAGTGGGGGGCGCGGAAGTCGGTGATTTCATGATGCTGCAATTGATTAACCGCACCGAGTTGCTATTGCGGCATTACCTCAATCTGGAGCAGGTTCACCCGCAAGCGCTGTACTGCACGTTACTGACCCTGCTTGGCGAGCTGGCGACTTTCTCCAGTGACAGCAAGCGTCCGCGTCTGGATAGTCGCTATGAGCACAGCGACCAGGGCGCAAGCTTTCGCAAGCTGATGGAAGCGATTCGCCAGGTGCTGTCGATGGTGCTCGAACAGCATGCGGTCGAACTGGTAATGCAGGCGCGTCAGTACGGGATCATCGTTTCGCCTTTACAGGATCATAATTTGTTGGGTTCGGCCTCGTTCGTGCTGGCAGCAAGTGCCAACTGCGATGGCGAAGAACTGCGCCATCGGTTGCCGGCCCACCTCAAGGTCGGCCCGGTCGAAAGCATTCGTCAACTGGTCAACCTCCATCTGCCTGGAATCAAGATCAAGCCATTGGCAGTCGCGCCGCGGCAAATCGCTTTCCATGCCAACAAAACCTATTTCATCCTCGAGTTGAGTTCCGACGACCTGGCACAGCTCCAGCGCTCAGGTGGTTTCGCGTTCCACGTTTCCGGTGAGTTTGCCGAGCTCGAACTTAATTTTTGGGCTATCAGGAACTGACCGACATGATCAAGGACATGGAATTTTGCCAGGACGACAAAACCGTCCTGCTCGACCGTCAGGGACACGGCCCGGCACAGGGGCCATTGACGGACTCTGCCGCGCCGCCGCGTTTCGAACAGCTGGAAGAACGCATGGTTTACTCGGCTCAGCGGGGCCCGGCAGCAAGTTTCAGTATCAGTCTCAATCCACTGGTCGCGGCAGCGTCCTGCCTGCTATCAGAAGTGGTGCGGCTCAAGCGGAACGCCGTCAGCGAAGACTTGCCGAGCCTTAACAAGCGATTGAGCCTCGCAGTGGAAAATTTCTCGATAAGTGCGCAGCACAACAGTGTTGAGGCCAGCCATTTGTCCACAGCACGTTATGTACTGTGCACGGTGGTGGACGAAGCGGTGGTGACCACTGCTTGGGGCAAAGAAAGTGAATGGTCCCAGATGAGCCTTTTGAGCAAGTTTCACAATGAAACGTCGGGGGGCGAAAAGTTTTTCCATCTACTGGTGAGTCTGTCGAAGAATCCCGTCAAGCACCTGCTAATTCTGGAGCTGATGTACTTGTGTTTGTCGCTGGGTTTCGAGGGCAAATATCGCATTCAGTCGCGCGGTCTTATGGAGCTCGAGGAGCTTCGCGATGCCCTTTATCGGCAGATTCGCCATCTGCGCCCGGACGTACCGCGTGAACTCTCAACTCACTTGCAGGGCATTCGCGACCAGAGAAAAGACTGGGTGCGAATTGTTCCGTGGTGGACGGTAGTGGTGATTACAGCGGTGTGTATGGCAGTGATGTATTCGGGCTTTGCCTGGGTGTTGAGTGAGCAGCGCACCACTGTCTTGCAGCCCTTTCAACAGCTTGATCAGGCAGCGCTTGAGCTGCAGTCGCAACGGCTAAACAGGGGCGCCTGATGAAAAAGTACTTCAAACAAACCGGCGCGTTGCTGCGCAAGACATGGCTCTGGACACTGTTGTTGGTGTTGTTCGTGGCGCTGTTGATATGGTGCGTCGGCCCGCTCTTGGCAGTGGATGACTACAAGTTCTGGGAAAGTCCGACCTCACGTCTGCTGAGCATCAGTGTGATGTTCCTGATCTGGGGGCTGATCATGGTTTTCGTGAGCTGGCGCACAGGCTTAAGCAAGCAAGTGCTGGAAGGCACAGAAGATGGACAGGCCCGGCTAATCCGTGAAAAGAAAATCCACGAAGAACGTAAGGAGCTGAGGCTCCGTTTCAAAGACGCCCTAAATACCCTCAAGACTTCAAGCCTTTATCCCCATCGCAGTGAGCAGTGGCGCAGTGAATTGCCGTGGTACCTGGTCATTGGCCCCCAGGGTAGCGGTAAAACTAGCCTTCTGGATTTGTCCGGCCTTGAGTTTCCGCTCAACATAATTGACCGAAAACCGAGCCCGATACCGGAGGCTACCCAATACTGCGATTGGTATTTTGCCGAGCACGGTGTGCTGATCGATACGGCCGGTCGCTACCTGACCCAATTGGATACCGACGTCGACGCGAGTGGCTGGAATACGGTGCTGGATCTGCTGCACAAGCGACGGCGTAACCGTCCACTCAATGGCGTGTTGGTCACCTTGCCTGTCCAAACGCTGCTCACCAACGATCAAGATGCGTTAAGCACCCTGGCGCTTCAGGTGCGTGCACGCCTGCACGAGATACAGCAAAAGTTGCATGTCGACCTGCCGGTTTATTTCGTATTAACCAAAATGGATGAACAGCCTGGTTTTGACGAGTTTTTCGATCAATTGACTCGCGACGAGCGTGATCAGGTGTTTGGCGCGTGCGTTGGTGAAGTGTTGCGCAAGGTTGATACGGCTGTGGTTCGCGCTGAATTCGAAACACTGCTCCGTCGCCTCAACAGTCAGGTCATCCTGCGTATGCATCAGGAGCGTGACCCACGGTGCCGGGGTCGTATCCTCGACTTCCCGCATCAACTCGGGTTGATCGGCGAAGGCCTGTGCCAATTCATCGAAGCAGCCTTCATCGGCAATCGTTACCAACGCGTGAGCCAATTGCGTGGCTTCTACTTCACCAGCGCTGCTCACTTGAGCAAACCGCTGGATACGAGCACGGATGCCGGCAGCGGCGTGAAGAGCGGAGTGTCGTCTAACCGGGGCGCTGTTCACTCACGCTTCATAAACCATATATTCAACCGGATCATTTTTCCCGAGGCTGATCTTGCCGGTCTGGATAAACGTGAGCGCAGCCGCATCCATTGGGGGCAGCGTGCGTTGTATATGGGGGCATTGGCAGCACTGAGCCTTTGCGGATTGTTGTGGGCAACCAGCTTTTCGGCCAATCATGAACGACTGGAAAACTTACGATCCTTGGCTCTTGCCTGGACTCAACAGCGCTCGGCCCTGACTGCTCAGGATGATTTGCCAACGGCGCTTCAAGCACTCGACAACAGCTACGCAGCAACTCAGGTCTTCCCTGGAAAAGGTGATGTTTCCTACCGCGAACGCAGTGGGCTGTATCAGGGTGACGCTGCCAGTCCCGTTATCAGGAACGCTTACCAGCAAGAGCTTGAAAAACACCTGTTGCCGCGGATTGCAGCGCTGTTGGAAGGGCAGATTCGCACCCACATGAAAGACCGTGAGCGCCTGCTCGGGAGCCTGCGTGCGTATCTGATGTTGAGCATCAAGGATCGCCGTGATTCGGCATGGCTGAAGGAGTGGGTCACCACTGACGTGTCCCTGCGTTATGCCGGCAATACGCCTGTGCAAAATAGCCTGAATGCACACTTCGAGCGCTTATTGACGCAATCATTCAGTTACCCGCTCAATGATCAACTGGTGGCGCAGGCGCGTCAGTCACTGCGCAGCGAAACGTTGGCCAACGTGGTTTACCGGATGTTGCGCGATCAGGCTCGAACTCTCCCGGAGTACCGGTTGAGCCAACATTTGGGAACGCAGGGCTCACTGTTTGTCGGCACCGACTACGTAATTCCAGGGTTTTACACCAGGCAGGGCTATCAGCAATATTTTTCACTCCAGGGTACTGCGCTGGTCACCGAAATTCTGCGTGACAATTGGGTATTGGGTGAAGGTTCGGACATCAGCGGCATGGATTTGCGTCGCTTGAAGGTTGAACTTGAGCAATTGTATTTCCGCGACTACGCCAACCTCTGGGGCGATGCAATTGGTCGAGTTGCACTGCAACCGATCAACAATGCCGGTGAAGGCACCGAACAACTGGCTGGCTTGATCTCTGCCCATTCACCCTTGCTGCAATTGTTAGCGCAAGTGCGTGAAAACACCCGGTTCCCGACGATCGCAGAGAGTGTGGATGACGTGGCGGTCGTCGTCCAACAGCGCGTAGAGCCGGGCGGCAAGCTCGCCGCGGTCGCCGCCCAAAAGGCTTCGGGCGCGCTGGCCAAAAATCTACCGGACACGGCAAAAAATGCCCTGCAACGCCGCTTCGAGCCATTGCATCGCCTGCTCGACGACAGCAACGGTCCGGCTGCTGACCTGACGCCGACGCTGCAAGCGCTCAACGATCTACAGCTGCAACTCGCGAGCCTCGCCCGTGCCAGCGCACCGGATCAGGCGGCATTCGACATGGCCAAGGCCCGCATGGGTAGCCAGCGTGATGCCCTTTCTCATCTGCGTACGGCGTCCGGGCGCTTGCCGCGTCCGGTGGGTGCCTGGTTCAACGCGCTGGCCGAAGATACATGGCGCCTGGTGCTCAACGATGCTTACCAGTTTCTCAACCAGCGTTATCAGCACGAGCTTTATAGCTTCTACGGCAAAGCCATCAGCAATCGGTATCCGTTCAGTGCACACAGCGCCAGCGATGTGGCGATCAACGACTTCCGCGAGTTCTTCAAAACCCATGGTGTCGTAGACCGGTTCTTCGACAATTACATGCGTCCATTTGTCAGCGGCGGCCCGGGTAACTACCGGTTACGCAATATCGATGGGTTGAGCTTGCCCCTGTCCAGGGTGTATCTCGATCAGATGGCTAAGGCGCACGTCATTCGCCAAAGCTTTTTCGCCGAAAGTCCCGATGAGCCGCAGGTGCAGTTCAAGTTGGAGCCGTACACCCTCGACTCGATGGTCAGCCGTTCCGAGTTCCGCTTTGGCGACAAAACCATGGAGTACCGTCACGGTCCGATCGTGGCGGCTTCCTTCAAGTGGCCTGCCGATGCGGAGGGCGGACGAACGAGCCTGGTGCTCGACAAAATGGTTGGCCGCCCGATCGGTATCGAGAAAAACAGCGGTCCATGGTCGCTGTTCCGATTGCTCGATCTGATGCAAACCGAGTATCTGTCCGGCCGTGATGTATTGATGTTCAAAGCGGATCTGGGTGGGTTACGAGCCAACTACCTGCTGACGAGCCAACGCACGCCGAACCCGTTTGACGTTGGCGTGCTACGCACGTTCCGAATGCCGGTCCAGCTGTGATGCCGAATGAAGGTCCTTGGCATAGCGCTGCGCATACTGATCCGGGCAAGGTTCGGGAACGTAATGAAGATGCTTTCCTGGATTGCCCACAAATGGGCTTCTGGGTCGTCGCTGACGGTTTGGGTGGCCACCAGAGTGGCGACATCGCCAGCCAGTTGATCGTGGCCAGTCTTGCGGATTTGCCCCCACTCGACGACTTCGACGATCGACTCAAAAGCGTGCGCCATTGCCTGCACTGGCTGAACCGGCGTTTGAGTCAGGAACTGACCATCATTGCGGAACGCCGCGACGCCATCATCGGCAGCACTGTGGTGGCGTTACTGGTCGATGGCAGTCGCGCTGCGTGTGTCTGGGCCGGCGACAGTCGTTGTTATTTGTGGCGTGGGCAGCGCTTGTATCAGTTGACTAAAGACCATTCGTTGATGCAACAGCTGATTGATGAACAGCAGATGAGCATCAGTGAGGCTCGCGCGCATCCTCAGGCTCATGCATTGACCCGGGCAGTGGGGGCCAGTGAGCAACTGACCCTCGAAGTACTGGAGATGGAGGTACATCCCGGTGATGCATTTTTGCTGTGCAGCGATGGGTTGTACCAAAGCCTGAGCAGCAACTTACTGGGCAGTGCTTTGAGCCTGAATGAACCGAGCGAGGCGCTGGCGCGTTTATTCGATGATGCTTTGTGCGGTCCTGCACGGGACAACCTGACCGGCGTGGTCATCCGCTGATGATTGAGCTTGCGCCAGTGTCTGAATCCCTGCCAAACAGTAAGGAGGAGGCCAGCCTGACCTTTTTCGCCTTCGCCAAACCCGCTCAAACACCGCGTGTTGCAACTCCGACGCACCTGCGCACTGGCGACTTGCCGAAGGTATTGGGTGGGCGTTACCGCATCGAACGTTTGCTTGGCGCTGGCGGCATGGGGGTGGTATATCGCGCTCGGGATTTGCTGCACGAGCAGTTTGGAGATCCGGAACCTAAAATCGCGCTGAAAGTCCTCGGTGAAGATTTTGCCGATTCACCAGACGCCAGTGCATTGCTCTATAGCGAGTTTGCCCTGACCCGGCGACTGCATCACCCAAATGTGCTGCGCTCGCACAGCTTCGAAGTGGACACTCAGTGCCAGCGGGCTTTTTTCACCATGGAACTGATGCGTGGCCTGACTCTGGATAAATTGCTCTGCGAACACCCTTTGGGGTTACCGTGGCCGGACCTGCGTGATATCGCACTTGGGTTGCTCGATGCCCTGGCCTACTCCCACAGTCGCGGCGTTCTCCACGGCGACTTGAAACCGAGCAACGTGATGCTCGGCGAAGAAGGCGTAAAGCTGTTCGATTTCGGTTTGGGCCAGGCTGAGAAGGGCGTCCTGCCAGGCCTGCCGCAACTGAGCCGTAGTCGCTTCAGTGCCTGGACTCCGGGCTATGCTGCGCCGGAACTGTTGTGTGGTGAACCACTAACCAGCAGGGCTGATGTCTTCTCCGTTGCTTGTGTGATCTATGAACTGGCCAGTGGAAAAAATCCCATGCGCCGTCTGTCATCAACTCAGGCCGTCAATGAATGCCTTGAGCTTGAACTACAAGCGCCCGTTAATCTGCCCAAACACGTCTGGCAAGCTTTGCGAACGGCATTGGCTTTCGATCCGGCCGCTAGACATCTCTCAGCTTGCCATCTGCGTGACATCTTGGGAGGCCCTTCCTCTTGGTGGCGGCAGGTGTTTTATCGACGCTCTTAGAGGTCTGGTTCGTCAATGACTTGGTGGTCATCAGCGTCAAAAAGTGCATCATCTTCTGCTAACGCAACTCGATAGTGGAGTTGTGGCTTGAAGTCGCTACACTGCGCCGGCTGTTCATTTTTCTATTGAGGCTTGCGCATGAAATTTCGTTTTCTGTTGTGGATGATGGGTTTGTTAATGGGCAAGGCCAGTCGGACCAATCCTGCGTTTCAGCAGCAGTTAGGCGACAAGGAGTTGGTGTTTCAGCTGCAAACCCTGGACGGGAAAGTGGCTCGGCATTTCCGCGTGAAGGATCAGCGCATCACCAGCAAGGCGGGTGTGTACGCCGAGCCTGCGTTTGCCATTGCTTTTAAAGATGCCACCTATGGCTTTGCCACGATGCAGGCGAAGAACAAGCAGTTGGCATTCATGACGGGGATTCAGGACAAATCTATTCAGATCAAGGGCAACCCGGCGCTGGTGATCTGGTTTCAGGGATTGACCAAATATCTGAAACCGAGGAAGGCCAAGCCTAAGGTTTGAGATCTTTCAGGCCGGTGTTTACGGGATTCTGGTCGGATCGAAGCTTTAACTAGTTAGCCTCTTCAGTCTTCCGATTGAGGAGGTTCGCCGGCATCAAGGGACTGTTCCCTGTATGTTTTATAGATCTTTCTGCTGCCAACTTGAACGCATAGTCGACAGAGATCAAATAGAGTTCGGGTGCTCGAAGACTGTGTTTCTTGGGTCATCTTGAGCCCTTGAACACTGCCAGGTGCGGCACAAGCTCATTCCGGTCTTTTCCAGCCCAGTGGTAAAACCCGGAAAACAGGGTTTCGTGGACGTTGAGCACGGCCTTATAGTCGATTGGCTTCTTTTTAGCCAAATAAGCAAGTGCGTCCTCGATACTCAACTCGAAAGCAGCTGTTCAATACCATCGAGCTGAACGAAATTGCCCGCCATGCGGGTAATGATCACCTTGGATGGTTAAAGGTTCTCGACTAAATAATCTTAAATACCCAACAAAAAAAACTAAAGAACTGTCATTTATAACAGGTCACGGCTGCCTTTTTGGCGTGCTCAACTGTGCTGGGTGTAGTGGGGTTCACTTTTTACTCAGCACAATGGAGTGCCGCCATGGAACATATTAAGAGAGAAATTAATGCGGGTACACTTGACCCGTCTTTTGGTGATAATGGAGTGGTAGATCTGGTATCTGAAGTGAGTTGGAGTATCCCTCACTCCATTCTTGCTTTATCTAATGGGAAGCTGATTTATGCCAATGGTGATCGTAGAGAATGGCTCCGTACTTTGCAGTTAAGGCGTGTAAATACGAATGGTTTTTTTGAATCTTCGTTTGGTGTAAACGGATCGGTAATTTTGCCTATCGGTTTCAATACTGGGGCCAGGTTTGGGTTATTTCCGTATTCGGATGATAAATTCCTGGTGAAGAGTACCTATATAGATTTTGGCCAGCAAGATATGGTATTCGTTCGACTTGATTTTAATGGTTGTATTGATACTACTTTTGGTTCCGATGGTTTTTTGCGAATTCATCCCTATGACCTTATTTACCCAAGAGCTACAAAGCCAAAAAGTGAACAAAAAATTAATCAACTAACCCCCGCTGTTGATTACATTGGTGGTTCTGTATGCGCGCTACCGGATGGCAAGATGTTGATTGCTCATAGCGGAATTTTTGATGGCCGCGGGTTTAATGGGTTTATCTTTCGCCTTATGCCAGACGGGTCGGTTGACAAGACCTTTAACGGCACGGGCTTTATAATTGTACAGCTCGATTTGGCTGACCCTGAAGACAACGAAGCCATTAGTATTGCGCTACAGAAGGATGGGAAATTTCTGTTATGCGGTTCCTTCGTTGTTGGAGAAACTACGAGTGGCTTTATTGTTCGTTACAACGACAATGGCGAGGTAGATAGAAGCTTTAATAACGGGCAACCCGTCATTATTGCTAGCCCTGATTTTGGAATGATTTCGGCTACGACCCTCTCAGTCAGGGAGCAGGATGGAGCAATTGTTGTTGTGGGGACCGCCTATGATAATTGGAGTGTTATCCCTACCACTAAAACGCCATGGATGGCAGTTCTAAATACTAATGGGTCTTTCAATCTTGTGTTTAACAACGGAAGGCCACTTTTTGCTGGAGTAGTGCCTGGTAAAAGTTTGTGGCGAGAGTGCGCATGGCAGGAAGATGGTAATAAAATCCTTGTCGCCGGATCAGTAGTTGCACGCTATCTATCAAATGGACAACTTGATCTGTCGTTCAACGGTACGGGATGGAATTCTCAAGGGGATAGCTATGGGGAGATGGTCATAACAAATGATAAGAAACTAGCTCTCATCGGGCAGAATAGTTTAGTGCGTTATTTGACATGATAGATAGGACAAAGCTCCGAGGGCGAGTTTCCACTCCTCCTGGGACCGAGTTGAATTCATCGCGGGCAAGCCGCGCTCCTGCGGGATTCAGGTCCGCAGCGCGACGCTTGCCCGCGATGCATTTAGGCTTGGGAAAACTGCGAGGCCAATTCGCGTAGCAGCACTTCAGCTTCCAGTACTTTGCTGACGACGTCTTCCGCTTTGGCGCGGGTCAGGCCAACGCGTTCGAGCAGGGCGTCGGGGATGTCTTCATCCGGGCCGGAACCGATGCCACGGCTGCGCAGCAGGCGCACGGACAGGCACACCAGGTTCGGGTATTCGGCGTAGGCGCCGTCGTAGCTTGGGTCGTGCTGGAAGCGCAGCGCGGTGGACAGTTCTTCGGGCATGTCCCAGTAGCGCATCAGCCATGCGCCGATCTGTTCGCGGCTGATGCCCAGCAGGTGTTGCTCGATGTAGCTGTGGCACAGGTGCGGGTTGACCTCCAGGTGGCGGCAGATCAGCGAGAAGTGTGGCGGGAACACGTGGGCCAGCAGCAGGTAACCGAAGTTGTGCAGCAGGCCGGCCAGGTAGGTCAGTCCGGCTTCCGGACGCTGGGCGCGCGGCATGGCGCGGGTCAGGCCTTCGATGACGGCGGCGGTGTAGATCGATTGCTGCCAGTACGGCGTGGCGTGTTGCGGGTGGTCCTTGGGCAGGCTCAGGGTTTTGCCCAGGGCCAGGCCGAGTGCCAGGTTGATCACCAGGTCGAAACCCAGCACGCGCACGATGGCGTCTTCCACTGAACGAATCTTGCCCGGCGAGGCGTAGTACGGCGACGCCGCCCAGCTCACCACTTGCGCGGCCAGTGCCGGGTCGGTTTCGACCACGCTGGTGATGTCGTCGATGGTGGCGTTGGGGTCGACGCGCAGTTTGATGATCTTCTGCGCGGTTTCGGCCAGCGGTGGAATTTCGATGGTCGCTTCCAGGCGTTGCTGGATGCGTCGCGCGGTGAACGCTTGAACGGCCTGAGTGATTTCCTCGCGGTCATCGTCGGGGCGGTCGAGGTTCGGGCGGATGCTGGTCAGCGCTTCGCCGAAGTTGGCGGCACTGGCTTTGTTCAGCATGGATTTGAAGGCTTCGCTGGTGATTTCCAGCAGCACGCCCGGCTCGCCCGAGTTGACCAGCACCATCGGTTCACGCAGCAGGCTTTCTTCGTACAGGCACGGTGAGCTGGTGAGTGACGGCAGGCCGGGCAACAGGCTCAGGTTGTGCTTGCCGAGCATCTTTTCCAGGCGTTCAGTCGGCACGGCAGTGAGTCGGCGCCCGGTGAGTTCGGTGAGGCGATTGAGGTCCAGCAATTGGCTCTGCGGGAACAGCACCATCAGCGCGCCGACGGCGTCATCGAGCAGTACGGCCTGGACCTTGCGCGCCGGGTTCAAGCCGTGATGGTCGAGAACCTCTTCGTAGGCGATGCCCATTTTGTTCAGTAACAGCCGAATGACCGACGGCGCGTGCGGGGTAGCGGGTGCGAGGGCAACTTCGGTCATGGTCTGTATCCGTTCTAAAACAATTGCAGGAGTATAACCAGCTTGCTTAAACCCATCGCTCACAAACTGCGACGGTGCTCACACTTGGCCGTATTGCTGCCCATGGCGTAACCAACGATCCAGCAGGGGGCTGACATGGTCGGGCCAGCGCTCTAGCAATGCTTGCGCGGCGTCTCGCACGGCGGGTAGCAGGTCGGCGTCGCGCATCAGGTCCGCGACTTTGAATTGAAGCAGACCAGTCTGCCGCGTGCCGAGCATTTCACCGGGGCCGCGCAGTTCGAGGTCTTTTTCGGCGATGACAAAACCGTCGTTTGTTTCGCGCATGATACCCAGGCGCTGACGACCGATTTGCGACAGCGGCGGGTGGTAGAGCAGCACGCAATGGCTGGCGGCGCTGCCCCGCCCCACACGACCGCGCAACTGGTGCAGTTGGGCGAGGCCAAGGCGTTCGGGGTTTTCGATGATCATCAGGCTGGCGTTGGGCACGTCCACACCGACTTCGATCACGGTGGTGGCGACCAGCAGCTGCAAGTTGCCCGCCTTGAATTCGGCCATCACTGCGGCTTTCTCGACGGGTTTCATGCGTCCGTGGATCAGCCCGACCTTCAACTCGCCGAGGGCGGCGGTGAGGTCTTCGTAAGTGGTTTCGGCAGCCTGGCAGGTCAGCTCTTCCGACTCTTCGATCAGCGTGCACACCCAATAAGCCTGACGCCCTTCGGCACAGGCGCCGCGCACCCGTTCGATGACTTCGACGCGCCGGGTGTCGGTGATCAGCACGGTGTTCACCGGGGTTCGGCCGGGCGGCAATTCGTCGAGGATCGAGGTGTCGAGGTCGGCGTAGGCGCTCATGGCCAGCGTGCGCGGGATCGGTGTGGCGGTCATGATCAGCTGATGCGGGCACATCCGTCCGCCGACGCCTTTCTGCCGCAACGCCAGCCGCTGTTGCACACCGAAGCGGTGCTGTTCGTCGATGATCACCAGCGCCAGGTTCTTGAATTGCACTTCGTCCTGGAACAGCGCGTGGGTGCCGACCACCATCGGCGTGCCGCCGGCGATTTGTTCCAGCGCCGCCACGCGGTTCTTGCCTTTTAGCTTGCCAGCCAGCCATGCGACCTCGATGCCCAGCGGTTCGAGCCAGCGCTTGAAGGTGATGAAGTGTTGTTCGGCGAGAATCTCGGTGGGCGCCATCAGCGCCACTTGGTACCCGGCCTCCAGCGCTTGCAACGCGGCGAGGGCGGCCACCACGGTTTTACCCGCGCCAACGTCGCCCTGGATCAGCCGCAGCATCGGTTCGTGCTGACTCAGGTCGTAGGCGATTTCATTGCCGACCCGTTGCTGCGCGCCGGTCGGCGAGAAGCCGAGGTTGGCCAGGTATTTGGCCGGCAGCTTCGTGGCTTTCGGCATCGCCGGTGCGCGTAGCGAGCGCATGCTTTCGCGCAGGCGTTGCTGGGACAGTTGATGAGTCAGCAGTTCTTCGAAAGCCAGACGATGCTGCGCCCAGTGATGACCCAAGGCGAGTTCGTCGACATCGGCATCGGCGGGTGGGTTGTGCAAGTAGCGGATCGCATCGGCCAGTGGCGCCAGTTGATAGTCCCGGGCCAGTTCATTCGGTAGCCAGTCGGGCAGGCTGCTCGGGCCGAGCAAAGTCAGGGTTTGCATGCACAGTTGGCGCAAGCGCTGCTGCGTCAGGCCCTCGGTGAGCGGGTACACCGGCGTCAGGGTTTCATCCACCGGCGGTGGTTCGTCACCGGTGATGGCGCGGTATTCCGGGTGGTAGATTTCCAGTCCCGAGGCGCCGGGCCGCGCTTCGCCGTAGCAACGAATCCGCGTGCCACGCTTGAGGCCTTCTTTCTGTGCGTTGCTGAAATGGTAGAAGCGCAGACTGAGCCCGCCGGTGCCGTCTTGCAGGCGCACCACCAGGCTGCGGCGTCGGCCCATGACCACATCGGCGCCGCTGACGGTGCCTTCGATCACCGCGTCCTGGCCTGGGCGCAGCGCGCCGATCGGAACTACCCGAGTGCGGTCCTGATAACGCAGCGGCAGGTGAAACAGCACATCCTGAAGATTTTCCAGGCCGACCTTGGCCAGTTTTTCGGCCATTGCTTCGCCGACACCCTTGAGTGCCGTCACCGACACGTGCGACAACTCAGTCATGACGCTTGCTTAGCCCGCCACCACCGGCGCCGATGGTTTGGCCACCGAGCACAGGCGAATGGAGTCAGCGAGGATTTCAATGGCTTTCGGACGCGGGAAGCTTGCACGCCAGGCGATGGCCACGGTGCGAAACGGCACAGGCGCCGACAGCGGTCGAACTTCAATCACGCCGGGAGCGTAGTGATGGCTGTCCACCGCTGACAGCGGCAGGATCGAGATGCCGAGACCGGACGCAACCATGTGGCGAATGGTTTCCAGGGAGCTCGATTCCACGGTGGTGTGCTTGGCGCCGTCGTTGCCTTTGGTCAAGGTCGGGCAGGCTTCCAGCACTTGATCGCGGAAGCAGTGGCCTTCGCCGAGCAGCAACAGGCTCTTGTCGTTGAGCAGGCCGGCATCAATGGTTTCTTTTTGCGTCCACGGGTGCTGTGCCGGCATCAAGACGTAGAACGGTTCGTCGTAGAGTTGCAGGGTCAGCACATCCGCTTCATTGAACGGCAGCGCGATGATGATCGCGTCGAGTTCGCCGTTGCGCAGCTTGTCACGCAGGATGTGGGTGAAGTTTTCTTCGATGTACAACGGCATCTGCGGGGCGACCCGGTGCAGTTGCGGAATCAGGTGCGGGAACAGATACGGGCCAACGGTGTAGATCGCGCCGACTTTCAGCGGAGCGGTCAGTTGGTTCTTGCCTGCTTGCGCCAGTTCGCGAATGCCTTGGGCCTGTTCCAGGACTTTCTGCGCCTGGGCCACAATGCCTTCGCCGACCGGAGTCAGGCGGACGGCGCTTTTGCTGCGCTCGAAAATCAGCACACCGAGTTCGTCTTCAAGCTTTTTCACGCCCACCGACAGGGTCGGCTGGCTGACGTGGCAACGCTCAGCCGCGTGGCCGAAGTGCTGCTCTTGGGCGAGGGTAACGATGTAGCGTAATTCTGTGAGAGTCATAGCAAGCGTCCATGAAGTTGCGGGCCAAGCATACCGCCTGCAATCGATAGACGCACGTTATCAGACAGTATGTGTTGAGTGACACCGGGCAATGCGTGTTTGCCGATTCCAGATATGCAAAAGGCACCTTTCGGTGCCTTGAGCAAATCGATCATCCCCTGTAGGAGCTGGCTTGTCGGCGATGACGTCATAACATCCAGCATCGTCGCGGGCTGATACATCAGCTATCGCTGGCAAGCCAGCTCCTACAGGGGCGGTTACTAGCGCCGGCGTTTTTCCAGCGAATACACAAACGGTGCAACAATTTCGATCGAGCCGTTGGTCAGCATGTCCGACGGTGGCTTGGGCAGTGGTTGGGCGCGGCGGATCATGTCCAGGGTCGCCCGATCCAGATCGGCAGTTCCGGAGGGGCTCACCAATTCGAACGACAACACATTGCCTTCAGCGTCCACGACAAAGCGCAGTCGGTTCAAACCTTCCTTGCCCCGCGACTGGGCACTGGCCGGGTACTTTTTGTACTTGGCCAAATGCGCGAGCAACGTGCCCTCCCAACTGGCTTTGGCAGCTACTTGAGCAGCTGATGGGCCTGGGGCTGGCTGAGCGGATTTCTCCGTTGGCGCCGGCGTTGGTGGTGCTTCGCTCGGTTTCGCCTCGGACGGCTTTTCCTTCGGCGGCTCGGGCTTTTTCTCCACAGGCTTGGGCGGTTGAGGCTTGGGCTTGGGTTTGACCGGTTTCGGTACTGCGATCTCGGCCTTTGGCGCTTCAGCGAGCTTCGGAATCGGCAATTCTTCAACCGGAGCCGGTGGCTGCGGTGGTGTGACGACCTTCGGCGGTGCGGGCGGTGGCGGGGCAGGAATCGGTGCCAGCTCGACCATCATTGCCTGAGGCGGCAATTCGATAGGCGGGCGAGCCGTCCAGTTCACAGCCAGCGCGATGGCCAGCGCGTGAACACCCAGCACCACGGCCAGGCTACCGCTGTAACGCGTCAGCTTATGGCGCGTGTTGATCATTTCTTGACTGCCGTCTCGAGGCCGACCAGACCAACCTTCAGGTAGCCAGCGGAGCGCAGGTTGTCCATCACGCTCATCAGGTCGCCGTAGTCCACGCCTTTGTCGGCCTGGAAGAAGATCGTCGTGTCTTTCTTGCCCTGGGTCTTGGCGTCGAGTGTGGCGCCGAGTGCTTCGGCCTTCACTTCGTCTTCACCGAGGAACAGGCGTTGGTCAGCCTTGACGCTGAGGAACACTGGTTTTTCTGGCCGCGGCGCCGGTTTGGCGGTGGAGGCGGGCAGGTCGACCTTGATGTCCACGGTGGCCAATGGAGCGGCCACCATGAAGATGATCAACAACACCAGCATCACGTCGATGAACGGCGTGACGTTGATTTCGTGATTCTCGGCCAGATCGTCGTCTGCGCCTTCTTTCAAATGCAGGCCCATGGCCGATTACCCCACTTTCACCATGTGCGGTTGCGAGCTGCGCTCAGGCTGGTGGTCGAGGTCGCGGCTGACCAGCAGCAGGACTTCTGCCGACGCGTCGGACACCTGCGCCTTGTACCCGGCGATGGAGCGGGCAAATACGTTGTAGATCACCACCGCAGGAATCGCCGCGACCAGACCCAGCGCGGTCGCCAGCAAGGCTTCGGCGATGCCTGGAGCGACGACGGCGAGGTTGGTGGTCTGTGTTTTGGCGATGCCGATGAAGCTGTTCATGATGCCCCACACGGTGCCAAACAGGCCCACGAACGGTGCAGTGGAACCGATGGTGGCGAGGACGCCGGTGCCGCTGCTCATGTTGCGACCGCAGGCAGCCACCAGGCGCTCAAGGCGGAAGCTGACGCGTTCCTTGATGCCTTCTTTCTCGCGGCTGCTGGCCGACAGGTGCATTTCTTCCAGGGCATCATGGACCAGCAGGTTGGCAAGGGTGCCTGGTCTGGTCGCAGTAGCGCTGGCTTCTTTCAGCGTGGTGGCTTTTTTCAGGTGGACGATCTCGTTGCGCAGACGACGCTTGGCGCCCATCAGCTCAAAGCCTTTGGCGATCCAGATGGTCCAGGTGATGATCGATGCGATGGCCAGGCCGATCATCACGATTTTCACAATGATGTCGGCGTTCTGGTACATGCCCCATGGCGACAAGTCGTGTGCCATGCCGAGCGTGTTGTTGGCTTCGAGGACTTCAGGAACGTCTTCGCCGAGGGCTTCTGAAGCCGGTGTTGCCTGGGCCGGGTCAGTCGCGGCAGGCGCTGCAGCCGGGGTAGCATGGTCGGCCGGTGCGGATGTTGCAGCGGCCGGGGTGGCTGGCGCTTGTGCGTCAGCGAATGCGGCGGTTGGGGCCAGCATCAGGCTGAGCAGCAGGGCGGCCACCGCGCTCCAGGCGCGAGGTCGTTTGGTTGGCGAAGCGGAGAGTTGATTGCGTGTCATGCTGGCCGGACCTGAGAGAAAAAAACGGGTTATGTTCTTCCAGGCCTCGAAGGGCCGAGAACAAAAGTGGCGCGTATTATTGCAAGTAATTCTTGTTAACAGAAGTAATAGAGTCTCTTTTTTTCCTGCATTGCTAGCCGCTCGTCCATTGCCGGCGCTAGTCTGTCCGTTTCCAAGGGGAGTTTTCTGATGTCCGCGCCTTCTGTTTTGATCGCCGGTTGCGGTGATGTCGGTAGTCGTCTGGCGACGCAATTGGTGGCTTCCGGGTGGGAAGTTCATGGCCTGCGACGTGACGTTTCACGCCTGCCCGAGGGTGTGATTGGCGTTGCCGGCGATTTATTTAATAAAGACTGTCCGGCGACCTGGCCAATTGGCGCCGTGGATTACCTGGTGTATTGCGCCGCCGCCACCGATCACGATGAGGCCGGTTACCGCGCGGCTTACGTGGAAGGTTTGCAACATGTGCTGGAGTGGCTGAACGACTATGGGCAAGTGCCCAATCGCATTTTGTTCGTTTCCAGTAGCAGCGTTTACGGTCAGCAGGAAGGCGAGTGGGTCGACGAGACGTCACCCGCCATAGCGGCAGGATATTCAGGGCGAGTGATGCTCGAAGCCGAACAAATTGCGCTCAACAGCGGCATCCCGGCCAGTATCGTGCGCTTGACCGGTATCTACGGCCCGGGCCGTGAGTGGTTGCTGACTCAGGTCCGCCGGGGTTACCGCGTGGTGGTGGATCCACCGTTGTATGCCAACCGGATTCATGCCGATGACGCCGCGGGGCTGATGGCCTGCCTGCTTGGGGCTGACCGGCGTGGGGTGAAGCTGGATGATATCTACATCGGCGTCGATGACGCGCCAGCCGCTTTGGCCGATGTGGTGGGCTGGTTGCGTGAGTATCTGGGCGTGACGGACTGGGCTGAGGATGCCAGCGTGCGACGTACCGGGAGCAAGCGTTGCAGCAATGCTCGGGCGAAAGCGTTGGGCTGGACTCCAGCGTATCCGAGCTTTCGCGAAGGTTATGCGGCGATTCTTGAAGGGCGCTGCTGACACCCGCATCCTGTAGGAGCCGGCTTGCTGGCGAAAGGTCGTTACATTCAACATCAATGTTGGTTGTTACGCCGCTTTCGCCAGCAAGCTGGCTCCTACAGAGTTCAGTTCAAGTTCGGGTTACTGTTTTTCCAGCAACCACTTGCGGTCACCCGGCGTGAACGAAGGCATTTCGTCCGCCTGGGCGGTGTTCACGGTCTGGAAAATCTCCAGTTCCTTGCCTTTGCGCGCAAAGATCCAGGCATTTCCTTGCCCGTTGAGTTGCAGCCACATGTTGTCGTTGCCGCCGCTCATCGATGCGCAATCACCTGCCAGGCACAGGGCATAGCGATCGCTGCCCGGCAAGCCAGTCACCTGGCCATCGGCCTGGAACTGCACGGTATTGCCTTCGCCGGGGCCGCTGACGACTTTCCAGCTGCCGCCCATGTAGGCTGAATACAGTGCGCGTTCGAAGCTGGCGCCGAGTGGCGCGCCATCCGGCACTGGAACCGATGCGCGGTCGAAGACCTGGGCGGGTTCGTTATCGGTCGCGGCCTGGCTCAGTTGCTTGCCGTCGCGTTTCAGCTCGCTGCCGGAGCTGCCATAAAAGTCGATTTTCCAGGCGCCGGACTCTTCACCCAACAGCTTGCCGTCGACATTCTCAAAACCATTGGTGTAGCGGGCCTGGCCGGCCTTGGTGTTGACGTCCCATTCCAGGTTCGGACCATAGGCCTGGAGCGCTTCACGCAGGGGGGCGCCTTTGGATGCAGCATCAATCGCCGCCTGATTGATCCAGGTGCCGCTGATGTCACGGCTGGCAGGGTCGCTGGCACATCCGCCCAAAATCAGGGCGAGCAGCGAGAGAGCAAGCGCTTTGCGCATGGTGGAATCCTTTCAAGCTTTCTTTACAGCAGAGCAGTCGGCGCAGCCTGAGGCCGCGCCGTACGCATTACTCGATGACCAGGATGGCATCCATTTCAACCTGCGAACCCTTAGGCAGGGCGGCAACACCGATGGCGGCGCGCGCTGGGTAAGGCTGGTCGAAGTATTTGCCCATGATCTCGTTGACCTTGGCGAAGTGGCTCAGGTCGGTGAGGAAGATGTTCAGCTTGACGATGTCCTTGAACGAACCACCGGCAGCTTCAGCCACGGCCTTGAGGTTCTCGAACACCTGGACGGTCTGGGCTTCGAAGCCTTCAACCAGTTCCATGGTTTTTGGGTCCAGAGGAATTTGACCCGACATGTAAACGGTGTTGCCAGCCTTGATCGCCTGGGAGTAAGTACCGATGGCGGCCGGGGCCTTGTCGCTGGTGATAACAGTCTTGGTCATGGATGACTCCTTGTAGGGGTGGGATTAGGCGCGCATGCGGGTGATGCGGATCACCCCGGTCAGTGCGCGCAGTTTCTTGATCACGCGGGCCAGGTGCACGCGGTCGTGCACGCTGACCACCAGTTGGACCACGCTGATGCGACCATCGCGTTCGTCCATGCTGATTTTCTCGATATTGCCGTCGGCTGCGTTGACGCTGCTGGCCAACAAGGCGATCAGGCCACGTTGGTGCTCCAGCTCGACGCGCAGCTCGACATTGAATTCGCCGGTGACATCCTTGGCCCACGATAGCTGGATGCATTTTTCCGGGTTGTGGCGGATTTCGCTGATGTTGCGGCAGTTGTCCAGGTGCACGACCATGCCTTTGCCCGCGGACAAGTGACCGACGATCGGGTCGCCCGGGATCGGCGTGCAGCACTTGGCGTAGCTGAGCACCAGGCCTTCGGTGCCGCGAATCGCCAGCGGACCCTCCGGGCTCGGCAATTGTTCGCCTTCGCCGAGCAGGCGGCGTGCGACGACGTAGGCCATGCGGTTGCCCAGGCCGATGTCTTCCAGCAAGTCTTCGATCAGTTCGAGACGGTACTCGGTGAGCATTGCCTTGACGCGCTCTTGCGGGATCTTTTCCAGCGAGCTGTCGAAGCCGTTGAGGACCTTGTTCAGCAGGCGCTCGCCGAGGCTGATGGATTCGGAACGGCGTTGCAGTTTCAGTGCATGGCGGATGTGCGTGCGGGCCTTGCCGGTGACTACAAAGTTGAGCCATGCCGGGTTTGGCCGTGCGCCCGGAGCGCTGACGATCTCGACCGTGGAGCCGCTTTGCAACGGTTCGGACAGCGGCGCGAGACGACGGTTGATCCGGCAAGCAATGCAGCTGTTGCCGACGTCGGTGTGCACCGCGTAAGCGAAGTCGACCGCCGTGGAGCCCTTGGGCAGCTCCATGATCCGGCCTTTGGGCGTGAACACGTAGACCTCGTCCGGGAACAGGTCGATCTTCACGCTTTCGATGAATTCCAGCGAATTGCCGGCGCGTTGCTGCATTTCCAGCACGCCTTTGACCCACTGACGGGCACGGGCGTGAGTGCCTTTTGGCTGCTCGTCGCCGCTGGATTTGTACAGCCAATGGGCGGCGATGCCATTGTTGGCCATCTCTTCCATTTCGCGGGTGCGGATCTGGATCTCGATCGGAACGCCGTGCATGCCGAACAGCGTGGTGTGCAGCGACTGATAGCCGTTGGCCTTGGGGATCGCGATGTAGTCCTTGAAGCGCCCCGGCAACGGTTTGTACAAATTATGTACTGCACCGAGTACGCGATAGCAGGTATCGACTTTGTCGACGATGATCCGGAACGCGTACACGTCCATGATCTCGTTGAAGGCCCGACGCTTGCCGCGCATTTTCTTGTAGATGCCGTAGAGGTGTTTCTGGCGACCGCTGACCTCACCCTGAATGCCGTCGACGGCCAGGCAATGGCTGAGGGACTCTTCGATCTTGTTGACGATTTCCTTGCGGTTGCCCCGGGCGCGTTTGACCGCCTGGTAGATCCGCGCGGAACGCATCGGGTGCATGGCCTTGAAGCCGAGGTCTTCGAATTCTATGCGGATGGCGTGCATGCCCAGCCGGTTGGCAATGGGCGCATAGATTTCCAGGGTTTCCTTGGCGATGCGCCGGCGTTTTTCGCCGGACAGCACTTCCAGCGTGCGCATGTTGTGCAGGCGGTCGGCCAGCTTGACCAGGATCACGCGAATGTCGCGGGCCATGGCCATGGCCATTTTCTGGAAGTTTTCGGCCTGGGCTTCGGCCTTGGTCTCGAAGTTCATCTGGGTCAGTTTGCTGACCCCGTCGACCAGTTCGGCCACGGTTTCGCCGAACTGCGCTTGCAGCGCTTCCTTGGCAATCCCGGTGTCTTCGATCACGTCATGCAGCATGGCCGCCATCAAGCTCTGATGGTCCATATGCATGTCGGCAAGAATATTCGCAACCGCGAGTGGGTGCGTGACGTACGCCTCACCGCTACGGCGGCGTTGGCCGTCGTGGGCTTGTTCGGCGTAGAAATACGCTCGGCGGACCAGGTTGACCTGGTCTTTGCCGAGGTAGGTCGATAAGCGATCGGCGAGGGCGTCTATGCTCGGCATGATGACTCCTGCCGTAAGCTTTTATCCCGCGCCGTGCTACGTCGACCAGGCATAGGCTTAGACGGCCTCGTTGGACTCGTCCTCGAATGCAGCAAAAAGCGGTTCATCTTCAACGATTTCGGCTTCTGCGATAGCTGCGTAGTCGATCAGGCCTTCAGCGATTTCACGCAGGGCAACAACGGTAGGCTTGTCGTTTTCCCATGCTACTTTCGGCTCTTTGCCGCCGGTGGCCAATTGACGGGCACGCTTGGTAGAGAGCATGACCAGCTCAAAGCGGTTATCCACGTGTTCTAGGCAGTCTTCAACGGTTACGCGGGCCATGGTCTTCCTCGTAGCAAATGCAATATGCGCGCTGCCCGGATGGGCGAGCGGACTCAACAGTTTAAAAAATCACCAGCGATTAGGGAAGCGCTGATTTTTTGATCAAGCCCTTCAACGCGCTGCAAGCACCAATGTAAAGCCCTTACAGCGGTTTTGGGAAGTGCAAATCAATCAAGCAATTCAGCCAGCAATTTGCCAAAACGTTGCTGTTGGCGTTTCTGTTGCAGCTGATTGGCGCGGAAAATCGCCTGCAGGTCGCGCAAAGCGTGGGCGAAATCGTCGTTGATGATCAGGTAGTCGTAGTCAACGTAGTGGCTCATTTCGCTGACCGCTTCGCGCATCCGGCCGTCGATGATTTCGTCGCTGTCCTGGCCGCGATTGGTCAGGCGTTGGTGCAAGGCTTCAAGCGACGGCGGGAGGATGAAGACCGAGCGGGCCTGAGGCATCAGCTTGCGCACTTGCTCGGCGCCTTGCCAGTCGATTTCCAGAATCAGATCGTGGCCTTCGTCGAGAGTCTGCTGCAGGTGGCTTTGCGAGGTGCCGTAGAGATTGCCGAAGACTTCGGCGCGCTCCAGGAAGTCGCCGTGTTCGCCCATCTTCACAAACGCTTCTCGCGAGACGAAGTGATAGTTCACGCCGTCCACTTCACCTGGGCGCATGGCGCGGGTGGTGTGCGAGACCGAAACGCGGATCTCCGGATTGGCGTCGGTCAAAGCCTTGACCAGGCTGCTCTTGCCCGCACCCGATGGGGCGGAAATGATGTACAGGGTGCCGGTGCTGTGGGTCATGTCGGTTTTGCCTTACTCAATATTCTGCACTTGTTCGCGCATCTGCTCGATCAACACCTTGAGGTTGACCGCAGCCTGGGTGCTGCGCGGGTCGAAGGCTTTGGAGCCCAGTGTGTTGGCTTCGCGGTTGAGTTCCTGCATCAGGAAGTCCAGGCGTCGCCCGGCTGCGCCACCGGACTTGAGCACCCGGCGAACTTCAATGATGTGAGTGCTCAGGCGATCCAGTTCTTCGGCGACGTCGCTTTTCTGAGCGAGCATGACCATTTCCTGTTCCAGGCGCTGCGGATCCATTTCGGCCTTCATATCGGCAAATCGATCGAGAACCTTCTGGCGCTGGGTGCCGAGCATTTGCGGAACGAGTTCGCGCAGGGTGACCACGTCTTCTTCAATCGACGTCAAGCGATCGTTGATCAGGCGAGCCAGCTCCGCGCCTTCTCGCTCACGGCCGGCCTTGAGTTCTTTCAAACCCTGGTTGAACAGTGCCAGCGCTTCGGCATTCAAGGCTTGCGGATCGGTTGCGTCACCCACCAGCACGCCGGGCCAGGCCAGGACTTCGAGGGGATTCAGTGCAGCCGGATTCTTGATCAGGCTGGCGATCGTCTCGGCGGCCGCGACCAATTGTGCAGCACGCGCCTGATCCACTTGCAGCGCTTTGCCTGTGTTTTCTTCGGTGAAGCGCAGCGTGCATTCGAGCTTGCCCCGGGACACGCCCTGACGCAGCGCTTCGCGGACGGCGCCTTCGAGGTCACGAAAGGACTCAGGCAGACGCAAGTGGGGTTCCAGGTAGCGGCTGTTGACCGAACGCAGCTCCCAGCTCAGGGTGCCCTGAACGCCGGCTTTTTCGACGCGGGCAAAGGCGGTCATGCTGTGCACCATGGCGGTACCTCGCAATGCAGATCGGCCCGGAATTAAGGTTCCGGCATTCCGATATCAATGAATTAAAGCCGATAGGCAGCAAAGGCGCAGGATTGTAGCGCAGTGGCGCGGATGCGCCCAAACACACGGTGTGACAAACGGCTGCAGGTCGTCGACGACGGGCTGTTCAGAGCCTTCGGTCGTCGGAGGATTTTTTTAGAAGTGCCCAGCCGTGGCTGGCGGCTCTATAATGCTCCGCAGTTTTCCGTCCCCGTACAGGTATCCCTTATGAAACGTCCAAGTGGTCGCGCTGCCGATCAGCTCCGCTCGATCCGCATTACCCGCAACTACACCAAACACGCCGAGGGATCTGTACTGGTCGAGTTCGGTGACACCAAAGTCATCTGCACCGTCAGCGTCGAAAACGGTGTGCCGCGCTTTCTCAAAGGCCAGGGCCAAGGCTGGTTGACCGCCGAATACGGCATGCTGCCGCGCGCCACTGGCGAGCGCAACCAGCGTGAAGCGAGTCGCGGCAAGCAAGGCGGCCGCACCCTGGAAATCCAGCGTCTGATCGGTCGTTCGCTGCGTGCATCCCTCGACATGTCGAAGCTCGGCGACGTCACCCTGTACGTCGATTGCGACGTGATCCAGGCTGACGGCGGCACCCGCACCGCATCGATTACCGGCGCTATGGTTGCGCTGGTCGATGCCTTGAAAGTGATCAAGAAGCGCGGCGGCCTGAAAGGCGGCGACCCGCTCAAGCAGATGATCGCTGCCGTTTCGGTGGGCATGTATCAAGGTGAGCCGGTGCTCGACCTCGACTACCTGGAAGACTCGGCTGCCGAGACCGACCTGAACGTTGTGATGACCAGCACTGGTGGCTTCATCGAAGTCCAAGGCACTGCCGAAGGCGCGCCGTTCCAGCCGGAAGAGCTGAACGCCATGCTTGAGCTGGCGAAAAAAGGCATGAACGAAATCTTCGATCTGCAGAAAGCCGCACTGGCTGACTGATTGATTCGACGTCTGGCAAGGAGAGCGCCATGAGTGATGAGCAACAACTGCTGCCCACCCCGAGCCCCGAGGCTCGACAGTGGGCGATGTTTTGCCACCTCTCGGCGTTTCTCGGCGTCTGGTTGCCCTTCGGTCACCTGATCGGGCCGCTGATACTCTGGCAGTGGAAGCGTGAAACCGACCCGTTCATCGATGCCCAAGGCAGGGAAGCGCTGAACTTTCAAATCACCGTGGCCCTGGTCTCGGGCATTTGTTACTTGCTGATGCTGGTTCTGATCGGTTTTGCGCTGTTGCCGTTGGTGCTGATCGGGGCGATGGTGCTGTCCATCATTGCCGGGCTAAAGGCCAATGACGGGTTGCCGTACCGTTATCCGTTCACCTGGCGGTTGATCAAATAGCGATCAATCTACTCGTAGGAGCCAGCAAGCCGCTCCTACAGAAAGCTGATCACTACGCACGAAAAAGCCGACCCTGAAGTCGGCTTTTTCGTATCTGCGAAACGACGCTTAGATTGTCAGCGTCCAGTCGTAGTCCACGATCAACGGCGCATGCTGCGAGAACCGTGGCTGACGTGGCAGGCGTGCGCTCCGTACAAAACGGCGCAACCCTGGCGTCAGAATCTGGTAATCGAAGCGCCAGCCGAGATTGAGCATCTCGGCCTGCTCGTTATCCGGCCACCAGCTGTACTGATCGCCTTCGCGACTGACTTCGCGCAGGGCATCGACATAACCCATATTGCCGACAATCTCGTCCATCCAGGTACGTTCAGGTGCCAGGAAGCCCGGGGATTGCTGGCTGTCGCGCCAGTTCTTGATATCCAGCTTCTGTTGCGCGACGTACAGCGAGCCACAATAAATGTACTCGCGACGTTTGCGCCGCTGTTTATCCAGATAACGGGCGAAGTCGTCCATTAGCTTGAACTTCTGGTTCAAGTCTTCATCGCCGTTCTGCCCCGAAGGGAGCAGCAAGGTCGCGATGCTGACCTTGTCGAAATCGGCTTGCAGGTAGCGCCCGTAGCGGTCGGCCGTCTCGAAACCGAGACCGCTGATGACAGCCTTCGGTTGCAGCCGCGAATACAAAGCCACGCCACCTTGGGCGGGAACTTCGGCATCGCAGGCATAAAGGAAGTATCCATCCAGTTGGAAGGCTGGATCGTCCAGTTCAAAGGCGGAGGCGCGGGTGTCCTGCAGGCAGATGACGTCGGCATTCTGTGCTTGCAGCCAACTGAGCAAACCACGCTCGACTGCAGCCTGAATACCATTGACGTTCACACTGATGATCCGCATAAATGGCCCCAAAAATCGCGTGCGTGTATGATACACGGCGTCAAGCTAATTAGCTAAATCCGTGGTATTTGGGGTTTTTTTCATGCAAGCGTATCAGCGCGATTTCATTCGTTTTGCCATCGATCGCGGCGTTTTGCGCTTCGGTGAGTTCACCCTGAAGTCCGGGCGCACCAGTCCATACTTCTTCAACGCCGGCCTGTTCAACTCGGGTTCCGCCCTGGCGCAGCTGGGGCGTTTCTACGCCGCAGCCATTGCCGAGAGCGGCATTTCGTTCGATGTGCTGTTCGGTCCGGCCTACAAGGGCATCCCTTTGGCGGCCACTACCGCCGTAGCGTTGGCCGAACATCACAACCGTGACCTGCCATGGTGCTTCAACCGCAAGGAAGCCAAGGCCCACGGCGAAGGCGGCAGCCTGGTAGGCGCTCCGTTGACCGGTGAAGTGTTGATCATCGACGACGTGATCACGGCGGGCACCGCCATTCGCGAAGTGATGCAGATCATCGCTTCCCAGGACGGCGCCAAGGCTGCAGGCGTGCTGATCGCCCTGAACCGCCAAGAGCGCGGCAATGGCGAATTGTCGGCGATCCAGGAAGTGGAACGCGACTTCGGCATTCCGGTGATCAGCATCGTTTCGCTGAACCAGGTGCTGGAATTCCTCGCAGACGATCCGCAGCTCAAGCAACATCTGCCGGCGGTTGAAGCCTACCGCGCCCAATTCGGCGTTTAACCTCTATTTCCTGTGGGGAGCTTGTGTGGTGAGGGAGCAAGCTCCCTCGCCACAAAAAAGCAGCTCTCCTTAGGGAGAACGGTGCAAAAAAAGACCCCGCTCAGCCAGGCTGAGCGGGGTCTTTTAGTACGCGCTATCGCTTAGTGACGCTTGCGGTTGCTGATCAGCGTGCCCACACCGGTATCGGTGAAGATTTCCAGCAGGATCGCGTTCGGTACGCGACCGTCGATAATCAGCGAGCTGCCCACGCCGCCCTGAACCGCTTCCAGCGCGCAACGGATCTTCGGCAGCATGCCGCCGTAGATCGTGCCGTCGGCGATCAGGTCGTCGACTTGCTGAGTGGTCAGGCCAGTCAGGACCGTGCCCGACTTGTCCATCAGGCCGGCAATGTTGGTGAGTAGCATCAACTTCTCGGCTTTCAGCGCTTCGGCGACTTTACCGGCCACCAAGTCAGCGTTGATGTTGTACGACTCACCGTTGGCGCCGACGCCGATTGGCGCGATCACCGGAATGAAATCGCCTTTGACCAGCAGGTTCAGCAAGTCGGTGTTGATACCGACCACTTCGCCAACGTGGCCGATGTCGATGATTTCCGGTTGCGTCATTTCCGGTGTCTGGCGGGTGACGGTGAGTTTTTTCGCACGAATCAGCTCAGCGTCTTTACCGGTCAGGCCGATGGCGCTGCCGCCGTGACGGTTGATCAGGTTCACGATGTCCTTGTTGACCTGACCGCCAAGCACCATTTCCACCACGTCCATGGTCGCGGCGTCGGTGACGCGCATGCCATCGACAAAATGGCTCTCGATCGACAGCCGCTTGAGCAGATCCCCGATTTGCGGGCCACCGCCGTGAACGACCACCGGGTTGATGCCTACGGCTTTCATCAGCACGATGTCGCGGGCGAAGCCGGTTTTCAGCTCCTCGCTTTCCATCGCGTTGCCGCCGTATTTGATCACCAGCGTCTTGCCGACATAGCGGCGAATGTAAGGCAGCGCTTCGGACAGGACCTTGGCGGTATTGGCGGCGGCATCGCGTTCGAGGGTCATTCAGGGCTCCGGGTGAATCAGAACGGTAGTTGGAGATCAGGTGCAACACGCTTCAACTGGACGCTGAAAACGTCCTTGATGCGCTGCAGTTCAGCCTCGTCATCGGCCTCGAAACGCAACACCAGCACCGGTGTGGTGTTGGAGGCGCGAACCAGGCCCCAGCCTTTGGCATAGTCGACTCGCACGCCGTCAATGGTGGTCAGGTCGGCGCCTTCGCCCCACTTCGCATCGTGCAGTGCATCAATGATGCTGAATTTGCTCTCTTCGGTCACATGGATATTGATTTCTGGCGTAGAAATATCGTTTGGGAAGGTCGCAAACAGCTCTTCCGCCGAAGATTTTTCCTTGCTGAGGATTTCCAGCAACCGCGCGGCGCTGTAGATGCCGTCGTCGAAACCGAACCAGCGCTCCTTGAAGAAGATGTGGCCGCTCATTTCGCCGGCCAACAGGGCGCCGGATTGTTTCATCTTCTTTTTGATCAACGAATGACCAGTCTTCCACATTAGCGGACGACCACCGTATTCCTTGATCAGCGGGATCAGGCGACGGGTGCATTTGACGTCGAAGATGATTTCCGCGTCCGGATTACGCGCCACCACGTCGCGGGCGAACAGCATCAGCAGGCGATCCGGGAAGACGATGCTGCCGGTGTTGGTCACCACGCCGACACGGTCGCCGTCGCCGTCGAAGGCCAGACCGATATCAGCGTTGGTTTCCTTGACCTTGGCGATCAGGTCGATGAGGTTTTCAGGCTTGCCCGGATCCGGGTGGTGGTTCGGGAAGTTGCCGTCGACTTCGCAGAACAGCGGGATGACTTCGCAGTTCAGCGCTTCGATCAGTTGCGGGGCGATCACGCCGGCGGCGCCATTACCGCAGTCCACGACAACTTTGAGGCGACGGGCCAGTTTGATGTCCTGGACGATTTCGGAGGTATAGCGGTCGAGGATTTCTACTTTGGTAATGCTGCCCTTGCCGCTGCTCAGGTTGTTGGTCTTGAGTCGGTCATGCAGGGCCTGAATCTGTTCGTTGGCCAAGGTGTCGCCAGCGATGACGATCTTGAAGCCGTTGTAGTTCGACGGGTTGTGGCTGCCGGTCAGCATCACGCCGGATTTGCCGGCCAGGATGTTGGCGGCGTAATACAGCGCCGGAGTCGGTACCAGGCCTACGTCGCTGACGTGGCAGCCGCTATCGGCCAGGCCTTGAATCAGTTGTTCCACCAACTCCGGGCCGGACAGGCGACCGTCACGGCCAACGGATACGTTTGGTTCATCCTGAGCCAGACTTTGGGCACCAATGGCGCGACCGAGCCAGTAAGCCGTTTCTGCGTTCAGAAATTCCGGGACGGTGCCGCGAATGTCGTAGGCGCGGAAAATGCTGTCAGGGAACTTGGGGGCAATTTTGCTCGGGGTGTTCATCGGGGGGAATACTCCATCTCGAAAGTGGCTGGACCTGTCTGCGATTTGCCCGGCAGGCTCAAACTGAAGGGTATGACGGCGTTTTCAACAGAGAGTTCGTGGTGCGAAAAGGCCACCCCAGCAATGTCAGCAGTTTTTTGACCGGTCAATACCTCGATTTTGTGGCGAGAGAGCTTGCCCCTGCTTGAGTGCGAAGCGCTCACAAAATTAGTGGGGCCGCTGCGCAGCCCAGCGGGAGCAAGCTCCCTCGCCACAATGAATCTCTATCGAATCAACGGGTGCCGGTATGGCCGAAACCGCCAGTGCCGCGCTCGGTTTCGACAAATTCTTCAACCATTTCGAAGTGAGCCTGCACGACGGGCACCAGCACCAGCTGCGCCAGGCGCTCACCAACCGGCATGGTGAATTCGGTCTGGCCACGGTTCCAGCAGGAAACCATCAACGGGCCCTGATAATCCGAGTCGATCAAGCCGACCAGGTTACCCAGCACGATGCCGTGCTTATGACCCATGCCGGAGCGCGGCAGAATCAGCGCCGCCAGGTTCGGATCGCCGATGTAAACAGACAGGCCGGTCGGGATCAGTACGGTTTCGCCCGGCTTAATGACGGTGTCCTTTTCCAGCATGGCGCGCAGATCGAGGCCGGCGGAGCCAGGCGTGGCGTACTGCGGCAGCGGAAATTCGGTACCGATGCGGGGGTCGAGGATCTTGGCTTGCAAAGCGTGCATGTAAATTAAACCTGGTTCAGACGTTCGGCGATAAAAGTGATCAGCTGGCGAGCAATCTTGCTCTTGCTGGTCTGGGCGAAAAGTGTGGCGTGAAGCTCGCGGTCGATCACGCTGCAGGCGTTCTCTTCGCTGTTGAAGCCAATGCTCGGGTTGGCGACGTCGTTGGCGACGATCAAATCGAGATTCTTGTCTTTCAACTTGCGGGCGGCGTAATCGAGCAGGTGTTCGGTTTCGGCGGCGAAACCAACACTGAACGGACGGTCGGGACGGGTGGCGATGCTGGCCAGGATATCCGGGTTGCGCACCATTTGTAGTAACAAGCCGTCACCGTTTGTAGGGTCTTTCTTGAGTTTCTGTGGTGCGACGACTTCCGGGCGGTAATCCGCAACCGCAGCCGAGGCGATGAACAGGTCGCACGGGATTGCGGACTCACACGCGGCGAGCATGTCGCGGGCGCTGACCACGTCGATGCGCGTGACACGATCCGGGGTTGGCAGGTGTACCGGGCCGCTGATCAGCGTGACGCGGGCGCCAGCCTCTATTGCGGCTTCGGCCAGGGCGAAGCCCATTTTGCCGGAGCTGTGGTTGGTGATGTAGCGCACCGGATCGATGTTTTCCTGGGTCGGGCCAGCGGTGATAACCACGTGCTTGCCGGTCAGGGCCTGACGCTTGAAACAATCGGCGGCGAGCTGTGCGAGGTCGGTGGCTTCGAGCATGCGCCCAAGACCTACATCGCCGCAGGCCTGGCTGCCGGAGGCTGGGCCGAAAACTTTCAGGTCACGGTTTTCGAGTGTTTGCAGGTTGGCCTGGGTGGCCGGGTCGCGCCACATCGCCTGGTTCATGGCCGGGGCAACGGCAACAACAGCGTCGGTGGCCAGTACCAGAGTGGTCAGCAAGTCATCGGCGATGCCTTGGGCCAGACGCGCGATCAGGTCCGCAGTGGCCGGGGCGATGAGTACCAGATCGGCCCATTTGGCCAATTCGATGTGCCCCATGGCGGCTTCGGCCGCAGGATCCAGCAAATCCAGGTGCACAGGGTGCCCGGACAGGGCTTGCATGGTCAGCGGGGTGATGAACTCGGCACCGCCACGGGTCATGACCACTCGCACTTCGGCGCCCTGGTCCATCAGCCGGCGGACCAGGTCGGCGCTCTTGTAGGCAGCGATGCCGCCGCCGACGCCCAGAACAATGCGTTTCCGATACAGCCGCTGCATAGGCCTGCCTTTCATTTCGTTGATGACTGCGTGGCGAAACCCCCTCCCCAGGAGTGAATTCGCCCGCAAAAAAGATGGGCTACGATATCACAGCGACCGCTACGGAACAGCGGCGCCCACAGACAGGGAGGTGCTATGAGTATTCGTGATTGGCCGGCGGCGGAGCGGCCGCGGGAGAAGTTGCTTGAAATGGGTTCGGCGAGTCTTTCCGATGCCGAATTGCTGGCGATTTTTCTACGAACCGGTGTGTCCGGCAAAAGTGCGGTGGACCTGGCACGGCATCTTCTGAACCAATTTGGCAGCCTGCGCTCGCTGCTGGAGGCAGATCAGTTGACGTTCAGCAGGCATTTGGGGCTGGGACCAGCGAAGTTCGCTCAATTGCAGGCTGTACTGGAGATGGGGCGGCGGCATCTGGCTGAACGCTTGCGCCACAAATCGGTGCTGGAAAACCCGCACGCGGTTCGTGAATACCTGAAGTCGATGCTGCGTCACGAGCCTCATGAGGTGTTCGGCTGTCTGTTTCTGGATTCCAGGCATCAGGTGCTGACGTTTGAGGCGCTGTTCCGCGGCTCCATTGATAACACGAGCGTGCATCCGCGCGAGGTGGTCAAGCGTGCGCTGGCGCATAACGCAGCGGCGTTGATCCTTTGTCACAACCACCCATCGGGCAATACCGATCCCAGTCAAGCCGACAGGGTGCTGACCAAGCGTCTGCAAAAGGCGCTTGAGCTGATCGATGTGCGGGTACTCGACCATTTCATCATCGGGGATGGCGATCCGTTGTCGATGGCGGAGTATGGGTGGATGTGATGCGGCTAACGCGAACGCCTTAGGAGCCGGCTTGCTGGCGATGGCGGCGTTTCAGTCAACTTATTCGGTGACTGGGCGGACGCTATCGCCAGCAAGCCGGCTCCTACGGGGGTTGTGTCGCGGCGGATTACTTGATGTTGACCTTCGAGTAATCCTGCCGGCCAAACGGGCTGACCGAATAACCCTCGACATCCTTGCGTGTCAGGGCGAACGCGGTCGGGTGGGCCAGTGGCAGCCATAGCGCTTGCTGCTGGATCTGCGCCTGAGCCTGCTCGTAGAGCTTGGTGCGCACACCTTGCTCGCCCGTGGTTTTGCCGGCGCTGATCAGCTTGTCCAGGTCCTGGTTGCAGTAGCGGGCGAAGTTGGTGCCGGATTTGACCGCGGCGCAGGAAAACTGCGGCGTGAGGAAGTTGTCCGGGTCACCGTTGTCACCGGCCCAGCCCATGAACAGCAGGTCGTGTTCGCCAGCTTTGGCACGACGGATCAGCTCGCCCCATTCAATGACGCGAATCTCGGCCTGAATGCCGATTTCAGCGAGGTCGGACTGAAGCAGTTGAGCGCCGAGACTCGGGTTCGGGTTCAGCAAGCTGCCTGACGGACGAGTCCATATCGTCGTCTGGAAACCGTCCTTGAGCCCGGCTTTAGCCATTAAAGCTTTGGCTTTCTCGACATCATGGGGATAGCCCGGCAGGTTTTTCGCGTAGCTCCAGGTGTTGGGTGGGTAAGGGCCGTTCGCCGCTTCGGCGGTGTCCTCGAACACGGCTTTGACGTAGTTGGCCTTGTCGAAGGCGAGGTTGATCGCCTGGCGGACTTCCGGTTTATCCAGCGGCGGATGCTGACTGTTGATGCCGACGAATGCGGTCATGAAGGCGTCAGTCTTTTCCACTTTCAGGGTCGGTTCTTTCAGCGCAGCTTGTACGTCCAGAGGCTTGGGCGACAGGGCGATCTGGCATTCGTTGCGGCGCAGCTTCTGCAAGCGCACGTTGGCGTCCGGGGTGATGGCGAAGATCAGCGGGTCCACTGACGGCTTGCCGCCGAAGTAGTCCGGGTTGGCTTTGTAACGGACCGAGGCGTCTTTCTGGAATCGGGTGAAGACGAACGGGCCAGTGCCGATGGGTTGGTTGTTAAGCTTCTCCGGGGTGCCAGCCTTGAGCAGTTTGTCGGCGTATTCAGCCGAGTAGATCGAGGCGAAACCCATGCTCAGGGTCGCGAGGAAGGTCGAGTCCGGATGATCTAATGTGAAGCGTATGGTCAGCGGGTCGAGAGCGTCGATCTTCTTTATCAGCGCCGGCAATTGCATCGATTGCGCATGCGGGAAACCGCTCTGGGCGACTTTGTGCCACGGGTTGGCCGGGTCGAGCATGCGGTCGAAGCTGAATTTGACGTCTTCGGCGGTCAACTCGCGGGTGGGAGTGAAATAGTCGGTGCGGTGAAATTTCACCTGCGGATGCAGCTTGAACACGTAGATCAACCCGTCGGGGCTGACTTCCCAACTGTCCGCGAGGCTGGCGACCACTTTGCCGCTGGCGGTATCGAAATCCACCAGGCGATTCATCAGCACATCGGCCGAGGCGTTGGTAGTGGTCAGCGAGTTGTATTGCACCACGTCGAACCCTTCCGGGCTGGCCTCGGTGCAGACGCTCAGGGCAGCGGCGAAGGCCTGTGGGCTCAGCAGAAGCGGGGCGAGCAACAGCGGTAGGGCAGCGAGGCGCATGGTCGGATTCCTTTACAGATCGAAGGCCCATCTGCAAGTGCAGTCTGGAAAAGGCTTACCCTAGTGGGCTCGATTGCAAATGACTATCCCCTTTTTCATTTTGAGGGGAGTATAGGCCACTGATTTGAGTGAGCCTTGATTGAGAAAACCCTGGGATCGGCGTGTTGAGCGTTTCTCTGCGACGAGTGGTCGAAATCGATGACAGCCTTTATCTAAAGCGCTTGGCGCCGGAAAAGTGGGGTTTTTATCCATTCAAGGCACAGCGAATGTTGTTGCTCTCCAGTCTTTCTGGTATAAAGCAGCGCTCTTTTCTAGGGGCCCGGTTCCTTCACTGTAGGTGTAGCCGGTAAGACCTCTAAAGAAACGCGGCGCCTGGCGCCAAATGACTGAGAGATTAAGCGGCCAACCCATGCCGGGTTGGGCATGTGGTTTTAGAGGGCTGAGGCATGTCTAGAGTATGTCAAGTTACCGGTAAGGGTCCGGTAACTGGGAATAACATTTCCCACGCAAACAACAAAACCCGTCGTCGTTTCCTGCCGAACCTGCAGCATCACCGCTTCTGGGTTGAAGAAGAGAAACGTTTCGTGCGTCTGCGCGTATCTGCCAAAGGCATGCGTATTATCGACAAGCGCGGCATCACTGCCGTTCTGGCCGAAATCCGCAAAGCCGGCAAGATCTAAGGGAGCTAATCATGCGTGAATTGATTCGTTTGATTTCGAGCGCCGGTACTGGTCACTTCTACACTACCGACAAGAACAAGCGTACTACCCCGGACAAAATCGAGATCAAGAAATTTGATCCGGTTGTTCGCAAGCACGTGATCTACAAAGAAGGCAAAATCAAGTAATTGATTTTTCCCTCTTACGAAAAAGGCCCGTATCGCGAGATACGGGCCTTTTTTGTTGCCTGGATTTTGTGGTGTCTGTCAGTACTTTTTCGAGAGCAAACCAACAGATCTCTGTAGACGCAATCTTGCTCGCGATGAGGCCAGTCCAGACAACCTAAAACCTCAGGCCTTCTGCTCAAACGCCACATAGATCTTGCGGCAAGGTTCCAGCACTTCCCAGGTGCCCCGGAACCCGGCGGGAATCACAAAGCGATCGCCCGCCCGCACGGTTTTGCTATTGCCGTCGTTGTCACGGAGCACGGATACACCCTGAACAATTTCGCAGTATTCATGTTCGGTGAAATTCACCAGCCATTGGCCGACAGCACCTTCCCAGACGCCAGCATTCAATTGACCGCAAGGGCTGTTGAAGTGGTTGTACACCACTTGTTCGGGATCACCCTTGAGGACTTTGGCCGGGTCTGGACGGTAGCGCTCGGCCTCGGTGGTGGCCTGGCTGAAGTCGACGATGTTTTGGATGCTCATTGTTGTAAATCCCCCGTGATTGCGACGCGAGTGGTTGAAAGTCCCAAAGTCTATGTTTATTAAAATGAACATCGCAAGGCCGTTTGCCGGCGTTATGTCAAATATATTGAAACTTCATGTGCGGCTGGTTTAGGGTGGCGGATGCCTTGGGCCGAAAAGCAGGCTGGCAGGGCAGAATTCCTGACAGCGCCCGCGAAGATCGCGGGTGTCGTATCAATAAGAGGAGGACACTCGCATGACCACCCTGACCCGTGCCGACTGGGAACAACGCGCCAAAGACCTGAAAATCGAAGGCCGCGCCTACATCAATGGCGAATACACCGACGCCGTCTCCGCCGAGACCTTCGAGTGCATCAGCCCTGTCGATGGTCGCCTGCTGGGCAAGATCGCCAGCTGTGATGCCGCCGATGCCCAGCGCGCTGTTGAAAACGCCCGCGCCACCTTCAATTCCGGCGTGTGGTCGCGCCTGGCGCCGACCAAACGCAAAGCCACCATGATTCGTTTTGCCGGCCTGCTGAAGCAGCACGCCGAAGAGCTGGCGCTGCTTGAAACCCTGGACATGGGCAAGCCGATCAGCGACTCCCTGTACATCGACGTTCCCGGCGCGGCGCAAGCCCTGAGCTGGAGCGGCGAAGCCATCGACAAGATCTACGACGAAGTGGCGGCTACCCCGCACGATCAACTGGGTCTCGTCACTCGCGAGCCGGTCGGCGTGGTTGGCGCCATCGTGCCGTGGAACTTCCCGCTGATGATGGCTTGCTGGAAACTCGGCCCGGCGCTGTCCACCGGTAACTCGGTGATCCTCAAGCCGTCGGAAAAATCGCCACTGACCGCCATCCGCATCGCGGCGCTAGCCGTCGAAGCCGGCATCCCGAAAGGCGTGCTCAACGTGCTGCCGGGTTACGGTCACACCGTCGGCAAGGCCCTGGCTCTGCATAACGATGTCGACACCCTGGTGTTCACCGGATCGACCAAGATCGCCAAGCAACTGCTGATTTACTCCGGCGAATCGAACATGAAGCGCGTCTGGCTCGAAGCCGGCGGTAAGAGCCCGAACATCGTGTTCGCCGATGCGCCGAACCTGCAAGAAGCTGCCGAGGCCGCTGCCGGTGCTATCGCCTTCAACCAGGGTGAGGTCTGCACCGCCGGTTCTCGCCTGTTGGTGGAGCGTTCGATCAAGGACAAATTCCTGCCATTGGTGATCGAGGCGCTGAAAGCCTGGAAGCCAGGCAACCCGCTGGATCCGGCGACCAACGTCGGTGCGCTGGTGGACACTCAGCAGATGAACACCGTGCTGTCCTACATCGAATCGGGTCACAACGACGGCGCCAAACTGGTCGCGGGCGGCAAGCGTATCCTTCAGGAAACCGGCGGCACGTATGTGGAACCGACAATTTTCGACGGTGTGAGCAATGCGATGAAAATCGCCCAGGAAGAAATCTTCGGCCCAGTGTTGTCGGTGATCACTTTCGACAGCGCTGAAGAAGCCGTCGCAATTGCCAACGACACACCGTACGGCCTTGCCGCTGCGGTGTGGACTTCGGACATCTCCAAAGCTCATCTGACTGCCCGTGCACTGCGTGCCGGTAGCGTGTGGGTCAACCAGTACGACGGCGGCGACATGACGGCACCGTTCGGTGGCTTCAAGCAGTCCGGCAACGGTCGCGACAAGTCGCTGCACGCGTTCGACAAGTACACCGAGCTGAAGGCGACCTGGATCAAGCTGTAAGTCAGTAAAGGGGGCCTGATTTAGGTCAGGTCTCCCGAACGACACAAATCCCCTGTGGGAGCGAGCCTGCTCGCGATTGCGGTATGACAGTCGACGTCATTGTTGAATGTTGCTCCGTCATCGCGAGCAGGCTCGCTCCCACAGTGTTTTGTGCAGTCCATAAAAATATCCACAGGAGCGTGGAACATGCGTTGGGCGACGTATTTTGCCGTGTTGGCGTCTGTCTTGAGTGTTGGCTTGGCCCTGGGTGTCAGCATGCCGCTGGTGTCGTTTCGGCTGGAGAGTTGGGGCTATGGCTCGTTTGCCATCGGTGTAATGGCGGCAATGCCGGCAATTGGTGTCCTGTTGGGGGCGAAAATTTCCAGCCATCTGGCGGCGCGTCTCGGCACGGCCAATCTGATGCGCCTGTGCCTGTGGGCCGGGGCGGTGTCCATCGGGTTGTTGGCGCTGTTGCCAAGTTATCCGATCTGGCTGGTTCTGCGGCTGATGATCGGGGTGATCCTGACCCTCGTCTTCATCATCGGTGAAAGCTGGATCAACCAATTGGTGGTCGAGGAGTGGCGCGGGCGGCTGGTGGCGCTGTATGGCAGCAGTTATGCGCTGAGTCAGTTGGCCGGGCCGGTGTTGCTGGGCTTCATTGGCACCGAACACGATTACGGCTTTTGGGTCGGCGTTGGCTTGCTGATGGCTGCACCGTTTCTGTTGCTGGGCCGCAGCGGTGCGCCGAGCAGCGAGGCCAGCAGCGTGACCTTCAGGGATTTGCTCGGGTTCTGCCGTGGCCTGCCGGCGATTGCCTGGGCGGTGTCGTTGTTTGCCGCGTTCGAAGCGATGATCCTGACGCTGTTGCCGGTTTACTGCCTGCGCCAGGGTTTCACCACGGAAATCGCCCTGGCAATGGTCAGTACGGTGGTGGTCGGTGATGCGGTGCTCCAATTGCCGATCGGTGCGCTGGCGGATCGCGTGTCGCGGCGTACGTTGTTCACGGGTTGCGCGGTGGTGCTGCTGGTGTCGAGCCTGGCGATCCCGATGCTGATCGACACACTGTTGATCTGGCCGTTGTGGGTATTGTTCGGCGCCAGTGCCGGCGGATTGTTTACCTTGTCGCTGATTCTGATCGGCGAGCGCTATCGCGATGACGCGCTGGTCCGGGCCAATGCGCATATCGCGCAATTGTGGGGGATTGGTTGTTTGCTTGGGCCGTTGCTGGCAGGTGCAGGCAGTCAGTGGGTCAGCGGGCATGCGTTGCCGTGGCTGATGGCGGTGGGAGCGTTGGGTGTGCTGATCGTGGTTTCGCGTCAGGGGGCGTTTGGCAGCGTGCAGCCGGCATAGAGCGTCCAAAGATCAGATGATCGCAGTCTTCGGCAGCTCCTGCAGGGAGCGCGTTTCAACTGTAGGCTGCGATCTTTTACAGCATCCGTTCCAATCCCACCGTGTTGCTCAGCCACGCATTGAAGCGCCGCCACCAACTGCCAGGCTCCTTGGTCAGGGTGTGTATTTTGCCGTCATCTTCGGTGACCCAGACGACCTGCTCATTTTCCAGTTTTACCTGATAACTCAGGGGCGGGGCCATGCCCTGCAGCGCCAGTTCGCGGACGCGGGCTGCGAGTTCCGGGCTGTCAACCAGCACCCCGACTTCGGTGTTCCACAGCACCGAGCGCGGGTCGAAGTTGAATGAGCCGATGAAGGCTTTCTGTTGGTCGAAGACGATGGCCTTGCTGTGCAGGCTGGAGTCGGAATCGCCGTATGACTTGCTGGAAAACAGGCGGGGTCCGCTACCACTGCTGTCGCCGGGCTGGCGACGCAGCTCGAAGAGTTGCACGCCATGCTCCAGCAGCGCCTTGCGATACGGTGCGTAGCCGCCATGCACCGCCGGTACATCTGTGGCTTCCAGGGCATTGGTCAGCAACCGTACCGACACACCGGCGTCGGCGCGCCCGGTCAGGTAGACCAGTCCCGGAGGGCCGGGAACAAAATAAGCCGAGATCATCACCAGCTCTTTGTTGACGCCATTGAGTGCGGGCGCCAACTGAGTGGTCAGCAGCAACTGGGGGTCTGGCTCGCCATCGGCCAGCACCTTGCTCGGCGCATCCCACAGCGCCTGATTCCAGGCCCAGATCAGCTCCTTGCGCCAAATATCCAGGCGCGGCTGCGTGGCGAAAGTCATCAGTTGCTGATAAAGCGCGTGGTTCTGTTTGCGGGATTCTTCCAGGGATTGTTCCAGCCGGGTCCGGGTGTTTTGCAGATCCTCTGCAGTCGGTTTGCTGGAGACGAATTCATCGATCGGCTTGCTCAGGGCGCTGTTCCAGTATTGATCGAAACTGTGGCCCAACTGCTCGGCGACCGGCCCGACGCCCAGCATGTCGATGTCAGTGAAATTCAGCTTGGGTTCGGCATCGAAATATTCGTCCCCCAGATTGCGCCCACCGACAATCGCCATGCTGCTGTCGGCCAGCCACAACTTGTTGTGCATGCGCCGATGTTGCTGCGACAGGTTGAACAAGCGACCCATAGTGCGCGTCAAGCCAGTGCTGCGGCCCAGGTTCAACGGGTTGAATAAGCGAATCTGGATTTGCGGATGCGCTGCCAGGGTGGCGATGGTTTGGTCCAGGCCATCACTGGTGGTGTCATCGAGCAGAATGCGGATGCGCACGCCACGGTCGGCGGCCTTGAGCAACTCATCCACCAGCATCCGCGTACTGATACCGTCGTGCACGATGTAGTACTGCAAGTCGAGGCTGCTCTGGGCGTTGCGGATCAGCTCGGCGCGGGCGGTGAACGCCTCGGTGCTGTCGGACAGCAGGCGAAAGCCGGATTGCCCCTGGTGCGGTGCCGCCTGGGCTTGCACCGAGCGGCCGAATGCGGAGTCACTCGCCGGCAACGCCTGGCTCGATCCGCGCTGCAAATCGAAATTGGCGCAGCCGTTCAGAAACGAGGCAAATATCACAAGAGCAAGCAGGGGCAGTCTGACTCTCACGTAGGATCGTTCCGATTGGCGGCAGGAGATGGCATATGGACGCTGGTATCCCGAGAAAGATCAGTCGCGGAGTTGATCGTTTTCCGCCAACAGTCTGATGGCTTCGGCACCGACCTTGCGCACAGCTTCTTCGATCTGCGCTGTCGGTTTGGCAGCGTAGTTCATGCGCAGGCAATTGCGGTATTTGCCCGAGGGGGAAAAGATACTGCCCACGGCAATCTGTACGCCCTGATCGTGCAAGGCACGATTCAGTTTCAAGGTGTCGAAGCTTTCCGGCAGTTCGACCCACAGCATAAAGCTGCCTTGTGGGCGGCTGGCGCGGGTGCCGGCCGGAAAGTAGCGGCTGACCCAATCGATCATCAGGTCGCGATTGCGCTGGTATTGCGTGCGCATCCGCCGTAAATGAGGCTCGAAGTGCCCGCCCTTGAGAAATTCCGCGATAGCGATCTGCGGTTGTGGTGCGGTAGAGCCGGTGCTGATGTATTTCATGTGCAGCACGCGCTCCAGATAGCGACCCGGCGCGACCCAGCCAATGCGCAGGCCGGGGGCCAGGGTTTTGGAGAACGAACTGCAGAGCAGGACGCGGCCGTCTTCGTCGAAGGATTTGATCGTGCGCGGACGTGGGTAGCTATAAGACAGTTCGCCATACACATCGTCCTCAATGATCGCCACGTCGAAGCGCTGTGCGAGCGTCAATAACGCGCGTTTGCGTGACTCCGGCATGATGTAGCCCAGCGGGTTGTTGCAGTTGGGCGTCAACTGTATGGCCTTGATCGGCCACTGTTCCAAAGCCATTTCCAGCGCATCCAGACTGATCCCGGTGAGCGGGTCGGTGGGAATCTCCAGGGCTTTCATGCCCAGGCCCTTGAGCGTCTGCATGGCGCCGTGAAAGCTTGGCGAATCAACCGCGACGATGTCTCCCGGCTCGCAAATCGAGCGGATGCTGGTGGACAGCGCTTCATGGCAACCGGTCGTCACCACCAGATCACCGGGGCTTAGCTGGCAGCCGGAATCGAGCATGAGCCGGGCGATTTGTTCGCGCAGTTCGAGGTTGCCGTGGATGTTGTCGTAATACAGGCCGGGCATGTCTTGCCGCCGACTGAGTTGCGCCAGGCCGCGCAGCAGCGGTTTGAGGGTTGGCGTGGTGATGTCCGGCATGCCACGACCCAGTTGCACGACATCCTTGCGTGGCACGGCTCGGATTAGCTCCAGCACTTGCTCCCATTGCGAAATCTCCACCGGACGCTGGGCCGGGCGACTGATGGCCGGTAAATCGGGCAGGTCGCGACTGGCCGGCACGAAATACCCGGACTTGGGTTTCGGCGTGGCCAGCCCATTGTCTTCAAGCAAGCGGTAAGCCTGCTGCACTGTGCTCAGGCTCACGCCGTGTTCAATGCTGAGCGCCCGCACCGACGGCAGCCGATCACCCGGGCGATAGAAGCCCTGTTCGATACGCGTGCCGAGCAATTCGGCGAGGTTCACATAAAGGGTCATGGCACTGCCTCGGCGCGGGTGATTCGGTTAACCAGTACAGATATGACAAAAAATGACAATTCAGAGTCTCGAACGGCAATTCTGTATTGAAATAATACAGTGGCGTTGAATCTGTAATGCTTTTGCTCGCCAACGCATCATGGAATCTCTGGCTACCCAAGTAAACAGGAGCATTAAAAATGAACGGCTTGAGCGATGTGCGGCTGACGTTACACAGTCAGGAACTGGCGGCAGGGCAAAATTACGGCGCACGCGAGGCGCATATGCGCAAAGCACCGTCCAGCCTGAATCGCTGGGATCTGTTCTGGCGTCGTCTGCACACACGCAAGGCGTTGCTGGAGTTGACACCGGAACAGCTCAAGGACATAGGGCTGACGCGTGAACAGGCGCGGGAGGAGGGGCTCAAGCCTTTCTGGCGGGTCTGATTTTTGTGGCGTTTGTTCGGTCCAATCGCTGGCAGGCCAGCTCCTACAGAATTCGCATACTCTTGTAGGCGCTGGCTTTGCCAGTGATGGCAACAACGTGGTCAAACCAACTCTTTAAGCCGATGCCACAACATCCCCAATGCCAACAACGGCGAGCGCAAGTGCTTGCCGCCGGGGAAGGTGATATGTGGCACCTGGGCGAACAGATCGAAGCCACCACTGTGCTGTCCGCTGATTGCTTCGGCCAGCAGCTTGCCCGCCAGATGCGTAGCATTCACCCCGTGACCGGAATAAGCCTGGGCGTAATACACGTTCGGCTGGTCCTTGAGCCGGCCGATCTGCGGCAAGCGATTGGCGCCGATGCCGATCATGCCGCCCCACTGATAATCGATCTTTACGCTGGCCAGTTGCGGGAATACGTCCAGCATCTTCGGTCGCATGTAGGCCGCGATGTCTTTCGGGTCGCGCCCCGAGTAATGGCAGGCGCCGCCGAACAGCAGACGCCGATCCGCCGAGAGCCGATAGTAATCCAGCGCGACCCGTTGATCGCAGACCGCCATGTTCTGCGGCAGCAGTGCGTGGGCCAGCTCTTCGCTCAAAGGCTCAGTGGCGATGATGTAGCTGCCGGCGGGCAGTACTTTGCCGCTGAGTTCGGGGTTGAGTTCGTTGAGATAGGCGTTACAGCCCAGCACAAGTGTCTTGGCACGGACCGAGCCTTGAGCGGTATGCACCTTGATCTCAGGACCGTAGGCGATGCGCGTAACGACCGACTTTTCGTACAGCTTCACGCCCAATTGCTGTGCGGCGGCGGCTTCGCCCAGCGCCAGGTTCAGCGGGTGCAGATGCCCGGAGCCCATGTCGATCAGGCCGCCGACATAGCGGTCGGAGCCGACCACGGTGCGCATTTCATCGGGTTGCAGCAGTCGGGTTTCGTAGCGGTAGCCGAGGTTGCGCAGTTCTTCGGCGTCTTCGGCGAAACCTTCAAGATCGCGAGGTTTGTTGGCCAGGTCGCAGTAACCCCAGGTCAGGTCGCAGGGGATCTGAAAACGTTCGACGCGCTGTCGGACGATTTCCACTGCTTCCAGACCCATAAGTTTCATCTGACGCACGCCGTCGACACCGATGACGTTGGCGAACTGATCGAGGCCGTGACCGACCCCGCGAATCAACTGCCCACCGTTGCGGCCGCTGGCGCCCCAACCGATCTTGTGGGCTTCGAGCAGCACCACGCTCAAACCACGTTCGGCCAGTTCAAGCGCGGTGTTCAACCCCGAAAACCCGCCTCCGACCACGCACACGTCGGCCAGCACTTCGCCTTGCATTGCAGGGTATTCCGGTTGCGGCAGGCTGCTGGCCGCGTAGTAAGAAGCAGTGTGCTGATGGCTCGGGACAGGCTGTTGGGCACGAACATTCATGCGCGAGATCCTGATTCTTGCGTTTAGAAAATTTGACGGAGCATAAGCCGGACTTTCCCGGGCGGGCAACATTGGTCGGTTGTTGCTGTCTGGATCCGGGATTTTGCGTCAGAATCCCGCTCTATTTCGTTATTGGCCACCGCTTCGATGAGTTGCAACAGTCAGAAAATTCGCACGCTGCGCCAGCAGATTCCCTCGTTCGAGTGCGTGCCCGGCTGCCATGACTGCTGTGGTCCGGTAACCACCTCGCCGGAAGAAATGGCCCGCCTGCCGCGCAAGACCCGCGCCGAGCAGGAGGCGGCCATGGATGAACTCAACTGTGTGCACCTGGGGCCGAATGGCTGCACGGTGTATGACGAGCGGCCATTGATCTGTCGACTGTTCGGCACCACCAAAACCCTGCCGTGCCCCAATGGGCGGGGGCCGGTGGAGCTGATCCATCCTAGCGTCGAGAAGCAAGTGTTTGAGTACATGGCTTCGAATCGGCAAGTGCTGGTTTAAGCGTTTCAATCCGGAATCGGCAAATTCAAACTCTCCTTCACCTCTTCCATCACGATATAGCTCTTGGATTCCCGGACATGTGGCAGCTTGAGCAGGATGTCGCCCAGCAGCTTGCGGTACGAGGCCATCTCGGAAATCCGCGCCTTCACCAGATAGTCGAAATCCCCTGACACCAAATGGCACTCCAGCACGTGAGGCAGCTTCAGGACTGCGCGTCGGAACTCCTCGAAAGTGTCGCCGGATTTGTAATCCAGGCTGATCTCGACGAACACCAGCAGACTACCCTTGAGGTGCTGCGGATTAAGCCGCGCGTAATAGCCCATGATGATCCCTTCGCGCTCAAGGCGCCGGACCCGCTCCGTACAAGGCGTGGTCGAGAGCCCGACCTTTTCCCCCAGCTCGGTGAAGGAAATTCGCCCGTCCGCTTGCAGGATCCGCAGGATGTTGCGGTCGATCTTGTCCAGCTCACGTTTGGTTTGAGTGTTGGTACGCATAGGGGATGCGCCTCCGTGAAAAGGGTTTTTGCCGAGAATTGTCGCCAAATATAGGCGCTTATATAGTGAAAATCACTGGCTATTCTTTTTTACACTGCGCACATCTAAAGCTCTGAACAACAAACGTCAGCGGTCAGCCGCGATGAGGGATATGAAAATGCGCGTTATGGTCTTGGGTAGCGGCGTCATCGGTACCACCAGTGCTTATTATCTGGCGCGTGCCGGGTTTGAAGTAGTGGTCGTGGACCGGCAGCCGGCTGCCGCCATGGAGACCAGTTTCGCCAACGCCGGCCAGGTTTCGCCGGGTTATGCTTCGCCGTGGGCCGCGCCGGGCGTGCCGCTCAAAGCCATCAAGTGGTTGCTGCAACGCCACGCACCGCTGGCGATCAAAGCCACTGGCGATATCGACCAATACCTGTGGATGGCGCAGATGCTGCGCAATTGCACCGCCAGCCGTTACGCGGTGAACAAAGAGCGCATGGTCCGTCTGTCCGAGTACAGCCGTGACTGCCTCGACGAACTGCGCGCTGAAACCGGCATTGCCTACGAAGGCCGCAGCCTCGGGACTACACAACTGTTCCGCACCCAGGCTCAGCTCGATGGCGCCGCGAAAGACATCGCCGTATTGAAAGAGTCCGGCGTACCGTTCGAACTGCTCGATCGCGAAGGCATCGCCCGCGTTGAGCCGGCACTGGCCAGCGTCACTGACATCCTCGCTGGTGCCCTGCGCCTGCCGAACGACCAGACGGGCGATTGCCAGATGTTCACCACCAAACTTGCAGAAATGGCCGCGAACCTCGGTGTGCAATTCCGTTTCGGTCAGGATATTCAGCGCCTCGACTTCGCCGGTGACCGCATCAATGGCGTATGGATCGATGGCAAGCTGGAAACCGCGGACCGCTACGTGCTGGCACTCGGCAGCTACTCGCCGCAATTGCTCAAGCCGCTGGGCATCAAGGCCCCGGTGTATCCGCTCAAGGGTTACTCGCTGACCGTGCCGATCACCAATCCGGCAATGGCCCCGACTTCGACCATTCTTGATGAGACTTACAAGGTCGCGATCACCCGTTTCGACAACCGCATCCGCGTCGGCGGCATGGCGGAGATTGCCGGTTTTGACCTGTCTCTGAACCCGCGCCGGCGTGAAACCCTGGAGATGATCGTCAACGACCTTTATCCTCAGGGCGGCAATCTGGCCGAGGCCAGCTTCTGGACGGGCCTGCGTCCGACCACGCCGGACGGCACGCCAATTGTTGGCGCGACCCCGTTCAAGAACCTGTTCCTGAACACCGGTCACGGCACTCTCGGCTGGACCATGGCCTGCGGCTCCGGTCGCTTGCTGGCGGACCTGATGGCCAAGAGAAAGCCGCAGATCAGCGCCGAAGGCCTCGATATTTCCCGTTATGGCAGCAAAACCCAGGAGTCTGCGAAGCATGTCAGTCCAGCGCCAGCTCACCAATGAGCGCATGAGTCAGATCGTCATCCACAACGGCACGGTGTACCTGGCCGGACAGGTTGGCGACGACATGAACGCCGGGATTGAACAGCAGACCCGTGAAACCCTGGCCAACATCGAGCGTTTGCTGGATCTGGCCGGGACTGACAAAAGCCGTCTGCTGTCGGTGACGATTTACCTGAAAGACATTGATGCTCACTTCAAAGGCATGAATTCGGTGTGGGACCAGTGGCTGCCGAAAGGCGTTGCACCGGCCCGGGCCACCGTTGAAGCGAAGTTGTGCGAACCAGAAATCCTGGTCGAGCTGTCGGTTGTGGCCGCTCTTCCATAAGCAACACTGCGAGATCCCTCACCCGGCGCTACTGGCGGTTCATGCCGACAGCCAGTGCCGGTTTTTCTCCCCAACGACCGACTAGAAGTCTGCCGCCATGCGTCCTGCCCGTGCCCTGATCGACCTTCAAGCCCTGCGTCACAACTACCAAATCGCCCGTGAAGTCACAGGGGCCAAAGCTCTCGCGGTGATCAAAGCCGATGCCTATGGCCATGGCGCGGTGCGTTGCGCGCAGGCGCTGGAAGCCGAGGCGGACGGGTTTGCCGTCGCTTGCATCGAAGAGGCCCTGGAGCTGCGAGCGGCGGGCATTCGTGCGCCGGTGTTGCTGCTGGAAGGTTTTTTTGAAGCCGATGAGCTGTCGCTGATCGTCGAGCATGATTTCTGGTGCGTGGTGCATTCGCTGTGGCAACTCGAAGCGATCGAGAAAGCCGCATTGAGCAAACCGATTGTGGTCTGGCTCAAGCTGGACTCGGGCATGCACCGGGTCGGTCTGCATCCCAAGGATTATCAGGCGGGCTATCAGCGATTGCTGGCCAGCGGCAACGTGGCGAAGATTGTGCTGATGAGCCACTTCGCCCGCGCCGATGAGCTGCACAGTCAAGCCAGCGCCGAGCAGGTCGCGGTGTTTGAAGCAGCGCGCCTAGGCTTGTCGGCCGAGGTCAGCCTGCGCAACTCGCCGGCGGTGCTCGGTTGGCCACAGGTGCCGAGTGATTGGGTGCGACCGGGCATCATGCTCTACGGCGCCACGCCTTTTGAAGAAGCCAACGCCGTGGCCTCGCGCCTGCAACCGGTGATGACCCTCGAATCAAAAGTGATCAGCGTGCGCGAACTGCCGGCCGGCGAGCCGATCGGTTACGGCGCTAAATTCATCACCCAGAAACCGATGCGCGTTGGCGTTGTGGCAATGGGTTACGCCGACGGCTATCCGCGATTGGCGCCAACCGGCACGCCGGTGCTGGTCGCCGGGCAGCGCAGTCAGTTGATCGGCCGGGTGTCGATGGACATGCTTTGCATCGACCTGACCGATGTGCCGCAAGCCGGCCTGGGCTCGACCGTCGAGTTGTGGGGCAAAAACATCCTCGCCAGCAACGTGGCCATCGCGGCGGGCACGATTCCTTACCAGATCTTCTGCAACCTGCGCCGGGTGCCACTGCTCTATTCCGGGAGCTAAGGCCAAACCGCCCGCACCGGAAGTCGCTTCACCGAACGGGATTCAGGTCAAAGTGTTGTAAATACTGAACGCTGTCGCCATGATATCGCTCAATATTCCAACAACCTGAATCCCTGGAGGCTCCTGCATTGGACGTCGGTGAACGACTGCAATCGATCCGCAAGCTCAAAGGTCTTTCCCAGCGTGAACTCGCCAAACGCGCGGGCGTCACCAACAGCACGATTTCGATGATCGAGAAAAACAGCGTCAGCCCCTCGATCAGTTCGCTGAGGAAAGTGTTGGGCGGGATTCCCATGTCCATGGTCGAGTTCTTTTCCGAAGAAATCCTGCAGGAAAAACCGACTCAGATCGTCTACAAGGCTAACGAGCTGATCGATATTTCCGATGGTGCAGTGACCATGAAACTGGTCGGCCGGGCGCACCCGAGCCGGGCTATCGCATTCCTCAATGAAATCTACCCGCCAGGCGCCGACACCGGTGACGAGATGCTCACCCATGAGGGCGAGGAAACCGGGATTTTGGTGGAAGGGCGGCTGGAACTGGTGGTCGGGCTCGAAACATTTGTGCTCGAAGCCGGCGATAGCTACTACTTTGAAAGTACCAAGCCGCATCGTTTCCGTAATCCGTTCGACGCGCCGGCGCGACTAATCAGCGCAGCGACACCGGCAAACTTTTAACAAAAGAGGCGCCCTGCCAGCCGTGGCCGAGGCACCCGAGCTGTTTTACCGTTGCGCAACAAGACCCCTTCGACTTTGGGGTTGTTTCAGTGTCGCGGGCTAACCGCTATACTTGCGCCCGCCTGCGAACCGTGGCCGTAGGCGTGACTAGCCACCATTGAGGGTGAACGCGTGAACCTAATTATGAAAATGCTGGCCGTACCAGCAACCGTATTGGCCCTCTGGGCTGTCAGCGCTCAAGCTGCGACGAACGATGAGATTGCCAAGCGACTGGAGCCCGTTGGCCAGGTCTGTGTAACAGGTCAAGAGTGCAAGGGCATGGAAGTCGCCGCTGCCGCTGGCGGTGGTGGCGGTGCCAAGGCGCCTAAAGATGTTATTGCAAAACATTGCAATGCTTGCCACGGCACCGGCCTGCTGGGCGCACCGAAAATCGGTGACAAGGCGGCCTGGAAAGAACGTGCCGATCACCAGGGCGGCCTCGACGGCATCCTGGCCAAAGCCATTACCGGCATCAACTCCATGCCGCCTAAAGGCACCTGCGCCGACTGCTCCGATGACGAGCTGAAGGGCGCCATCAAAGAGATGTCCGGCCTGTAACACGCCCGTCTCTTTCGCGAAAAAAGCCGCTTGCGAGCGGCTTTTTTGTGCCCGCTATTTGCCATTCGATACTGGTCATTGCAGCAAAGACCCGGCAAGCTCGGTCCAACCCCACGTCATGGAATGGAAGGGAGGTTCGGATGGTGCAGCTGTGTTCTATCGAACAAGCAGTCGATGAGGTGTTGGCACGATTGCCGGCGCATATTCACATGGGCCTGCCCTTGGGGCTGGGCAAACCCAACCACTTCGTCAACGCGCTATATCGTCGAGTCGCCCAGTTGCCGCAGCGGCGGCTAACGATCTACACCGCGCTCTGCCTTGGCCGTCCGGCATTGGGCGACGGTTTGCAAAAACGTTTCCTCGAGCCCTTCACCGAACGGGTTTTCGGCGACTATCCGGAACTGGATTTTCTGGCCGACCTGCGCCGCGACAGCCTGCCGCACAACATCCATATTCAGCAATTTTTCATGCAGCCCGGCAGCCTGCTACACAGCGCATCGGCCCAGCAGAATTACGTCAGCAGCAACTACAGCCACGCCGCCCGGGACATCAACGCCGCCGGTTTGAACCTGGTGGCGCAACTGGTGGCAAGCCACTCCGAACACCCGGATCGCCTCAGCCTCAGTTGCAACCCGGACATCACTCTCGACCTGTTGCCGATGATCGCCAAGCGCCGGAATGCCGGGGAAACGATCCTGATGCTTGGCCAGGTGCACGACGATTTGCCCTACATGCCTGGCGATGCCGAAGTTGGTATCGACACGTTCGACCTGCTAGTCGACGAGAAGGACGGCACGACGCTGTTTTCCACGCCGAACATGCCAGTGGGTTTTCAGGACCATTTCATCGGTTTGCACGCCAGCACGCTGGTGCGCGATGGCGGCACCTTGCAGATCGGCATTGGCGCCATGGGCGATGCATTGACCGCCGCGTTGCTGGCGCGACAGGCCGACAACGACGCCTACAAAGCACTGCTGGCTGACGTAAATCTTAGTCAATGGGCGCAACTGATCGCGCGTGAGGGCGGCACCGAACCGTTCGCCAAGGGCTTGTATGGCTGCAGCGAAATGTTCGTCAACGGCTTGTTGGTGCTGGCCGACGCCGGGATCGTGCGGCGCAAGGTCTATCCGGACGTGCTGACTCAGCAGCAGGCGAATGCCGGCACCCTCGACGAAGCGGCGCAAACCGACGGCATTTCGGTGCATGGCGGTTTCTTCCTCGGGCCGCGCAGTTTTTATGAACGCCTGCGCGAGTTGCCGCAGAGTAAGCGGCTCGAATTCAACATGACGCGCATCAGCTACATCAACGAACTCTACGGACAGGAAGAGCTGAAGCGCTTGCAGCGGCTCGATGCGCGGTTCATCAACACGGCGTTCACCATGACGTTACTCGGCGCTGGCGTGGCCGATCAGCTGGAAGACGGGCGCGTGCTCAGTGGCGTAGGCGGGCAGTACAACTTCGTTGCCCAGGGCCATGCACTGGAAGGGGCGCGATCAGTGTTGCTGCTGCGCAGTTGGCGTGAGTCGGGCGGTGAGGTCAGTTCCAACATCGTCTGGGAGTACGGCCATTGCACGATCCCGCGACACCTGCGGGACATCGTGGTCACCGAATACGGCATCGCCGATCTGCGCGGCAAGACCGATGCGGCGGTGATCGAAGCATTGCTGAACATCAGTGACTCACGCTTCCAGGCGGGACTGATTGAACAGGCGCAGAAGGTCGGCAAGTTGCCGAGGGATTTCCGTCTCGATCCGCGATTCTCGGACAACAGTCCTCAGCGTTTGCAGGCGATTCAAACACGGCACGCGCATTTGTTTGCGGAGTATCCGTTGGGTTGTGATTTCACCGGAGTGGAGCGGGATTTGTTACGGGCGCTGAACTGGCTCAAGAGCAAGTTCAAGCTGAGTGAGGTTCTGGAGTTGGGGAGGGCCGCGCTGGATGCGCCGGAACCTTCGGCCTTTCCTGAGCATCTGGAGCGCATGCGGCTGACGAGCCCTCAAGGGCTGAAAGAAGATCTGTATCAGCGTTTGCTGCTCACCGGCCTCAAGGCCACTGCGCAATAACCAGGAACGACGATCCCCTGTAGGAGCTGGCTTGCCAGCGATGAGGCCATAACATTCAACATGTATGTTGGCAGTTACACCGTCATCGCTGGCAAGCCAGCTCCTACAGGGATCACAGCGTTACTCGATGAAGGTTACAACGCCATCCTTCAGCGACTGCACGCGTGCCAGCGACTCAACGCGATAACCCTGCGCATCCAGCTCCGCACGACCACCCTGGAACGACTTCTCGATCACGATCCCCAAACCGGCCACGGTCGCGCCGGCCTGTTTGATGATCGAAATCAGCGCCTGGGACGCCTTACCGTTAGCCAGGAAGTCATCGATGATCAGCACGCGGTCGCTGCTGGTCAAGTGACGCGGGGAGATGGCCACGGTGCTTTCGGTCTTCTTAGTGAACGAGTAAACGGTCGCCGACAGCAGGTTTTCGGTCAGGGTAAGGGATTGTTGTTTGCGGGCGAAAATCACCGGCACGCCGAGGTTCAGGCCAGTCATGATCGCCGGGGCGATGCCCGAGGCTTCGATGGTGACGATCTTGGTGATGCCCGAATCCTTGAACAGCGCGGCGAATTCGTCACCGATCAGCTTCATCAGGGCCGGGTCGATCTGGTGGTTCAGAAAGGCGTCGACCTTCAGGACCTGATCGGAAAGCACGATGCCTTGTTCGCGGATTTTCTGGTGCAGTGCTTCCATGAAGCTTTCCTCTACTGGCGCGAAATGCGCCTAGCTTGTCAAAGGTTGTTAGTTTGAAAATGCTTTGATTAAAAAGTGCTCAATTCTAGCGCTTTAACATCGCGCGTATATCGGCCAATGCACTATTGCCGCGAACGGCTTTGACTTCGGTCGGGGTGTCGTCGTTGCCTTCCCAGGCCAGGTCGTCCGGCGGCAGTTCATCGAGGAAGCGGCTCGGTGCGCAGTCGATGATCTCGCCGTACTGCTTGCGCTTGGCGGCGAAGGTGAAGGCCAGGGTCTGGCGCGCGCGGGTAATGCCCACGTAGGCCAGGCGGCGTTCTTCTTCGATGGTGTCGGCTTCGATGCTGGAGCGGTGCGGCAGGATTTCCTCTTCCATGCCCATGATGAACACGTAGGGGAATTCCAGGCCCTTGGACGCGTGCAAGGTCATCATCTGCACGCCTTCGGCGCCGTCTTCCTCTTCTTGCTGGCGCTCGAGCATGTCGCGCAGGACGAGTTTGCCGATGGCGTCTTCGACGGTCATCTCGCCTTCTTCGTCCTTCTCCAGGGTGTTTTTCAACGCCTCGATCAGGAACCAGACGTTGCCCATGCGGTAGTCGGCAGCCTTGTCGCTGGAGCTGTTGGTGCGCAGCCAGTTTTCGTAGTCGATGTCCATGACCATGCTGCGCAGCGCCGAAATCGGGTCTTCACCGGCGCACTGCTCGCGGACCTTGTCCATGAAGCGCTTGAAGCGCGACAGGCGATCGGTGAAGCGCGAGTCCAGGTGCTCGCCCAGCCCGATTTCGTCGGTGGCGGCGTACATCGAGATCTTGCGCTCGGTGGCGTAGTTGCCGAGTTTTTCCAGCGTCGTCGAACCGATTTCCCGGCGCGGGACGTTAATCACCCGCAGGAAGGCGTTGTCGTCATCCGGGTTCACGATCAGGCGGAAGTAGGCCATCAGGTCTTTCACTTCCTGGCGGCCGAAGAAGCTGTTGCCGCCAGACAAACGATACGGCACCTGGTGATGTTGCAATTTCAGCTCGATCAACTTGGCCTGGTAGTTGCCGCGATAGAGGATCGCAAAATCGCTGTAGGGCCGGTCTGTGCGCAAGTGCAGGCTGAGGATTTCCACGGCGACGCGCTCGGCTTCGGCGTCTTCGTTGCGGCAGCGGATCACGCGGATCTCATCGCCGTGGCCCATTTCACTCCACAGCTGCTTTTCGAATTCGTGGGGGTTGTTCGAGATCAGCACGTTGGCGCAGCGCAAGATGCGGCTGGTGGAGCGATAGTTCTGCTCCAGCATCACCACTTTCAAGGACGGGTAGTCGTCCTTGAGCAGCATCAGGTTTTCCGGGCGTGCGCCGCGCCAGGCGTAGATCGACTGGTCGTCGTCGCCCACCACGGTGAACTGGTTTCGCTTGCCGATGAGCATTTTCACCAGCAGGTACTGGCTGGCGTTGGTGTCCTGGTATTCGTCGACCAGCAGGTAACGCACCTTGTTCTGCCACTTTTCCAGAATGTCGGCGTGTTCTTCGAACAGTTTTACCGGCAGCAGGATCAAGTCGTCGAAGTCCACCGCGTTGAACGCCTTGAGCGTGCGCTGATAGTGGGTGTAGACGATGGCAGCGGTCTGCTCCTTGGGGTTGCGCGCATTTTCCAGGGCCTGGGCTGGCAGGATCAGGTCGTTTTTCCAGGCCCCGATCATGTTCTTGATCTCGTCGACGCCGTCGTCGCCCGAGTATTCCTTCTGCATGATGTCGGTCATCAGGGCCTTGACGTCGGTCTCGTCGAAAATCGAGAAACCGGGTTTGTAGCCCAGCCGCACGTGCTCCTTGCGGATGATGTTCAGGCCCAGGTTGTGGAAGGTGCAGACCGTCAGCCCGCGGCCTTCACCGGCGCGCAGCAGGGTGCCGACCCGCTCCTTCATCTCCCGCGCAGCTTTGTTGGTGAAGGTCATGGCGACGATGTACTGGGCGCGGATGCCGCAGTTCTGGATCAGGTGGGCAATCTTGCGCGTGATCACGCTGGTCTTGCCGGAGCCTGCACCGGCGAGCACCAAAAGAGGGCCGCCGACGTAGCTCACGGCTTCTTGCTGCCGGGGATTGAGTCGGGACATAGGTAAATTCAGGAGTCAGTCACGAAATGGGCCGGCATTTTAACAGGCTCAGCGAATTGTGCTGCTCTGTCCGACTTGTGACGCACAACGCTATCTATATTTGCCGGTTTTGATACTTTCACGCAGGATGCGCAATGAATTTACGGCAAATGTTCGTAATTCCGGATACAAAGGTCTCGTTTGATAACTGATGTCATTGTCATTAGTTATCGGCACGGCATAATGCCGGTCGCCTACATCTTTGCAGAGTCTAGGGAGCTAGCTTGTCTACGCCTGTCGAACCCTTGCGTTTGCTGCTACTGGCCGAAGAGCCAGCGTGGGCAGCGTTGTTGCGCGAGTGTCTGGCTCCGATGGGGAGCTCGGCCGTGCTCATCAGCGCGCCGAGTTGGGAGTCGGTCAGCAGTCTGTTTGATGACAACCGCAGCGCGGTGTTGTTGACGATCCCGGCCCTTCAGCCGGCGCCGGGCCGTTGCTGCCTGCCAACGGTGTTGTTGCTCGAGCATGAGCCGCAGTTCCCGCCTGACGGTGTGAGCGACTGGCTGGTTCGCGACCACCTCGACCCGGGCATGCTTCGCCGGTGCCTGCGGCATGTGCGTGAGCGCGGCGTGCTGGAAACCACTCTGCAACGCCTGGCCGAGCAAGACCCGCTGACCGGCATCGCCAACCGTCAGGGTTTCCAGACCTTGCTGACCGCGCGGCTGGCAGAAAACGAGGGGCGCGGCCTGGCGCTGGGCCACCTCGATCTCGACAACTTCCGTCACGCCAACGATGCCCTCGGCCACCAGGCCGGTGACCGCTTGATCCTGCAAGTGGTCGCGCGGCTCAAAAGCCAGCTGGAGGCCGGCGATCAACTGGCACGACTGGGCAGCGATGAATTCGCCTTGCTGATCGACACCCGCCGAGCCCCGCAGCGCGCCGAGTGGATGGCCGAACGCATTACCGAAGCGCTGGCCGAGCCTTATTGGGTCGATGGGGAAAGTCTGTTGATCGGCTCCAGCCTCGGCATTGCCCACGCCCGTGCCCAGGCTGGCGCCGATCCGTTGATGTGGCACGCGCACATCGCCATGCAGCAAGCCAAGAGCACCCAGGGTTGCACCTTTCACATCTTCAACGAACGCATCAACCGCAATGCCCGTAGCATCGCCGATCTTGAAACCGAGCTGCGCCGGGCGTTACGCCGCGATGAGCTGGAGCTGCATTACCAGCCACGCCTGAACCTTGAGGACGGGCAAATCGTCGGCCTCGAAGCCTTGGTGCGCTGGCGTCACAGCGAGCGCGGCTTGCTGCCGCCAAGCGAATTCGTGCCGCTGGCCGAACAAAGCGGCTTGATCGTGCCGCTCGGCTACTGGGTGATTTCCCGAGCCTTGCGCGACATGCAGGCGCTGCGCGAACGCGGTCTGCCGCCGTTGCACATGGCGATCAACCTGTCGTTCCGGCAGTTTCAGGACAGCCAGTTGCTCTCGACCCTGAGCCGGCTGATTGCCGAACGGGGCGTGGAAGCGCAGTGGCTGGAATTCGAACTGACCGAAACCGCGGTCATGCGCCGCAGTGATCTGGTCAAGCAGACCATGGACGCCCTCGGGCGCCTGGGCGTGCGCTTCTCTCTCGATGACTTCGGTACCGGGTTCTCATCGTTCGTGCACCTCAACAGCCTGCCGATCACCTTGCTGAAGATCGACAAAAGCTTTGTCGGCGGCATGGAGCAACGCGAAGAGAATCGCAAGCTGGTCCACGCGATGATCAACCTGGCGCACAACCTCAATCTTGAAGTTGTCGCCGAAGGGGTGGAAACACCGGAGCAGTTGGATCTGCTGCGCGGGTTTGACTGCGATCAGGTGCAGGGTTACCTGATCAGCAAACCGTTGCCGTTGGCGGAATTGGTGGAATACCTGACGTTTGGCAGCAGTCAGCAGCCAGCGCTGGAAATCGTCGGCTAAGCCCCGCAAACCACCTGTAGGAGCCGGCTTGCTGGCGATGATGGCCTGACAGCCAGCAATGATGTGACGGTCAGGTCGCTATCGCTGGCAAGCCAGCTCCTACAAGGACTTCATTGAGGCCGAATGGCTTCGAATCGGCCTGACGCCGGCTCTCGCCGAATCATCCGCTTCATCTTCCATTCAAACGCCAACGTCAGGCTCACCGCCGCGAAGGCCAACCCCAGTGCCAAACCCCACCAGACGCCTGTCGGCCCCCAGTTCAAATGGAACGCCATCCACCACGCCGCTGGCGCGCCAATCAGCCAATAGCAACCCAGACCAACCAGGAACGTGGTCTTGGCGTCCTTGAGTCCGCGAATGCAGCCCATGGCGATGGTTTGCGTGCCGTCGAACAGCTCGAACCATGCCGCCACCGCCAGCAGGCTCACCGCCAGGTTGATGACCTCGCGAAACGCCGGATCATCGTGATCGAGGAACAAGCCGATCAACTGATTGGGCAGCAGCCAGAACACCATGGCAAAGCACAGCATCGCGGCCGCGCCGAAGGCGATGCCGACACGTCCGGCCAGCCGCGCGTCCAGCAGTTGCCCGGCGCCGTAGTGCTGGCCGATGCGCATGGTGATCGCGTAGGAAATGCCCGCCGGGACCATGAACGCCACTGAGACGATTTGCAGGGCGATCTGATGTGCCGCCAGTTGCGTACTGCCCATGGTGCCCATGCACAGCGCCGCGAACGCAAACAGCCCGACCTCCACCGCGTAAGTGCCGCCGATCGGCAAGCCCAGGCGCCACAACTCCTTCAGGTATTGCCGGTTAGGTCGCGACAGGCCCTTACGCAGCGGATAGGCGTCATAGGCGGGATGCCGACGAATGTGCCACGCCAGCGCCAGTGCCATGAGATTGGCCACGATCGCCGTGACCAGGCCGATGCCCATCAAACCGAGCTTAGGCAGGCCGAACATGCCGGTGATCAACGCATAGTTGAGCAGGAAATTGGCCACCGTACCGCCCAGGCTGATGACCATCACCGGTGTCGCGCGACCGATGGCGCTGGTGAAACCACGCAAGGCCATGAAGCTCAGGTAGCCGGGCAGGGCGAACGGCAGGAAGATCAGGAACTGTCCGGCCGATTGCACGTTGCTCTCGGTCTGGCCGAACAGCAGCAACACCGGTTTCAGATTCCACAACAGCAAACCGGCCACCAGCGCCATTAACCACGCCAGCCACAGTCCGGCCTGGGTTAACCGGGTCGCGCCGACAATGTCGCCCGCGCCCTGACGGATCGCCACCAATGTGCCGACCGCAGCAATCACGCCGATGCAGAAAATCGACACGAACGAATACGTCGCCGCGCCGAGTCCACCGCCAGCCAAGGCTTCGGGACTCAGGCGCGCCATCATCAAAGTGTCGGTGAGGACCATCAACATGTGCGCCAACTGCGAGGCAATCAACGGCCCCGCCAGCCGCAGGATGGCCCAGAGTTCAATACGCGCTGGATGCTGCATGATCATCACGCTCGAATGTCAGAGAGAACAGGAAAGCGTCGATTCTCGGCGCTCTGCGGGGTTTGCACAAAGGGATAAAAAGGATAGGTGGCATGAGTCAAACTCATGCTGGCGAGATTCTGCTAGGGTGACGCCATTGCGCTATAGGAACTTTCCCAATGTCACGTCGGCTTCCTCCCTTATATGCCCTTCGCGCATTCGAAGCGGCGGCGCGGCACAGTTCATTCACGCGCGCCGCCGAAGAGCTGTCGATCACGCAAAGTGCGGTCAGTCGACATATTCGTACACTCGAAGAGCATTTTGCCTGCCGCTTGTTTCATCGCAGTGGCCGCAATCTGCAACTGACCGAGTCGGCCCGGATGTTGTTGCCGGGCATTCGTGAGGGCTTCACCGCGCTGGAGCGGGCTTGTAATACCTTGCGCGCCGAAGACGACATCCTGCGCATGAAAGCCCCGTCGACCCTGACCATGCGCTGGCTGCTTGCGCGCCTCAGTCGCTTCCGTCATTTGCAGCCGGGCAATGAAGTGCAATTGACCAGCGCCTGGATGGATGTCGATTCGGTGGATTTCAATGATGAGCCGTTCGACTGCGCGGTGTTGTTGAGCAACGGACATTTCCCGCCCGACTGGGAGGCGAGTTACCTGTTCCCCGAGGAGTTGATCCCGGTGGGTGCGCCCAATCTGCTGAACGATCAGCCTTGGGACGTGGCGCGTCTGGTGAACACCGAACTGCTGCACCCGACTCCGGACCGCCGTGACTGGCGCAACTGGCTGGAGCGCATGGGGCTGGCCGAGCAGGTGTCGCTCAAGGGTGGGCAGGTGTTCGACACGCTTGAATTGGGGATGATCGCCGCGGCCCGAGGCTACGGCGTGTCCATGGGGGATTTGCTGATGGTGGCGGAGGATGTGGCACAGGGGCGTCTGAGTTTGCCGTGGCCGACCGCCGTTGCCAGCGGTGAGAAATATTACCTGGTCTGGCCGAAAACCCGTCCTGGCGGTGAGCGGATGCGCCGCCTTAGCGACTTCCTGCAAAACGAAGTGAGGGCCATGGAATTGCCCGATGTCGAGCGCTTGAGCTGAAACGATGAACCCGCCGCAGTAGCGGCCTTGAGCCATATCCCGGTTAAATGCTCAAGTATTCCCGCCAGCCGCCGAATATCTGCACATGGAACCTTCGTGCAGGTTCGACGTTTTCCCATTATTAGAAAATTAATGCTGAGTGTGCGCTGAGATCAGGATGATCCGGTTGCTCGGCCAGGAGCTGTCATGTCTCAACCTCGTGCCCGGATCGCTTCACAGCTAGGTCTTGCGCTTGCCGTGATACTGGCGATCGTCATCAGCGGCAGTACCTTGTTCGCCCTGCGCTCGCTGGACACGGCCAATCTGGCCACTCGCGAAGAGCATCTGGCCAGTGAGGCCCGGTTGTTGGCCGATCAATTGAGCACCTTTCACGGCACCCTGCGTGAAAGCACCCAGCGCCTGGCCGGGCTGTTTGAAAAGCGCTTCAGTGCCGGTTTGAGTGTGCACCCGGAAGAGCCGGTGGCTGTCGCGGGTACGCAGACCCCGGGTCTGCACCTGGGCAGCGAAGTGCTGAACAACAATTTCAACGAAGTGGACCAGTTCAAGCAGATGACCGCCGGTGTGGCCACGGTGTTCGTGCGCAGCGGTGAGGATTTCATCCGGGTCAGCACCAACGTCACCAAGCAAGACGGCAGTCGTGCCATCGGCACTGTGCTCGATCATGCGAATCCGGCCTACGCCCGATTGATGGCGGGGCAGAGTTACGTGGGTCGGTCCCTGTTGTTCGAACGCTTCTACATGTCGCAGTACACCCCGGTGCGTGACAGCAGCGGCAAAGTCTTTGCGGTGCTGTACGTAGGTTTCGATTACACCGACGCGCAGAATGCCCAGTTCGAAAACCTCAAGCGCTTCCGCATCGGCCAGACCGGCTCTCTGGCGTTGCTGGATGAGCAAAATAAATGGCTGGTCCCGATTGCTGGTGTGCAGGCGCTGGATCAAGCGGTCCCGGCCGTTGTGGCGCTTGCGAAGACCCCGGGCAAGGGCAGTTTCTGGAGCGACACGTCGCAAGACTTCTACAGCATTGCCGTGCCGTTCGAAGGCGGGCCGTGGTCGGTGGTGGCAAGCATGCCGAAGACCGAAATCAGCGCTGTGACCTGGAGCGTCGGCATTCAGCTGGCCATCGGCAGTCTGTTGGCGATGTTGATCGCGGTCGGTTCTGCGGTCTGGCTGCTGCGCAGCAAATTGGCACCGCTGGGTGATCTGGTGCGTCAGGCCGAAGCCTTGGGCGCCGGTGATTTGAGCGTACGCCTGAGCGTGTCGAGCAATGATGAAATCGGCCAGTTGGCCCGAGCCTTCAACCAGATGAGCCAGGCGTTGTCGACCATGGTCGAGCACATCCGTACCGCTTCGATGGAGGTCAATAGCCGCGCCCAGGCCTTGTCCGGTTTGTCAGGCGGCGCTTATGAAGGGATGGAGCAGCAATCCGGCGAAATCACCAGCATGGCGGGCGCTGTGGAAGAGTTCAGCGCGACTTCCCTGAACATCGCCGACAACATGGGCAGCACCCAGCGTCTGGCCCAGGAAAACGCCCAACAAACCCAGATCGGTCGTACCTCTATGGACGAAGCATCTTCGTCGCTGGAGCAAATTGCCGGGGCGTTGAACAGCACGGCGACGGTGATCAACACCTTGGGGCAGCGCTCCCAGGAAATCGGCGGCATCGTCGGCGTGATCACCTCGATTGCCGAACAGACCAATCTGCTGGCGTTGAACGCTGCGATTGAAGCGGCCCGCGCGGGTGAACAGGGGCGCGGTTTCGCCGTGGTGGCTGATGAAGTACGCAACCTGGCGTCCCGCACTCGTCAGGCGACTGATGAAATTTCCGGCATGATCCAAAGCATCCAGCAGGAAACCGGCAACGCCATCAGCACCATGGAGCAGGGCAACGTGCTGATGCAGGAAGGTCTGTCACGCAACGCCAACGTAGCTTCGGCACTGGCGCGGATCGATGAGCAAAGCCGTTCGGCCGGTCAGCAATTTGCGGCGATCACCACCGCGACCCAAGAGCAAAGCAGCACCGCGACGTTGCTCAGCAGCAACCTGCAGAGCATTGCCCTGGCCAACAGCGAGCAGCGTGAGGTGGTTTCCAACCTGGCCGTCACCGCCAAGGAACTGGAAAAGCTGGCTGCGGATTTGCGTTCTGAGGTTGACCGGTTTCGTTGAAATGTTGTGGATTATTGATACACGCAGAGGTCTTCACTGGAGTCGATCTCTCCCCATTCTCCTGTGTAAGAAAGAGCCTCAATCGGCACTCGGCCCGCATTGATGACACGCTGCAAGGTGTTGGTCATGTGCATGCTGTCACGCTGCTGCTGGGTCAAGCCTGCGCGCAGGCGAACGACTTCAGCCCACCCTTCAGGAGTGAATCGTAACAGCCCCATGTATTGGCCTTGGACTTCGTCCACCGAGTGTGGCTTGTTGCCAATTTCAGCCAGTGTGTTGGCAGCGGTGAGGCGGAATGTTTCGGCATCCAGCAATGGATCGCCGAAACGCTCCGTCCATAACTGCAGCCAGTTGGGATCGTAAGTGACGGCCAGCGATGCCGTGCTCGCCATCAACGACTGGACGGCCACCGGGCTGTAGAAAATATCCGAGTAACTGACGATGCATGGCTGGCCCTCAAGCCAGGACTCGGCACAGGCTAGCGACGACACCATATTGGTGTCTGCCCAGCGTGAATTATGAAACTCGCCCAGGCCGCGGTCTGCCAGCAGTTCACGTTTATAGCCTGTCACCACGGCGATGTCACTGATGCCCGCCGCACGCAGCGATTCTAACTGCCACTCCAGCAAGGGTTTGCCGCGCAATTGCACAAGACACTTGGGGCGCTCGTCCGTGAGGCTTTTCATGCGACTGCCACGCCCGGCAGCCAGAATAATGGCTTTCACAACAATTCTATCCTGTGAGTTCTTGAGTGGAATTGGTGATGTTGAACAACTGCTGGATACGCTCAATATCGTGCGCGGCAAAAGCGGTTTCGCGCTCTGGGTGCCACATCCAGCCTTGCCAAGGCAGGTGAAGGTGTCTGATCGCTTCGATCTCGCCGTCTTCGCTTCGTGCCATCACTTCAAAACCTTGCGGACAATTCTCAAGGGCGAAACCGTGATAGCTATTGACCTCGGACACGATCAACCCTGATAACCGGTGCCGGGTGCGCACATGCCCTGTCACCGGTTTCAACCCGCTACCTGACCAGTGGGCCAGCATCTGCATGCCCCGGCAGATCCCCAAAACTGGCAGATTGCGTGTACGCGCGTGGTCGAGCATCCTGCTTTCAGTCTGGTCGCGGGCCGGGTATTGACCGATGTCATTGCCCCCTGAAAGAACAACTGCTTGCGGCGATACTGCTGCCAGCCAGTGATCCAGCTCATCCGGCGATTGCCGGCTTAAGCCGTTGGGTACCGGCACGGGGATGAGGCCTGCCGCCAGCAAAAAACCGCTCAGGCGCTGGTCCAGTGCATCACGGGTTTCACCGCGCTCCGGGTGAGTGTCCACGCGTTGGCTGACAGCGACTATTTTCACGACATCATCTCCACCCTGCGGCCCGGGCAGTCCAGGTGCAGGAAGTCCGCCGTCGACCAGCGACGGTAGAGTACCTCGCCTGCACCAATGACCGCTGGCAGTCCAAGTTCGCCAGCACGTATTGCCATGTGCGAATTGGCCCCACCCCACGCGGTGATCAGTCCGGCAATCGGGTACGCAAACAACCAGTCGAAGCCTGGGTCCGCATTGGGGATGCAGACAATCGCCCCGGCGAGTTTTTGCCGGTCATCGCACTGCACCACGGGCGCGGTCACCCTCTTTTGAGTGATGAAATTGGGTGCCGTTTCTGGCCACTCGAAACTCCAGACATCCTCGGGGCAGGTAATGACCGGCGGCAAAGAGACTTTGAGTGTCTCTGCGTAACGAGCCTTGCCTTGCTCGATGCTGCGCAACAGCACTTCTTTCGGATCCGCTGCCGCAACGTGCAACTCCTTGAAGGCGCTGATATCGCAATAGGCCAGGTCTTCTCGGTCAATCCCATGTTGAGCACCCACCTGAGCAATCAGCGCCAGCGCGTCCGAGAGATTGCGCGTGAAGTGAAATTTGGCCAGCTCGCGCAGTTCGATGCCGTTTTGCAGGAAGTCCAGCAGACCCACCGGATCAGGCTGCAGGCCATGGACCTCAAGCAACTGCACGATCTCGCGCATCTGTGGCAGCGTCAGAGAAAAGGGTCGAACGGGTTCTGGTGCAGCTGGGCTTTGAGTCCAGTCGAAATAGAGCTCGGGAGCCTCATCGTAGCGAGGCGAGAGGATGTCGTAGGTGCCCGGTCGCAAATGCCCGTAGCGCGCCAGGAATGTTGTCTTGTCGAGGGTGGCGCGGTCACGTGCCAGCTGACCGCTGACGGTGGAAACACCCGCCATGAACGCATCGTAATCAGCTTGCGAGAATACGCCGACGCTGACCAGCGATCTGAGCATCTGTACCGCCACGAAGCCTGCACGTGCCAGGCCAGCAAAGGGCAGGGTGCCGTAACGTTTGGCATCTTCCAGTAGCCAATAAATGCGCTCCAGCGGATCAGCGTTGGACGCCAACAGTGCCTCGCGGCGGGCGTTGAGTACGTCAAGCTTGTTCGCGTCGCTGCGCCACAGACCATCCTTGGGATGAACGATCCGATTGGTCAACTTGCGCAAACTGGTGCTGATGGCTTCCAGTTCGTGATCGAGAAAACCTGCACTGCGCAAACGTTCCAATTGCTGCGACAAGTCCAGGGTGTAGCAGGAGTAAACAATCTCGAACTCCACCTTGTCGTGTAATGTCGGTTCAGCCAGCAACCGATCAATGTAGTAATCGACCAGGCGTCCGGCCAATCCTTCATCGAGGTCCGCCGGAATGAAGGAGTTGAACGACAGGCGCACATCGATATAAGGCAGGCCGAAAAAATGCGGCATCAGTGGAAAGCTGCGCAAGTTACGGTAGCCATAGTTGTGACGCTGGTAGGCCCAGATCGAGTCTGTGACCAGATCCCGATATAGCGAAAGCGCCAACGGTTTTGGGCGGATACCGATAATTTCTGCCGGGTTCCAGTCGGGCATCACGCCATACACTGTGCGCTGGCCGATCAGGAAAGGATGTGGCCGCATGCCGCGTTCCACTTTGCTCTGAATACTCTCGAGCCGGGCAAACTGCGTTGTTGCAGACTCAGGCCGCGAGGGCAGGATCAGGGGGCGTGCCTGGAGCAGCCACAGTGTCTCGCCTTCGGTTTCGGTTGTGACCGCGAATTCGCAATCAACGGGCTCGTCTCCGAACAGGTCCAGCAGCTCTTCGAGCAAGGCAACTACGGGGGCGAGGGACGCTGGTGGTGAAACCCTGCTGTGCGCCGCCTGCTGCCAGAGCCGCCCACCCATACCGCCAGTGACCGCTGCCGTGTCGCTGCCTTCCGACCAGTTCACTATCCGATACGGAGCGCAGGTGTTGGGGTCATGGGAAAAGGCAACACCTGAACGCGCTACGTTGCCTAACATCGGCTGAATCAGGATCTCGTCTGTAAGGTGCACATCTCCATAACTGGCGATGACCTGTTCGATCGCGGATATCAAGCCCGCCTCATCGACGTTCGGCACCGATAGGAAAGCACCGGCGAAGGACGCCTGGGCGCTGTCCTCGCGCCCGCAACTGGAGCGTACGATCCAGGGGGCGACAGGCAGTTGTCTCTGAATATCCCCCACACAGGCGCGCTGATCCATTCGCCAATCCGCCACAGTGAACGACAGCAGTGGAGCAATGCGCGCCGACGCAAGCCGCCCTTGAAGGCTGGACAGGGTGCCGGCCTTCGTTGAGAAATGCAGGGCCATTAGGCGTTATCTCAGTTGAGCGACCCAGATGTTTGTCGAGTACGGAATCTGGATTGATGGCGTCTGAAGGCTTTGCAAGTAGTCGTCAATCGCGTCAATCACTTCGTGGAAACGCGCGCCGGCCTGACGTTCCAGCGTGGCGTGAGACCGCCAGGCTTCAAGGCACTCTGCAATGGATTGCTCGTGAATGACTCGCGCATCCAGGTGAACAACCGGACCGAACAGTTCGCTGGCATCGATCACGGCAGTCTGATCTTCACGACGAGTACCGTAGCCATAACCGGCTACTCGCTCTTTGATGATGGCCTCGATACGGGCCTGGATCGGGTCGTCGAGGTGACGATGGTTCCACATGCAGGCGAACCAGCCACGTGGCTTGAGAATACGTGATGTTTCCTTGAGGGCCTGTTGGCGGTCGCAGACATTGAAGGAACTGCCGAACGTGACCATGTCAAACGCTTGAGACGATTGCCCAGTGACCTCACCGGTACCTTCATGCCACTTCACGTTGCTCAACTCGGCGGTGCGCTTGATGCCATTGGTGCGCATCGCGTCGTTCGGTTCCACCGCGATGACATCCAGGCCGCGAGCGGCCAACATCAGCGTCAAGTGCGCAACACCGGCACCGACATCGCAGAACTTGTCGCCTTTTTGGGCACCTGCGATCGACAACATGGCGTCAATGGCGGCATCGGCGTAGTCAGGGCGCTTGAGGTAAGCATCGGCCAGCGTGGTGTAGTCCCATTCGGTTTTCATACAATGTTCCTTCTATGAATTTGTTTGACTAAATAATCCGCCAGGCTCTGGCTGGAGCGTTCTGGATCGAACTCAACCAGGCAGTCTGCTTCTAGCGGTTCATCAATGACCAGATCAAGTCCGGCAACGTTGTGTAGTTCACCTGCATCGAACCGACGGTAGATTCCCTTGGGATCGCGCCGACGCAACTCCTCTACGGGTACCTTCAGATAGACCTCGAAGTAACCTGGCAGGTGGGCGCGGTTCCACTCGTGAACCTCACGAAACAGCGAAATTGTGCCAATGACCACGGTCTGCCCCTGCGCAGCGAGCATTCTGCATAGCCGGGCATACTGCATCGCAAGGGCCAGGCGACCTTCACGGCCGTGGTTTTGTGAGTTATTGGCGGCTGCACCAAATACCTCGCGCAGCTCGTCTCCATCCAGCAAGACCACTGATTGGCCGATGCCACGTAGCTTGGCAACGAGCTCCTCGGCCAGAGTCGACTTGCCCGCACCCGAAAGGCCTGTAATCCAGACTACCTGTCCACCCGACTCGCGTTTCATATCGTTCTGACTTGTGTTCGATGTGAGTATGTCGGCAGGCTGAACCATTGCATGAGGTTCAGCGTGCACTATTTACTGTTGATCTCGATCAACGGTATGGCCAAAAGAGTTGATCATGGAACCGTAGAATTTCGACGCGTGCCGATATTCAACCAAATCTCTTAACATCTCTTTAGGGCATGGCAGGTCGCTGAATTGCGATTGGTAGAACTTCTTGTAAATAGAGTGGCTGTCCTCGGCACTCAGCAGGCTGAGCCCAAGGGCTAGATCTTTGAGTTCTTCGCTGTTTTTTGCGATGGGCAACAAGTTGTCCAGTTCCTTTAGCCAGACGTCAACTATGGGGTTGTTTTCGTCCGTAGGTGGAACGTAATAAATAGGTAGTTTGCCCGAGCTGAGCATGAATGAAACACCGCCAGTCGAGGCATCCGTGATGATGGTGTCGCATTTCTGGTAAAAGTCTTTACTGCTCGTTCCTGGTTCATCGATAGTGACCCATTCACAAGTGGAAAGCTGGTCGCATAAACTTTTTACAACCGGGTGTTCAATGTCAGTCATGTACGGACGCAAAATGAATCTGGCATGAGGGAGTTGCGACTTGACGGTATTCAGAACGGTTTGCAGGTTTTCATACAGGGTTGCATTCGTGGGGCAAATGCCAAGTTGAGTTGGCAGCAGTCCTATAACATGTTCATTGGTGGTTTTCTTGACCGATGGGAAAACATCGATGAACTCAGCGATTTTTATCGGGCGCGTCGGGATCGGGCTTGTTGTGCGCAGGTCCGAGCGTAATCCTATTCCGTCAGGTATCGAAGCTTTCAGTGATTTCCTGGCGCGTCTGTAAAGCTGCAGCCCTGTACTGGTCAAATGACAGGCCGATCTGGACGGCGAAACAATAGCGTCCCAATAGGCAGTCAGTTCAGCATAATAGTAGGGGTCTTTTGCCGGCATTCCGACATTGCCATGACTGATGAAAACACCAAAGTTTGAATCGTCAAGAAAGCGTCCGATCCAGGCATCGTTCGATATGACGACTTGTGATTCCAGGCTTGCAATGAATTCTACATCAACTTCGGTGACAGGAAAGTTGAGAAAGTCTTCTGCTTCTTGTTTGCTTAGTCCGGTTCTATTCGTTTGAAGTACGATGCAGTTAAAGTCATTGCGAAGAGCATCGAGTGCGGGAATAAGATACTCGAGATAGGTCTTTCCGCCACTAATGACGTTGCTGATTAGATAAATATTGTTCATGAGGAAGGCGTTCTTATTGAAATTTGCCTGGGCAAATCCGGTATAAAGTTAACAAGTGCGTGAAGAAAAAATCACATGATATCCTGTTGCACTTATCATAGTTAAGTCCGTCGTAGTCGCTGGATAATCTGCTACGTACGGTGGGTAAAAGAAATTTTATTCATTGTAAGTTAGCCCTTCCTATATACGTGTTGGTAAGTTCTGTGTCTTGGATAAACAGTATTCAGTCTTGATGACAAACGTCACCGTTATATCACAGTTTGGCCAATGGCTATTAGCGGCTGGGGGGGTATTTCTGTGGGTGCGGGTGTCGTACGGTGAGCCTCGTCATTGTGTCCCCGGACGATATTGCAGTGCCTCAGCCAGGTGGTCACGAGTGATTGCATCACGCTGCTCAAGGTCGGCCAGTGTCCGCGCAACTTTGAGCAGTCGATGAGCCGAGCGCAGTGACAAGGTCAACCGCTCACACGCCGATTCCAGCCATTTCTCGTCGGCTGTGGATAACTTGCAGTGCCGACGCAGCCCTGGTAAATCCAGGAAGGCATTCGCGCAACCCTGACGTCTCTGCTGGCGTTCCCGGGCATTGGCAATCAGCGCCGTAGCACTGGCGCTGTCATCGCCGGGTGTCGAAACAGGGTTCAGCGCCGTGGGCTCTCGAGCGACGGTCAGGTGCAGGTCGATACGGTCCAGCAGCGGGCCCGATAGTTTGTTGCGATACCGCTGCACCTTGTCCGGTGTACATGAGCACTTGCCGCTCGGTTCTCCAAGATAGCCGCAGGGGCATGGGTTCATTGCCGCCACCAACTGAAAGCGCGCTGGAAACCGTACACGGTCTTTAGCCCTTGAGATTACGATATGCCCCGATTCCATCGGTTCCCTGAGTACCTCAAGTACCTTTCGATCAAACTCCGGCAACTCATCGAGAAACAGCACGCCGTGGTGGGCGAGAGTGATTTCCCCGGGTTGCGGTTTCGAGCTGCCGCCAACCAGCGCAGGACCAGATGCCGAGTGGTGCGGTTGCCGAAAGGGACGCTGCGGCCAATGGCTCAACGGCGCACAGCTGGTGACCGATTGAATTGCCGCCACTTCCAGAGCTTCGCTTTCGCTCAGCGGTGGCAGCAATCCTGGAAGGCGACTCGCCAGAAGCGTCTTGCCCGTTCCGGGAGGTCCGCAGAACAACAAGTTGTGCGCCCCCGCAGCAGCAATCAGCAACGCCCGTTTGGCGGCTTGCTGGCCTTGTACTTCATTCAGGTCGGGATAGGGCTTGCTGGCGAGTATCAATCCATCAGAAATGTAGGGCTCGACCGGAGTGTGCCCATTGAAATGGGCCACAGCTTCCAACAGATGATCCACCGCAATCACCTTCAACCCCGATGCCAGGCACGCCTCCTCGGCATTCGCCCGCGGCACCATCAACGAACGCCCGGCCTTGCGCGCCGCCAACGCCGCCGGCAACACACCACGCACGGCCCGCACAGCACCTGACAGCGCCAACTCACCCAAACATTCCACATCATCGAGCGTCAGCGTCGGCACCTGCACACTGGCGGAAAGAATCCCCAACGCAATCGCCAGATCGAACCGCCCACCGTCCTTGGGCAGATCTGCCGGTGCCAGATTCAACGTGATCCGCCGCGCCGGAAATTGCAGCCCCGAATTGATGATCGCACTGCGCACCCGATCCTTGCTCTCCTTCACCGCCGCTTCGGGCAGACCGACCATGGTCAGCGATGGCAAGCCGTTGGCCAGATGCACTTCAACCGTAACGGCGGGCGCTTCCACGCCGACCTGGGCGCGGCTGTGGACGATGGAGAGGGACATGGTCGTTCCTTGAGATGACGTGGGGACCGCTTCCTGCGGGTTTTTCAAGGGTAGTCGGGGGAGGAGATTTTGGCGGGGTGGTGGAGGCGGCAAACCTTCACTGGATGTTGCAGTTACTAAACGCGCAGGAGCCGGCTTGCTGGCGATGGCGACAGAACAGTCAACATCGTTGTTGAATGATCAAGCGCGATCGCCAGCAAGCCGGCCCCTACAGTTATACGGTTTCTGCTGGTGGATTCAGCTTCGCTTCCAGCTCCGCCACTTTCGCCTCAAGACTTTCCAATCGCGCCCGAGTACGCGCCAATACAACCATCTGACTATCGAACTCTTCCCGACTCACCAGATCCAGTTTGCTAAAGCCGCTCTGCAGCAACATTTTGAACTGGCTTTCAATTTCTGCTTTCGGCAGTGGAGTGTCGCCGCTGAAGAGGCGGGAGGCGGTGCCGGTCAGGGCGTCGAGGAAGTCTTTAGGCGCGAGCATGAGGGAATGTCCTGGTAGCAATGGCGGGCAGTGTATCACGCAGTGTCTATAGTCATTTTCGCAGGCAAGGGATGCACGCTTTTCGCGCATGTGGACGGACGGCGTCGCACCGTTGTTGTGCGTATCGTGTCGAGTGTTGTTGCGAAGACGTGGGCATTAGCGGGCAAGGGGTTGAAATCAGTGAAAATTCTGGAGATGGCAAGCTTTCTGCTTAGACCCTCATGACCCATGCACTGATGCAGTCGCTGTGACGAATGCAGTGCGCCAAGCGAAACGCGGGGAGTGTTTTGCAAGGAGCGGTTAGCTGGCGTCGGACGGGCAGGTAAGGCCGACGATGCGTTACAAAGCCAGGCACTGCGCTTAGACTTGAGACGGGTTTGTTTTCCTGGGGCAAGTCCACCAATTCGGGAGAGAGTTTTCATGAAGCTAGTCACTGCCATCATCAAGCCGTTCAAGTTGGACGACGTGCGCGAGTCGTTGTCCGAGATCGGCGTGCAGGGCATTACCGTCACTGAAGTCAAAGGCTTCGGTCGGCAGAAGGGTCACACCGAGCTGTACCGCGGCGCGGAGTACGTGGTCGATTTCCTGCCAAAGGTGAAGATTGATGTCGCCATTGACGACAAGGATCTCGACCGGGTTATCGAGGCGATAACCAAGGCCGCCAACACCGGCAAGATCGGTGACGGCAAGATCTTCGTGGTCAATCTGGAACAGGCGATTCGCATCCGTACCGGCGAAACCGATACCGACGCAATCTAAGCCGCCACAAACCCAACGCCCCAGGAGAAAACAATATGACTCTGCGTAAATCCGCAGGGCTAGGAGCCCTGTTGTCCATCGTAATGCCCAGCCTTGCTTTGGCGGCAGACGAAGTGGCGGCCCCAGTCCTCAACTCCGGCGACACCGCCTGGATGTTGACCTCGACAGCCCTCGTGCTGTTTATGACCATTCCAGGCCTCGCGCTGTTCTACGGCGGCATGGTTCGGTCGAAAAACATTCTTTCCGTGATGATGCAGTGCTTCGCCATTACCGGTCTGATCAGCATCCTGTGGGTCATTTATGGCTACAGCATCGCGTTCGACACCACGGGCATGGAGCAGGGCGTCGTCAACTTCAACTCGTTCTTCGGCGGCATGGGCAAGGCGTTCCTCGCCGGTGTCACGCCAGCCAGCCTGACCGGTCCTGCGGCGCTGTTCCCTGAGGCGGTGTTCATCACCTTCCAGATGACGTTCGCCATCATCACTCCAGCGCTGATCGTTGGTGCCTTTGCCGAGCGGATGAAATTCTCCGCGATGCTGATTTTCATGGGCATCTGGTTCACCCTGGTGTATGCGCCGATCGCGCACATGGTCTGGTCCGGCAACGGCGGCCTGATGTGGGACTGGGGCGTGCTGGACTTTGCCGGCGGCACCGTGGTGCACATCAACGCTGGTGTGGCCGGTCTGATCGCCTGCCTGGTACTGGGCAAACGCAAAGGCTTTCCGACCACCCCGATGGCCCCACACAACCTCGGTTACACCCTGATGGGTGCTGCGATGCTGTGGGTTGGCTGGTTCGGTTTCAACGCCGGTTCCGCTGCCGCAGCCAACGGCACTGCCGGCATGGCGATGCTGGTCACCCAGATCGCTACCGCCGCTGCTGCATTGGGCTGGATGTTCGCCGAGTGGGTCACCCACGGCAAGCCAAGCGCACTGGGTATCGCTTCGGGCGTGGTTGCAGGCCTGGTCGCAATTACTCCGGCTGCCGGTACTGTAGGTCCGATGGGCGCTCTGGTAATCGGTCTTGCCGCTGGCGTGGTGTGCTTCTTCTGCGCGACCACCCTGAAGCGCAAACTCGGCTATGACGATTCCCTGGATGCCTTCGGCGTACACGGTATCGGCGGTATCCTCGGCGCGATCCTGACCGGTGTGTTCGCTGCACCGTCTCTGGGTGGCTTCGGCACCGTGACCGACATCGCCGCACAAGTCTGGATTCAGTGCAAAGGCGTGGGCTTCACGGTGATCTACACCGCGATCGTCACTTACATCATCCTCAAGGTCCTCGACGCTGTGATGGGCCTGCGTATCACCGAAGAAGAAGAGGCTGTCGGTATCGATCTGGCGCTTCACAACGAACGCGGCTACAACTTGTAAGTACGCGCATAAAAAACTTGCCCGGCTTGCCGGGCATTTTTTTGTCTGGAATTTGTCATCAAAGGAAGCGCTGAAAGGTTTTTTCTTACAGCTTTTACGACGTTAGCGACGAGTGTTTTTGTGCCGCCAATGGCTTACAGGATAGAAGGAATATTAGGGCCTTTGTTTTTTTCCTGAGCGCGCTAGAATGCGCCCCGAACGTGCGGAGAACTGTATGTGGCAACAGACTCTGATTACCCTGCGGGCGAGGCCCCGGGGCTTTCATCTGGTAACGGACGAGTTACTCGCCGGCCTGCCTGAACTCAAGGCGTGTCGGGTCGGTCTGTTGCATTTGTGGCTGCAGCATACCTCGGCGTCGTTGACCATCAACGAGAACGCCGATCCGGCGGTACGTCGCGACTTCGAACGGTTTTTCAATCGTCTGGTCCCACAAGGAACAGACGGCTATGAGCATAACGACGAAGGCCTGGACGACCTCCCGGCGCACTTCAAGGCCAGCGTACTTGGCTGTCAGCTCAGTTTGCCGATTTCGGCGGGCCGACTGGCGTTAGGCACCTGGCAAGGCGTTTATCTGGGCGAGCACCGTGATCATGGCGGTGCTCGTAAAGTCCTCGCCACCGTGTACGGTGAAGGGGCGTAACCGCTGGTCAGCAGCGGTTGTTGATTTTTTTCCGGCAGCCTTCGACAGAGGGCAAAGCTGGGCTATAACTAATCTGCTTTTCGCAAGTCATGAGGTAGAACATGAGCGACGATGATCTGGAAAACGACGACCTCGAAGTAGGCGACGACGACGAAACCGAAGAAGGTCTGGAAGCAGCGGCGGAAGACGTCGCTGAAGACGACGGCGGTGAAGCGCCCGTTCCGACCGCCAAAGGCAAAGCCAAGGCTGCGGTATCGGTCGATGAGCTACCGAGTGTCGAAGCCAAGAACAAGGAACGCGACGCCCTGGCCAAGGCCATGGAAGAGTTCCTGGCTCGTGGTGGCAAGGTGCAGGAAGTGGAGGCCAACGTGGTCGCCGATCCGCCCAAGAAGCCGGATAACAAGTACGGTAGCCGGCCTATCTAAGCCCGCTGCCTGCCTGCTGAAAAAGCCCGCCGTCGCTGCGGGCTTTTTCATGCCTGGAGCAATGTTCCAGGGCGATGTGCAATCCACTGTAGGAGCCGGCTTGCCGGCGAAGGGGCCCTTGAGCCTTGTGCGGTACTTGCGGCCGCTATCGCTGGCAAGCCAGCTCCTACAGGGGTTGTGGTGATTTTTTGGTTTTGGGTCAAGCCGCGCCCGCGTTCCACCGTGCCAGCAACGCCGGCAATTCGGTCAGGCTGCGAATCTGCGCATCCGGCAAGCGCTCCGCTTCCCAGGTCTTGCCCGCCGGATTGAACCAGATCGCGCGCAGCCCTGCCTGCTGGGCGCCGGCAATGTCATCACCCGGATGATCGCCGATATGCACCGCCGTTCCGGCCGTCGCGCCACCACGCTGCAACGCCTCATGAAACAGGCGCGCATCCGGCTTGCCGACGCCGATGTCTTCGGCGCACAACGCAAACTTGAAGTAGTCCGCGAGCCCCAGCCGTCGCACATCGGCATTGCCGTTGGTGACTACGCCGAGGGTGTAGTGGTTGGCCAGTGTTTCCAGGGTCGGTTGCACCTCCGGAAAGATTTCCAGTTGATGCCGGGCGTGTAGAAAGACTTCGAAACTCCGCTCAGCCAGGTCCGACGCTTCGGCGTGGGCGTATCCGGCTTCTTCCAGTGCCTGGAACAACACGCGGCGTCGCAGTGCGCTGATACGGTGCTTGAGGTTGGGCTCGATACTCAGGATGCGTTCACGGATGGCCCACAGGTGCTCGACCGGCACCGCGCCCAAATTGGGGGCATGTTCAGTCAGCCATTCACGCAATACGGCTTCGGCGCTGACGATCACCGGGGCGGTGTCCCACAGGGTGTCATCGAGGTCGAAGGTGATCAGTTGGAGAGTCATGAATCATCGCCTTTAATGCGTTTGGCCCGTGGGTGGGCGCTGTCGTAGACGCTTGCCAGATGCTGGAAGTCCAAGTGGGTGTAGATCTGGGTGGTCTTGATGTCCGAGTGGCCGAGCAATTCCTGCACCGCGCGCAGGTCCTGCGAGGACTCCAGCAAGTGGCTGGCGAAGGAATGCCGCAACATGTGCGGGTGCAGGTTTTGTCCCAGTTCGCGTGCGCCCGCAGCTTTAACCCGCAGTTGGATTGCCCGTGGCCCTAGACGTCGGCCTTGCTGACTGACAAACACCGCGTCGTCTGCGGGGTTGGCCATGGCGCGCAAGGGCAGCCACAGTTCCAGCGCCTCGCGGGCTTTTTTGCCCACTGGCAACAGGCGGGTCTTGCTGCCCTTGCCGAGCACCTGGACCATGCCGTCCGCCAAATCAAGCTGATCGAGATTGAGCCCGGTCAGTTCCGACAGGCGCAGCCCGGAGGAGTAGAACAGTTCGAGGATCGCCTGATCCCGGCGCGCGAGAAAGTCATCCTCCACGCCACCTTCAAGCAATTGCAGCGCACGGTCGGTGTCGAGGGTTTTCGGCAGGCGGCGTTCGCCCTTGGGCGGTGCCAGGCCGTTGGCCGGATCGTGATCGCACAGGCCTTCGCGGTTCAAATAGTGATAGAGCCCACGCACCGCCGACAGCAGCCGCGCCAGGCTGCGCGACGATTGGCCCTGTGAATGCAGGCGGGCGATCAGGCTGCGCAAGCGCTGGATGTCCAGGGCGGCCCAACTGCCGATGTTCTGTTTGACGCACCAGCCCAATACTTTGTCGAGGTCGCGGCGGTAAGCCGAAAGCGTGTGCGGCGACACCTGCCGCTCACTGCGCAGGTGTTCGCAGTAAGCGTCCAGTTGCCGTTCCATGATCAGCGTACCGAGCGCAGGGAGCTATTGACCCGTGGCAACACGCGGCCCATGACTTCGGCGATGTAGCTGAGGAACAACGTACCCACCGAACTCTTGTATTGCTGCGGGTCACGGCTGGCGATAGCGAGGATGCCGTGAATGCCCTGATGGCTGATGGCGACGACAGCGGTGGAGCCGATTTGCTTGCGCTGTTCTTCGCCGAACAGGAAGTCCAGTTCGTGCTCGCGCAAGCTGCCGCTGACACTTTTGTCCTCCAGCAACAGGCCGCCGATGGCTACCTGCGCGTCGGCGTGGGTTACCCAGCGGCCGACCGGCATGGCGTTGTCGCCAAGCAGGATGAGGCTGACGAAGGGCACCTGGAAGTCTTGGCGCAAACTGTCTTCGACGCACATCACTACGTCTTCCAGGGTGGCGGCGTCCATCAGCGCGAGTATCAGGCGGCGGGTCTTTTCGAACAGGCGGTCGTTGTCGCGGGCCACGTCCATCAAGTGCGAGAGGCGATGACGAAGCTCGATGTTGCGGTCGCGCAGGATGGTCATCTGCCGCTCCACCAGCGACACGGTGTCGCCGCGTCGGTGGGGAATGCGCAGGGCCGGAAGCAGTTCTTCGTGCTCGACGAAGAAATCCGGATGAGCCTCCAGGTACGCGGCAATCGCCGCCGCCTCCAGGCTCTCGGACGGCGATTCGTCGGACTGTCGGGCGGGTACCTGAGGCTTATCGGTCATGGTTTTGGCTCACTCAAAGACGTACTTGTCCTTCATATACACGGACCGCCGGGCCGGTCATCAACACCGGTTGGCCTGGGCCTGCCCATTCAATGGACAGACGCCCGCCAGGCAGGTCGATCAACAGTGGCGAATCCATCCACCCCTGGCTGATCGCAGCGACTGCCGCGGCGCAGGCGCCGGTGCCGCAGGCCTGGGTTTCCCCGGCCCCGCGTTCCCAGACGCGCAACTGCGCACGGCCCCGATCGATGACCTGGAGAAAACCGACATTGACCCGCGCCGGGAAGCGCGGGTGATGTTCGATTTTCGGCCCCAGCTCATGCACCGGTGCGTTGTTGATATCGCTGACCCGCAGTACCGCATGGGGGTTGCCCATGGACACAGCGGCCAGTTCGACCGGCGCGCCGTCGACGTCGATCTGATAATTCAACGCCTGTTCAGGCGCCTGAAACGGAATATCGGCCGGCACCAGGCGCGGTGCGCCCATGTTCACGCCGATCTGCCCGTCGCTGCGTACATCCAGTTCGATGATGCCGCTCTTGGTTTCGACGCGGATCTGCCGTTTCGCGGTCAGGCGCTTGTCGAGCACAAAGCGGGCGAAGCAGCGCGCACCGTTGCCGCACTGTTCCACTTCCGAGCCGTCGGAATTGAAGATCCGATAACGGAAATCCACGTCCGGGTTACTCGGCGCTTCGACAATCAGCAATTGGTCGAAACCGATGCCAGTGTGTCGGTCACCCCAAAGCTTGGCGTGCTTGGGCAGAATATGCGCGTGCTGGCTGACCAGGTCGAGGACCATGAAGTCATTGCCCAAGCCGTGCATCTTGGTAAAACGCAGCAGCATGGTTTTACTCCGGCAGCAGGCTTTCGCCAGCAAACAACTCGGCTACCGTCTCACGGCGACGCACTTCAAATGCCTGATCACCGTCCACCAACACCTCGGCGGCACGGCCGCGGGTGTTGTAGTTGGAACTCATGACAAACCCATAGGCGCCCGCCGAATGCACGGCCAGCAGGTCACCTTCTTCCAGGGCCAGTTCACGGTCCTTGGCCAGGAAGTCGCCGGTCTCGCAGATCGGGCCGACGATGTCGTAGGCACGGCCAGCGGTGTTGCGCGGGCGCACGGCGGTGACGTCCATCCAGGCTTGATACAGCGCCGGGCGGATCAGGTCGTTCATGGCGGCGTCGACGATGGCGAAGTCTTTGTGTTCGGTGTGCTTGAGGTACTCGACCTGCGTCAACAGCACACCGGCGTTGGCCACGATAAAGCGGCCCGGCTCGAACACCAGTCCCAGGTCGCGACCGTCGAGACGCTCACGCACGGCCTTGATGTAGTCGGCAGCCAATGGCGGCTCTTCGTCACGATAGCGAACGCCCAAACCACCACCGAGATCGATGTGACGCAGGTAGATGCCGCAATCGCCGAGGCGGTCGACCAGGCCCAGCAGGCGGTCGAGGGCGTCGATGAACGGCGGCAGGGTGGTCAGTTGAGAACCGATGTGGCAATCGACGCCGACTACTTCGAGGTTCGGCAATTGCGCGGCACGCACGTACACGTCTTCAGCGTCGGCGATGGCGATGCCAAATTTGTTCTCTTTGAGACCAGTGGAAATGTACGGGTGAGTGCCGGCATCGACGTCCGGGTTCACGCGCAGCGAAATCGGTGCGCGAACACCCAGCTCGGCGGCGACCACTTGCAGGCGTTCCAGCTCGTCGGTGGATTCGACGTTGAAGCAGTGAACGCCGACTTCCAGGGCGCGACGCATGTCGTCACGGGTCTTGCCAACGCCGGAGAACACAATTTTGTCGGCGCTGCCGCCAGCGGCCAGTACGCGTTCCAGCTCGCCACGGGAGACAATGTCGAAACCGGCGCCAAGACGCGCCAGGACATTCAGTACACCCAGGTTGGAGTTGGCCTTGACTGCGAAGCAGACCAGATGCGGCATGCCGGCCAGCGCATCGGCGTAAGCCAGGTATTGGGCTTCGATGTGCGCGCGCGAGTAAACGTAGGTCGGTGTACCAAAGCGCTCGGCAATGGCAGACAGGGCAACACCTTCCGCGAACAGTTCACCGTCACGGTAGTTAAAAGCGTCCATGAGGTTCCCTTATTGGTAGACGTCGTGCTTGTGTGCCTTGGACGGCTGCTTCTGCGAGGACTGGGCCTGCTCTGCAGGGTCCTGGTCTTCGTCGGGCAGGTACAACGGGCCTTTTTGACCGCAGGCCGACACAAGGCAGGCAACCGCGAGGAGCGCAGCAAGGGAAGAGATCAGGCGCTTCATGGCGAAATCCTTGAAAATGCATTAATTGCGCCGGAGTATACCGGCCACCCGGCAGCTTGCCTATGCAACGAACCGCCCGTCCGGCGGGCCTTGGCTCTTTGCTGAACGTCTCGGGTCGAATACTGCAACCCCTGTGGGAGCGAGCCTGCTCGCGATGGCGTAGTGTCCGTCAACATAGATGTTGAATATGATGGACTCATCGCGCGCAGGCTCGCTCCCACGGTTTTCTGATCTGTAGGAAGGGTCCATTATCGTTATCCTTTGCAATCAGCGGGGCTCGCCCGTATCTTGCGGCGCTTGAGCCTGATCAGACACTTTTTGAGGTTGCCGTAATGAGTTTGTCCGAAGCCCGTTTCCACGATCTGGTCGATGCCACCCAGCAAACACTGGAGGACATCTTTGACGACAGCGACCTGGACATCGATCTCGAAAGCTCGGCCGGTGTGCTGACCGTCAAGTTCGAAAACGGCACCGCGCTGATTTTCAGTCGCCAGGAACCATTGCGGCAGTTGTGGCTGGCAGCGGTGTCCGGTGGTTTCCACTTCGACTACGACGAGGAAAGCGAGCGCTGGATGTGCGACAAGAGCGAAGAGCAACTGGGCGAGATGCTTGAGCGCATCGTCAAGGAACAGGCTGACGTCGAACTCGATTTCGAAGGCCTGTAACGTCGTGACCCAGTCAGCCCCTGTTCGCCCCCCGAAGCCGCTTTACAGCAACGTCAGCCCGGCCGTTCCTTCGCCGTGCAGCGGTGTGTGTCGGCTGGATGAGCAGAAGGTCTGCCTGGGCTGTTTCCGTCATGTCGAAGATATTCGTGAGTGGCGTTCGGCGGACGACGAACGACGTCGGGTCATCTGCGCCCAAGCCCAAAAACGCCGATCTATGTAGGAGCTGGCTTGCCAGCGATGGCGGCCGGGAGGGCGCCGCACGGTTTCGAATCCTATCGCCAGCAAGCTGGCTCCTACATGGAATGCGCACTGTCTGGTAGCGGCTTGTATATTTTTTGAGCTGTGTTAGTGTCCGGGTACGCCTCAACCCATCGAGGCTTGTGAAAACCCCGCCTTTTTTGGCGGGGTTTTGCTTTTTTCGTGCAGAAGAAAGGAGTCTGCCCTGATCATGACCGCACCTTCCATCACTCTTACCCGTCTGGACGTACAGCGTCTGGAGCGTCTGATCGACAGCCTGGATGACACGCTGCCGGGCGTTATCGCGCTGCAAACCGAGCTAGATCGCGCCGATACACTGGTCGGCCACGATGAAGTGCCCGCCGATGTCGTGACCATGAATTCCCGCGTGCACTGCCGTGAAGAAAGCAGTGGCAAGGACTATCACCTGACTCTGGTTTATCCGAAGGATGCCAACGCCGACGAAGGCAAGGTCTCGATTCTGGCGCCGGTGGGCAGTGCGCTGTTGGGCCTGAAGGTTGGCCAGCACATCGACTGGCCGGCACCGGGTGGCAAGACCCTGAAACTGACCTTGCTGGAAGTCGAATCGCAACCGGCCCATGGCGGCGACTTCCCCGAGTGAGGACCGCTCAGACCTGCTCGAGCGCCTCGTTCAATGCGCGCTCCAGGTCGGCCTTGTACCGCAGATACAAATTGCTCGAACTCTGCCCATCACCGATCAGGCCCGACAGGTCTAGGTCGGTGATGTAGCAGCGGTAGCGCTCGGTTTCGCGGCGCTGCTCGATGATCTCCCGGGCGACCACACTGAACAGTTGGTCGCCATGTTCCAATTCTGAAAATTCCCGCTGATTGCAATACAACGTGACCTGCACCGTGCCCGGTGCGGATTTTCCGACGATCGCCTGTACGTCGTAGAACGGTTTGTTGACGGGGTTCTGCGGAGCCGGCCTGACCTCGACCCGACGAGCCCGGCTGGAGCCGGATGGCAACAGTTGGTAATACAAAGTCTCCAGGTTCAGCGTGGGCGTTGCGTCCATTGGCAACAACGCGTCGCGGCGGTAATGGATCGACTGCAGGAATCGCTGCAACGGAACCAGCAGGCCTTGCTCGTCATGCCAGGGCAAGCGCTGCTGCCACAAGGCATTGAATTCGTCGAGTACGTACAGATCGGCCTGGTCTTCGTTGATTCGATAGAACACTTGAATACAGCCCGGCTGGCCCATGGGCAGTAGCAGCGCCAGGTCATGGTCTTCCAGCGCCATCGGATCCAGGTGCAGCGGGCTGTAACGGGCCTGTTCTTCACCCAGGTAATCGAACAGCGCCGGCAGGGTGGCAAGGGCGACGTGGTTGACCTGGCCGGGCACCAGCTCCAGCACGTGGTAATGCTGCTGGACCTGAATCAGATAGCGGTAATTGAGTTTGCTCAGCAGCAGGTTCTGCGCAATGTCGAGGATCCCTTCGACCCGCTGGGCGATGAACTGCGCGCGGTTGTGGCAGAAGCAGCGTACGCGCAACCAGGGTTGTTGCGGCCCGCTCGGCAAGTTGTTGAGATAGTCACGCACGCAGTCGAGCAGGGCGTGCGGACCGTCGAAGTGATTGACCAGCACCTCGTTCCAGCTATTGAGCGTGACCTGATCCAGGGTCAGCACCAGGTTCTCCCTGACGCCGGCGTAACTCAGTGAGTCGGTGCGCTCCGTGGTCATCAGGATGTTCAGGTCACGGTGGTGCTTGAGCGGGTCGACACCGACGTTGACCAGAATCAGCACGTTGCCAGGCACGGCGGCACGTAGCAGCGGCTCCTCCGCGACGGTCGGCAGGGGCAGGGGAATACTCTGTTGCAGGCTGCCGAGCAGGTTGAACAGTTCGAACTCGCTCAAGTCGCTGCTGCCGGGGTGCAAGGCCAGGCGGGTGCTGCTGTCGATCACGCCGTTGCGGTGGCACCAGCTGAGCAGTTCGAGCAACTGGCGGCTGCGTTTGATCGGGGCGAAATGCTCCCACTCAAGGGCGGTCAGGCTGCCGTTGTACAAGCCCCACTGACTTTGTGTCGGCTCCTTTTTGTTCGGCGCATGCACCAGCGTCAGCGTGTCTTCGGCCAGGTCCTGGGCAATGCCCGGGTTGATGAATTCGACCTTGTCCGCCTTGCGCTCAAAGGCCGCGTACAGGCGTCGACCCAGCACACTGAGGTCGCGTTTGTTGATCAGGCTTACGGTCTGTTCATTGCGGGCAAACTGAGTGAGGAAGTGGTAGCTGTAATTCAGCTCGTTGACCAAGGCTCGGCGCTCCGAACTGACCTGGCGGACTTTCCATTGGCTGCGGCTGTCGAGCAGGGCCAGTTGCCGCTGGTCCCACTGCCATTCTCGGGCCAGGCGTTCAAGCAAATCGCGTTGCCAGCTCTGGGTGCGACCGCCGCTGCCAGTGAGCTTGCGATTGACCTTCAGGTACAGCGCGCGTCGCACCAGTTCCAGGCGTTCCGGCTCGTTACGGGCGATGAGATACTCCTCGATGCGCCGGTAAACCACGACATATGGGTCCAGCTCGTCAAGGTCGAGCCGGTTGGCGAACACGGCTTGTTTGAAGCGCAGGCTCAGGCACTGGACCCTCGGGAGTTCACTGGCGTAAACCTCGGTCAGCAACAGCTTGAGCACTGATTTGTACGGTGACTCGATGCCTTTGAACAGCTGCCAGAGCCCCGCACCGATAAATTCACCAGGCGGAATGAACGCCAGGTTTCCGAGGTCCAGGCTTTCGTCAGCACGGATGAAGCGCTTGGACAGCAGTGTGTGGGTGTAGCGGTCGTAATTCGCTTCTTCATAAACCGGCACCAGCCACCAGATCGGCGTGCGCCCGGCCAGCCAGATCGCAGTGCGGTAGAACTCGTCCAGCAGCAGATAGTGCTGGGTCGTCCCGCAGTTTTCGGTGCTGAGTTGATTGTCGCGCTCGCCCAGGACGAAGCGCGCCGGATCGATCAGGAAGAAATGCGCCTCCGCCCCCTGGCTGGCGGCCCAGTCTTCCAGCAACTGGCACTTTTTACGCAGCTCGGCCAATTCCTGCTCATTCAAATCGGGCGCGTGACAAACCCACACGTCCATGTCGCTCTGGTCCGCCTGGGCCAGCGTGCCGAGGCTGCCCATCAGGAACAAGCCGTGAATCGGGCGTGGCGGATTGCTGCCGTGGCGCGGCTTGTAGGAAAACGAGCGGGTCAGGCGCTGGGCTTCGGCGAGGACACTGGCGTCGGGTTCGTAGCTCGACAGCCCGGCCGGCGTGCTGCCGGAAACGTAACCCGGCAACAGCGGATGATTGACGTGGAAAAACAGCGGGAGGAGGTTCAGCACCCCTTGCTGGCGGCTCGACAACCCTTCCATGGCGCGCGCCATGCGGCCTTCGTTGAGCTTCAGGAAGCGCGCACGCAGTTGGCTGAGAACCTTGCGGTCGATTCCCTCGTCCAGGTCGGGGCGAATTTCGTGGGTGCGGGTCATGTCAGCTCAAACCGGCTCGCAGGGGCTCGGAATCGGGGTTCTCGGGGTGAGGGGAGTGTAGCGCCTCGGGCCCGGGACTTTCAGGCTGATTTTGTTTTTCTGGCGTCAGATTTTTACCGCGTGGCGACGGCGGCCAACAGAAGGTGCCCGCGGAAATCCCGGGTCTGGGGTTCCCGTGGGCGATGCGGTGAAACTCAGGCTGTTTCCTGGACGCTCAAAATGGTCAGCACGGTCTGCACGTTTTGCGCGGCGTCACGACCCAGGCTGGTCAGGTAACCACCATCGGGCTGGTCGATCAGTTCTTTTTCATGCAGGCGTTTGGCAGCGGCGATGTGTTTCGGGGCAGCGGTCTGATGAATTTTCAAACCTTCCTGGGAACTGTCCAGGTTGAAGAGTGCGAGGACTTCCAGTTCGGCAACCAACTCAGGGGTAAGCGACATAAGGACTCCAGACTTTCTAGGAATTGGACGACAGCGCCCCTAAGGTGAGCCGACTTGCGCGGCATGTCCAGTGCTCGCGGCAGGGTTTTTTCGCCATGGGATGCGTTCCCCGGGTGAGTGCTGCGGCAGCGGGGTGGAATCAGTGTAGACCGCAAAAAAAAGATCGCAGCCTTCGGCAGCCTCAACATGGAATGCGATCCCTGTAGGCGCTGCCGAAGGCTGCGATCTTTTGATCTTTTACGCTTCGAACTTACTTCTTTTCGGGCGGCAATTCTGGCAATGCGCGCAGTGCAGCCTCATACCATTCGGTATTGAACGCGCGGTCTTCTTCGAGGATTGCGTCGATTTCTACCGCTAAAACGTGAGCCATCAGGTTGAGGATTTCCTCTCGCTCGTAACCCACTAGTGTCAGCTTGTTAAAGGTCGCCTTGGCGGCCGGCGGGTTGTCGCTTTCGATCTGGTTTTCGATGGCTTCGATCAGCGTGTTCTCGGTGAACTCTTCTTCGTCGCTGTCGATATCTGTTGGCTCGCTCATGGCAGGCTCCTCAAGGAAAGGCGGCCAGTTTACCTGCATTCAGCCCGGTGATGCTGCTGGCAAGAACCGTCCCGACGTTCTATAAAAGGCACTGCCAACCCCTGCACGGCCTGGAGGCTTTGTGATGCTCAAGCTTTATGGATTTTCGGTCAGCAACTACTACAACATGGTCAAGCTGGCGCTGTTGGAGAAGGGACTGCCGTTCGAAGAAGTAACGTTTTACGCGGGTCAGGCTCCTGAAGCGTTGGCCATCAGCCCCCGTGGCAAGGTGCCGGTATTGGGTGTCGAACAGGGTTTCGTCAACGAAACCAGCGTGATCCTCGAATACATCGAACAAAGCCAAAAAGGCACGCCGCTGCTGCCGAGCGATCCTTTCGAACGGGCGCAGGTGCTGGCGCTGGCCAAGGAAATCGAGCTGTACATCGAGTTGCCGGGCCGGGCTTGCTACCCCGAAGCATTTTTCGGCATGACGCTGCCTGATGCGATCAAGGAAAAGACCAAAACCGAATTGTTGCTGGGTATTGCTTCCCTGGCCAGGCACGGCAAGTTCAGCCCGTATGTGGCAGGCGACAGTTTGAGCGTGGCGGATCTGTATTTTCTGTACAGCGTGCCGCTGGCCTGTGCCGTGGCGAAAAAGCTGTTTGATATCGACCTGTTGGCTGAGCTGCCGGCGGCCAGGGCGCTGCTGGAGCGCCTGGAGAAAAACCCGAACGTGCAGCGGATTGCGGCGGACAAGGAAGCGGCAATGCCGGCGTTTATGGCGATGGTCGCGTCCAAGAAGTAGTTGCGGAGGCGTCTGACGGGTGTGATCAGTACGTGTCAGGAGATTCGCAAACTCTTGTCCCACATTGCCCACACCCAAGTCGGGCAACACCTTCAGGCGATTTCGTCGTACGTGGTAATAACCAAAATCTTCCCCGGGTCTGGACAGTGTTTACCTTGAGCATCGAATCGCTTTCCCATCAGGAAGCGACGTGGTCAAGGAGACCCGGTAATGTTCAAGCTTTATGGTTTTGCGGCGAGTAACTATTTCAATATGGTCAAGTTGGCACTGCTGGAAAAGGGCGTGTCATTTGAAACCGTACCGTTTCACGGTTGCCAGAATCCGGACATTCTCGCTGTCAGCCCCCGTGGGAAAGTCCCGGTCCTGGAGACCAGGCAGGGCTTTTTAAGCGAAACGGACGCTATCCTCGACTTCATCGAAGAAACCCAGCCGGGCAAGGCGCTATTGCCGACCGACCCGTTTGCGCGGGCAAGTGTTCGAGCGCTGGCCAAGGAAATCGAGTTGTACATCGAGTTGCCGGCGCGTGTTTGCTACGTCGAAGTGTTTTTCGGCGGCAGACCGACCCCTGAGGTGCTGAAAGCCAAGGCGCAGCGGGATCTGATCAAAGGGTTTACGGCCTTGAAGCAGCGTGCGCGGTTTGCGCCGTACGTGGCAGGTGAGCATTTCACGCTTGCCGATTTGTATTTTCTTTACAGCGTTGATCTGGCCGCGGACGTCGGAAAGCGCTTGTTCGACATCGACTTCCTGTCCGACATGCCAGGTGCCAAGGCTTTGCTGGAACACTTGGGCGAGAACCCGAACGTGAAAAAAATCGCCGCTGACAGACAGGCCCAAGCACCTGCTTTTCTGGAGCGTGTGCGAGCAGTAGGGAATTCGAATCGTTGAGAGGGAAAGCCCGATGGTTTTGGCCATCGGGCTTCAGGTAACGATGTCGTCTTAACGGCTGGCGAGCAGCGCCTGACCGCGAACCACAGCGGCCTTCACCTGCGCTGGCGCAGTTCCGCCGATGTGGTTACGGGCATTGACCGAACCTTCCAGGGTCAGCACCGCGAACACGTCCTGGTCGATCTGGTCGCTGAACTTGCGCAGTTCTTCCAGGCTCATCTCCGCCAGGTCCTTGCCGCTGTCCACGCCGTACTTCACGGCATGGCCAACGATTTCATGGCAGTCACGGAACGGTAGGCCGCGACGCACGAGATAGTCAGCCAGGTCGGTGGCAGTGGAGAAACCGCGCAGGGCCGCTTCGCGCATTATCGCGTGCTTGGGCTTGATCGCCGGGATCATGTCGGCAAAGGCACGCAGCGAGTCGCGCAGGGTGTCGGCGGCATCGAACAACGGTTCCTTGTCTTCCTGATTGTCCTTGTTGTAGGCCAGAGGCTGGCCTTTCATCAGGGTCAGCAGGCCCATCAGGGCGCCGAAAACACGGCCAGACTTGCCACGCACCAGTTCCGGTACGTCCGGGTTTTTCTTTTGCGGCATGATCGAACTGCCGGTGCAGAAACGGTCCGGCAGATCGATGAACTGGAACTGCGCGCTGGTCCACAGCACCAGCTCTTCAGAGAAGCGCGACAGGTGCATCATCGCGATGCTGGCGGCCGAGCAGAATTCGATGGCGAAGTCGCGATCCGACACGTTGTCCAGCGAGTTGCCGCCCACTGCATCGAAGCCCAGCAGTTGTGCGGTGTATTCGCGGTCGATCGGGTATGTGGTGCCGGCCAGCGCGGCGCTGCCCAAAGGCATACGGTTGGTGCGTTTGCGGCAATCGACCAGGCGCTCGTAATCACGGCTGAGCATTTCGAACCAGGCCAGCATGTGGTGCCCGAAGGTCACAGGCTGCGCGGTTTGCAGGTGGGTGAAGCCCGGCATGATGCTGCCGGACTCGCGCTCGGCCTGTTCCAGCAAGCCTTTCTGCAGGCGGGTGATTTCGCTGAGGATCAGGTCGATTTCGTCCCGCAGCCACAGGCGAATGTCGGTGGCGACCTGGTCGTTACGGCTGCGGCCGGTGTGCAGCTTTTTGCCGGTTACGCCGATGCGGTCGGTCAGGCGTGCTTCGATGTTCATGTGCACGTCTTCGAGGTCGATGCGCCAGTCGAACTGGCCGGCCTCGATTTCACCCTGGATGGTCTTCAGGCCATCGATGATGCTGTCGCGCTCGGCATCGGTCAGCACGCCCACCTTGGCCAGCATGGTGGCGTGGGCGATCGAGCCCATGATGTCGTGGCGATACAGGCGCTGGTCGAAGGTGACGGAGGCGGTGAAGCGGGCGACGAAGGCGTCGACGGGTTCACTGAAGCGGCCGCCCCAGGACTGATTGGTCTTGTCAGTGCTCATGAATTCGCTCGTATCGGCTGAAAAAAGATGGCGTTGAAAGCTGCCGCGGATAATAACAGGGTTGCTAATCCTGTCGCTGGCACTGGTCGACTGGTTTTCATTGTTCGGCGTGCCAGAGCCCGTGTGCGAACAATTTGCATAACGATATTTTTCATTTGAGCAATATCGTTCCGGCAACCGTCTACAGTTGGACAGTAGGATCAGCGCACTTCTCGGTGCGCAAGAGGACTATAAGAAGAGGGGTGTTCATATTGCGTATCAGCAAACCCTGTGGCGATGTGTCGCCAAAGCGTGCCTGGGCCGCTAATCGCCCGGCCGATGAAAATTTAGCTGCCCGACCAGCGGCACTTTTTGACGCTCGCGCTAGTCTTAGCGTGGATCGCGGTGACAGACGTCACTTCCCCTGTCTACGCTATCCTTGTGCGAGACTCACGCAGGAATCCAGCGCAATATGAATGTCCTGATCGTTGATGACGACCCCCTTGCCCGCGAGCGCCTGAGCCAAATGGTTGGCGATCTCGAGGGATACAGCGTCCTGGAGCCTAGCGCCACGAACGGCGAAGAGGCGTTGGCACTGATCGACAGCCACAAACCGGATATCGTCCTGCTCGATATCCGCATGCCGGGCCTTGATGGCCTGCAAGTGGCGGCGAGATTGTGCGAACGCGAAACCCCGCCCGCCGTGGTGTTTTGCACGGGTCCCGATGAATTTGCCGTGGAAGCCTTACAGGCCAGCGCCGTAGGCTATCTGGTGAAACCTGTGAGAACTGAACATTTACATGACGCATTAAAGAAAGCCGAGCGCCCCAATCGTGTCCAACTCTCGGCGCTGACCCGACCTGCTGCTGAAAGCGGCAGTGGCCCACGCAGCCATATCAGCGCCCGAACCCGAAAGGGCATCGAGCTGATTCCGTTGGATCAGGTGGTTTACTTCATTGCCGATCACAAATACGTGACCTTGCGCCACGAGAGCGGCGAAGTGCTGTTGGATGAACCGCTCAAGGCCCTGGAAGACGAATTTGGCGACCGCTTCGTGCGCATCCACCGCAACGCACTGGTCGCTCGCGAGCGCATCGAACGGCTGCAACGAACGCCACTCGGGCATTTCCAGCTGTTCCTCAAAGGCCTGAACGGTGACGCCTTGATCGTCAGCCGGCGCCATGTAGCCGGCGTTCGGAAAATGATGCAACAGCTTTAATTCGCTGGTCGCAGGCGATTATCACACCCGATTGCCGGAGTTCCGGGGCCAGGGAGGCCGAGCAGTATCTGATACAAGTCAAAGTGGATTTGGCTGAGCTGTTATTATCCGTCGTATCTATTCAGTACGGATTGATCCATGTCCTCTCGCGAAATCCGCATCGCCACCCGCAAAAGTGCCCTGGCCCTGTGGCAGGCCGAATACGTCAAAGCCCGCTTGGAGGAGGCCCATCCAGGTCTGCTCGTGACCCTGGTCCCGATGGTCAGTCGCGGTGACAAGCTGCTCGACTCGCCGCTGTCGAAAATCGGCGGCAAGGGCCTGTTCGTCAAGGAACTGGAAACCGCGCTGCTGGAAAATGAAGCCGACATCGCCGTGCATTCCATGAAAGACGTGCCCATGGACTTCCCCGCAGGTCTCGGTCTGTTCTGTATTTGTGAGCGCGAAGACCCGCGCGATGCGTTCGTCTCCAACACCTACGCCAGTCTGGATGAGTTGCCGCAAGGCAGCATCGTCGGCACGTCGAGCCTGCGCCGTCAGGCCCAGTTGCTGACCCGTCGCCCCGACCTGGAAATCCGTTTCCTGCGCGGCAACGTCAACACTCGCCTGGCCAAGCTCGATGCCGGCGAATACGACGCCATCATCCTCGCGTCCGCTGGTTTGATTCGTCTGGGCTTTGAAGATCGCATCACTTCGGCCATCAGTGTCGACGACAGCCTGCCGGCCGGTGGCCAAGGCGCCGTGGGTATCGAATGCCGAACCGCCGACAGCGAGATTCACGCACTGCTGGCGCCGCTGCATCACCAGGACACCGCCACTCGCGTGACTGCCGAACGTTCACTCAATAAACACCTCAATGGCGGCTGCCAAGTGCCAATCGCCTGCTACGCCGTGCTTGAAGGCGAGCAGATCTGGTTGCGTGGCCTGGTGGGTGATCCGAGTGGTGGTTTGTTGCTCAGTGCGCAGGCCCGTGCACCACGTGCCGATGCCGAGGGGCTGGGTGTGCAAGTGGCCGAAGATCTTTTGAGCCAGGGCGCCGATGACATTTTGAAGGCGGTGTATGGCGAGGCTGGTCACGAGTGACGAGCTGGCGCCTGCTGCTGACGCGTCCGGCGGATGAGTCGGCGGCGCTGAGCAGCGTTTTGTCCGGGCAGGGGATATTCAGCAGCAGCTTGCCGCTTTTGGACATAGCGCCGATCCCCGTGACTGACACAATGCTCGGCGTGATTCGCGACCTGGATCGTTACTGCGCAGTGATTGTGGTCAGCAAGCCGGCAGCCCGGATCGGCATCGACCTGCTCAATCAGATGGGGTCGAGCTTACCGCGTGTGAAATGGTTCAGCGTTGGTGCGGCGACGGCGCAGATTCTCGAAGATCACAGGCTGGAGGTAAGCTTCCCGGCGGAAGGCGATGACAGCGAAGCCTTGCTTGAACTTGCAGCATTGCGCGAGGCTGTCGCCCGGCCTCATCCGCGTGTGCTGATCATGCGCGGAGAGGGTGGGCGCGAGTTGTTGGCGGAGCGCTTGCGCAAGCTAGGTGCTAGTGTCGATTATCTGGAGTTGTATCGCCGCGAGCTGCCGCAGTACCCGCCGGCAACGTTGCCGGACCGGATCAGGGCGGAACGCCTGAACGGGCTGGTGGTCAGCAGTGGACAGGGTTTTGAGCACCTGCACCAATTGGCAGGCGATGCCTGGCCGCAGTTGGCACAGTTGCCGTTGTTTGTACCAAGCCCCAGGGTTGCCGAGCTGGCACGTGCCGCCGGTGCCCGCACAGTTGTGGATTGCCGCGGCGCCAGTGCCGCGGCTTTGCTGACGGCGTTACGGGAGCATCCCGAGGCCGTTCTCTAATGCAAAGGATGGATACGTGAGCGAAACAGCCTTGCCTAAAGATGACGTCCAGCCAGTGCTCGATGCGCCGGTTGAAACTCCACCTCCTGCCGCAGAACAGCGCAAAGGCAATGGGCTGGCAATCGCCGCGCTGCTGCTCGGGGCTGCCGGCGTCGCCGTCGGCGGGTGGGGAGTCTGGCAGGTGCGTCACCTGCAAGCGACTAATCAGCAGCAGTTGAGTCAAGTGCAGGCGTTGAGTGACGAGGCGCAAAGTCTCAAGCTCAATGAACAGCGTCTGAGCGCACGCCTGGACCAACTGCCGGCTGCCGATGTGATTGAAGAACGCAGCCGCCTGGTGGCGCAGTTACAGGGCGATCAACAGCGCCTGAATCAACGTCTGGAAACCGTCCTCGGCGCCAGCCGCAAGGATTGGCGTCTGGCCGAGGCCGAGCACTTGCTGCGTCTGGCCAGCCTGCGTCTTTCGGCCTTGCAGGACATCAGCAGCGCCCAGGCCCTGGTCCAGGGTGCCGACGAAATTCTCCGCGAACAAAACGATCCAGGCTCCTTTGCCGCTCGCGAGCAAGTGGCGAAAACCCTTGTGGCCTTGCGCAGCACCGAGCAACCGGATCGCACCGGGCTGTTCCTGCAACTGGGTGCACTGCGCGACCGCGTGACAGGCCTGACCGAGCTGGCGCCGGAGTACAAGGACCGTGGCGAATCCTTGCTAGGCCTGACCGCCGATGGCGACGGTGCCAGTCGCTGGGCGCAGTGGTGGGATCAGATTTCGCGATACATCCGCATCGATTTCAATGCCGATAAAAATGTTCGTCCGCTGCTGGCCGGGCAGAGCCTGAGCCAGGTGCGCCTCGCCCTTAGCCTGGCGCTGGAGCAGGCGCAATGGGCCGCGCTCAATGGCCAGGCAGCGGTTTACTCCCAGGCGCTGGATGAGGCGCGAGACGTGCTCAAGGGTAATTTCAATCCGGACAATCCGCAGAGCAAAGTCATGCTCGAGCAGGTGGCCGAATTGAGCAAGCAGCCCGTCACCGTCGTCACCCCGGACCTCGCCGGCACGCTGAGTGCGGTGCAGGGTTATCTTGAACGACGTAACGTCAATGCCGAGGACTCGATCAAGCCGCTGGCGAAACCTGCCGAGAGCACGACGCAGGAGGTAACGCCATGAAGCGCCTGTATGTGATCGTGTTCCTCGTCATCGCCGCTGCGGCCGCGCTGGGTCTGGCGATTGCCGAGCACGCCGGCTACGTACTGATCGCTTACAAGTCCTTCCGTTATGAGTCGAGCCTGTGGGCCACACTGGCTCTGATAGCCGTGCTCTGGCTGGTGATCTGGGGTATCAAGGCGTTGATCGAACTGGTGATGACATCCAGCGGCGTGGTCAATCCCTGGTCGCGGCGCAATCGCAGCCGTCGGGTGCAGGTGGCAATCGAACACGGTCAGCTGGATCTGGCCGAAGGTCGTTGGGCCAGCGCGCAGCGTCATTTGTCCCGGGCTGCAGAAGCCGAGCACCAACCGTTGCTGTATTACCTCGGTGCCGCCCGTGCCGCGAACGAACAGGGTCATTACGAGCAAAGCGACAACCTGCTGGAGCGCGCTTTGGAGCGTCAGCCCCAAGCGGAGTTGGCGATCGCCTTGAACCACGCGCAGTTGCAGACCGATCGCGGCGATACCGAAGGCGCCCTGGCGACCCTTCAGGCGATGCACGAGCGTCACCCCCATAACGCACAGACCCTGCGCCAGTTGCAGCGCCTGCATCAGCAGCGCGGCGAATGGTCGGCGGTGATTCGCCTGCTGCCAGAGTTGCGCAAGGATAAAGTCCTGCCACCGGCTGAACTGGCCGAACTGGAACGCCGAGCCTGGGGCGAGAACCTGTCACTGGCTGCGCATCAGGAAGCGGACGGCACCGTCGGCCTGCAGTCACTCAATCGCGCCTGGCAGCAACTGACTTCGAGTCAGCGTCAGGAGCCGGCATTGGTACTCGCATATGCTGATCAACTGCGGCAATTGGGCGCTCAGGCCGAGGCCGAAGAGGTCCTGCGCACCGCACTCAAGCGCAACTACGACAGCCATCTGGCGCGCCTTTACGGGTTGGTACGCGGTGCTGATCCGGCACGGCAGCTGCAACTCGCCGAAGGTTGGCTCAAGGATCATCCGGCCGATCCAAGCCTGTTGCTGACACTGGGTCGCCTGTGTCTGCAAAGCAGCCTGTGGGGCAAGGCCCGGGACTATCTGGAAAGCAGCCTGCGTGTGCAGCGCAATCCGGAAGCCTGCGCCGAACTGGCACGCCTGCTGGCGCAGATGGGTGATACCGAGCGCAGCAATCAACTGTTCCAGGAAGGTCTTGGTTTGCTGGACGAACGCTTGCTGGCGGCACCGCTGCCGGTGCCGGTTAATGCCTGAGCTGGGCAGCGACGGGTGACGAAAGTACCCGTGGCGAGGGAGCTTGCTCCCGCTGGGCCGCGCAGCGGCCCCTTGCTGTCCCGTTTTTTCAGTCAATAGGGAAGTTTGATTTCGCGACTGCTGCGCAGTCGAACGGGAGCAAACTCCCCCGCCACAGGCAAGCGTCCTTCACAAAAAATGTGCATTTCATTGTCAGATTTTTCCGTTCGTGGTGCGTCTTCGGCAGAGTCCTACAACGGACTACATCCGATCCTCTAGCTTCTGTCGGGGATTCCCTACACCCCTGCTGAACTGTCCCTGCCGGGCAGCCTTGAAAGGCTGTCGCGCTTTCCTCTACCGTAGCTGTCGGTCTCTTACTGTTACGGAAAAGCCATGTCTTTGGGCTGTTCACGATCCTTGTTCTTCACGGTTTTCATTGCAGGCGCACTGGTCTTGGGCGTGTCCTATTACCTGGAATATGCAGTTGGCCTCAAGCCGTGCGGCTTGTGCCTGGTGCAACGGGTTTGCCTGGCGCTGCTGACAGGTATTTGCCTGGTGGCGTCAGTGCATGGTCCCGGCCGCTTTGGCTCTTTTTTGTATTGGTTGCTGGGTTTATCCAGCAGCCTGGCCGGTACTGCCACGGCGTGGCGACAAGTGCTGCTGCAAAACGATCCAGTGCATCAGCTGGCATCATGCGCGCCCAATCTGGGGGATCTGTTCGCAAGTGCCCCATGGATGTGTGTTGTGCAGCAGATGTTCAAAGGCACCATCGATTGCGCGCAGATCTCCTGGACGCTGTTTGATCTGAGCATCCCGGAATGGAGTCTGCTGTTCTTCGTCGCGATGGTGATTCTGAGTGTTTATCAACTGTTGCGGCTTGTCTGGATCAGCTTTCAGCGACCGCTCAGCGGCGAGTCGTCGCACCGGGCCCTGGTGCGTGATTAAACACTTGTATGAACTTTATCGCCTGCGTACCTTGAAGCCACAGTCGCGCGGGCATAATCTGGCCCGCACGTGTCATTGGAATTATGTTGCTCGATGACGCTCTGCCTGGCCGACTCCTGACTTCAGGATTGCGACGGGTGTAGGGCAGCATGACCCACAAGGGAAGAGAGATCGCCATGCTCGAAAGTTGTCAGAATGCTCAGGAACGTTGGGGTGGAGTACATCTGCTGATCGATCGCTGGTTGCAGGAACGTCACGAACTGGTTCGGGCCTATGATGCTCTCGGCGCCAAGCCCGAGGCGCTGGGTGAAAACCGCAAGCCCTTGCTGGAGTTCTGCGGCGTGCTGGTCGACTACGTGTCTGCCGGGCATTTCGAGATCTACGAACAGCTCACCGGGGAAGCCAAGGCTTTCAATGACAAGCGTGGTCTGGAATTGGCAGAAACCATCTACCCACGCATTGATGTCATCACCGAGAAACTGCTCGCGTTCAATGACCTGTGCGATGCCGGCAAATGTGTAGCAGAGAAGTTCAAGGAGTTGGGCGGGCTGTTGCATGAACGCTTCGAACTCGAAGACTGCCTGATCGAAGTGCTGCACACAGCTCACAAGGAAGAAGATTCGGTTCAGGCCTGATTCTTCCTTACTGCGGAATCTGAAAACGGTGCGCTTTGCGCGCCGTTTTCGTTTCCGTCGTTCAGCTAGTAGCTCCGCGCAATTCGACTTCAAAGACCAGGGGTGTGAACGGCGCGATCAAGTCGCCCGCACCGTCGGCGCCATAGGCTTGTGCCGATGGAATCACCAGTTTCCATTTTGCGCCGACCGGCATCTGCTGCAATGCGGTACGCCAGCCGCTGATCACGCTATCGAGACTGAACCATTGCGGCTGGCTGTTCTGGTCGAACACGGTACCGTCAGGAAGACGTCCGATGTACAGCACTTGCACCTTGCCATTCGGTCCTGCCTTGGCGCCGTTACCAGGCACTAATTCTGTCAGCAGTATTCCGTCCGCCAGTTCACGAACACCGGGTTTGGCTTTTTCGGCGGCGAGAAAACGTTGTTCGTTTTCCAGCGCCAGTTCGCTTTGCGGCGCGGGCGATTGCATCGCACTCCGGGCTTCGTGCTCGTTCAGGATCTGTTCGATCTGCTCGTCCTTCAACGCCAGAGGCTTGCCTTGATAAGCTTGCTGCAAGCCTTCGACCAGCGCTTGAAGTGGCAGGTCGGGAACCTCTTGGCGCAAGCGTTCGCCGAGGCTTGCACCCAGGCTGTAAGCGAGATCGTGAGCGTCATTTTCCGGCGTTCTTTCAGCAGCGTTAGCCGCGGAAAAAACCACGCACAGCGATAAAAAAAAGTAGCGCGACATGGGCACTCTCCAACCTGGGATGCGGGCGATTATGCCAGTGGGAATGCGTTCAACGGTGAACTGCTTTTGCGCAAGCGCAGAACATTTTCACTTCGTTGCAACGCAACGCTTTCGATACTGTCAAGATGCCCTAGCGGCGGTAGCAGCAGAGGTCTAGTATGAGCCGCACCCACGTCAGCCAGGAGGTAAACCATGTCGGCCACCAAGAAGCCTGTAAATACCCCGTTGCACTTACTTCAACAACTCTCGGGCAGCTTGCTCGAGCATCTGGAAACCGCTTGTTCCGAAGCCTTGGCTGATGCTGAAAAACTGCTCGCCAAACTGGAAAAGCAGCGCGGAAAAGCGCAGGAAAAATTGCACAAATCCCGCACAAAATTGCAGGACGCTGCAGCGGCCGGCAAGGCCAAGGCACAAGCCAAAGCCAAGGACGGAGTGAAGGATCTGGAAGACCTGCTTGATGCCCTTAAGGAGCGTCAGTCGGACACTCGCGGCTACATTCTGCAACTCAAGCGCGATGCTCAAGAAAGCCTGAAACTGGCCCAGGGCATCGGTCGTGTACAAGAGGCTGTCGGCAAGGCGTTGTCCCTGCGTTCGGCCAAGCCTGCTGCGACCCCTGCGAAGAAGGCCGCTGCCAAACCGGCTGCTGCAAAAGCACCGGCCAAGCCTGCCGCCAAACCTGCCGCCAAGGCACCGGTGAAAGCCGCAGCCAAACCTGCTACAAAACCTGTGGCGAGAAAACCAGTCGCGGCCAGCGCTGCCAAACCGGCTGCCAGAACTGCAGCAGCCAAACCCGCTGCCAAGCCAGCCGCTGCCAAAACAGCAGCCGCCAAACCGGCCGCGAGAACTGCTGCTGCGAAATCCGCCGTGGCGAAAACCGCAGCTGCCAAACCAGCCGCAAAACCAACGACCAGAACTGCCGCAGCTAAACCTGCTGCCAAGCCGGCCGCCAAACCTTCCGCTGCTAAAACGGCTGCCAAGCCAGCTGCAAAATCAGCCGCTAAACCAGTGGCAAAAGCTGTAGCCAAACCAGCCGCAAAACCGGCTGCTAAAACTGCTGTTGCCAAGCCAGCCGTTGCTGCGAAACCTGCTGCTGCCAAGACAGCTGCCGCCAAACCAGCCACCGCCGCCAAACCTGCCGCAGCGAAACCAGCAGCCAAACCTGCCGCTGCGAAACCTGCCGCGAAACCTGCTGCCAAACCGGCCGTGAAAAAACCAGCCGCTGCTGCCAAGCCGACTCCGGCACCTGCTGCCAAGCCCGCCACGCCAGCGCCATCTGCATCGGCTGCTCCTGCGCCGACAGCAACAACCTCGACAGCTACCACTGCGCCAACGCCAGTTGCGCCGTCGAGCACCAGCACCTCCCCAACCAGCGCTTCCTAAGTGCCGGATACCGCGACGCGCAGCTGATGCAGCGCGTCGCGGTCCAGGTGAACGGCGCCCGCCGCTACGCCTTCCAGCCAGACCGTAAGATCGGTCGCGTCCTCTTGCGGCCAACCTTCCGCCGATCGCTCCAGTCGTAACAACAGATTCCGCTCGGCTTCCAGTTCCAGTGTCTTCACCTGTTCGCGCAGCGCATTCAGTTCGGCATCCTGCGTGGCGAGGGCTTTCCATTGCGTGCGCAATGCGCGCAACGGCTGCACGACATCGACGTCCCACGGCTCAGTCACGTCGCGAAGTTGCTTCAAGCGTTGTTCATTACAGGCCGTTCCCCGTTGACCCAACCATGCTGCGCACAGCAGCAGGCACACATTGACGCCGCCCGACTGCAATTGCAGACACGCCTTTTCAACGCCCGGATGGGCATAAGTACTCAGGGAAAAGCTCCACAGGTCAGAGGACATAGTGCTACTCGCGCCAGTTGCGAGCGAAGCTGGTAGACTCCGCCGCCATTATGATTCGACTTCAGAACCTGACTTTACAGCGTGGCCCGCAACGTCTGCTAGAAGACGCCGAGTTGACGCTGCACGCCGGCCAGAAAGCCGGCCTTATCGGTGCCAACGGCGCCGGCAAATCGAGCCTCTTCGCCTTGCTTCGGGGCGAACTGCACCCGGACTCGGGTGATTGCTTCCTGCCGGCCGACTGGCGTATCGCCCACATGCGCCAGGAGGTCGACACGCTCGAACGCCTGGCGGTCGACTACGTGCTTGATGGCGACCTGCGCCTGCGTCAAGTGCAACGCGAGCTGGCAGCGGCCGAAGCGGCCCATGACGGTGCCGCACAGGCACGTCTGCACTCGGAACTCGACAGCGCCGACGGCTACACCGCCGACGCCCGCGCCCGCAAGTTGCTGGCCGGTCTTGGGTTCACCAACGAGCAGATGGATCGTCAGGTCGGGGATTTCTCCGGCGGCTGGCGGATGCGTCTGAACCTGGCGCAAGCCTTGATGTGTCCATCGGACCTTCTGCTGCTCGACGAACCGACCAACCACTTGGACCTCGACGCCATCATCTGGCTGGAAGAGTGGCTCAAAAGCTACCCCGGCACCTTGATGCTGATTTCCCACGACCGGGATTTCCTCGATGCCGTGGTCGATCACGTGGCCCACGTCGATCAGCGCAAAATCACCCTGTATCGCGGTGGCTACAGCGCTTTCGAACGTGCCCGCGCCGAACGTCTGGCCCAGCAACAGCAGGCCTACGAGAAGCAGCAGGCGCAACGTGCGCACATGGAAAGTTACATTGCCCGTTTCAAAGCCCAGGCGACCAAGGCTCGTCAGGCGCAAAGCCGGATCAAGGCCCTGGAACGGATGGAAGAGCTGACCGCGGCTCACGTCGATTCGCCGTTCGATTTCGTCTTCCGCGAATCGCAGAAGATCTCCAGTCCGCTGATCGACCTGTCCGACGCGCGCCTGGGTTACGGCGAGCGAACCGTGCTGGAGAAGGTCAAGCTGCAACTGACCCCTGGCGCGCGGATCGGTCTGCTCGGTCCAAACGGTGCGGGTAAGTCGACCCTGATCAAAAACCTCGCCGGTGAGCTTGAGCCGCTGGCAGGCCGATTGACCCGTGGCGAGAACACCGTGGTCGGCTACTTCGCCCAGCATCAGCTGGATTCCCTCGACTCGAAGGCCAGCCCGTTGCTGCACTTGCAGCGTCTGGCGCCAACCGAGCGTGAACAAACCCTGCGCGACTTCCTCGGCGGTTTCGACTTCCGTGGTGCGCGGATCGACGAGCCGGTGCTGAACTTCTCCGGTGGTGAAAAGGCGCGTCTGGCGTTGGCGTTGATCGCCTGGGACCGGCCGAACCTGCTGCTGCTCGACGAACCAACCAACCACCTGGACCTGGAAATGCGCCTGGCACTGACCATGGCCCTGCAGGAATTCAGTGGCGCGGTACTGGTGGTCTCCCACGATCGCCATTTGCTCAAGAGCACCACCGACAATTTCTACCTGGTGGCGGACGGCAAGGTCGAAGAGTTCGACGGCGATCTCGACGATTACACCCGTTGGCTTGTGGAGTACCGCCAGCGCAATGCGCCGGTCAGCAACACGCCGGTCAACCCGGACAAAACCGACAAGAAAGCCCAGCGTCAGGCCGCGGCAGCACTGCGTCAGCAACTGGCGCCGCACAAGCGCGAGGCTGACAAGCTCGAAGCCGAACTGGGCAAGCTCCACGAGAAACTGGCGAAGATCGATGCCAGCCTCGGCGACAGCGATATCTACGAACCGGCGCGCAAGAACGAATTGCGTGATCTGCTGGCCGAACAAGCCAGGCTGAAGGTGCGTGAGGCGGAGCTGGAAGAAGCCTGGATGGAAGCTCTGGAACTGCTGGAGAGCATGCAGGCGGAGCTGGAGGCGCTGTCCTGATGGACGCGTTCAAGCTGCCGTTACCGGCGATGTGGGTCGAGCCGATCTGGCTCGGCGTGCAAATCCTGCTGATTCTGTTGGCCGGTTACATCGCCCAGCGTTTTGTTGCCAAATGCCTGACCCGTCTCGGTGAGCGTTACCCGTTTCCACCGCAATTGCTGATGCCGCTTCGCGGTGGCTTGCGTTGGCTGATCATGGGCAGTGCGCTGATTTTCGTATTGGAGCGCCTTGGGGTTTCGGCCACGGTGCTCTGGACGGCATTGTCCGGTTTTGTTGCGGTGGCGGCAGTGGCGTTCTTCGCCATGTGGAGCGTGCTCTCCAATTTGCTCTGCGCCATCCTGATTTTCACCGTCGGACCGTTTCGCTTGGGTGATGTGGTCGAGTTGGTGGACACCACCGACAAGCCCGGCGTCAAAGGCCGGGTGATCGCGATCAATTTGCTGTACACCACGTTGATCGAGGCCGAAGAGCTGGGTACGGGCAGCGCCATGGTGCAAGTGCCCAACAGCCTGTTCTTCCAGCGCTCGGTACGGCGTTGGCGCGGGACCGATGTGTTTCCTTCGAGCGGGTTTGAGAAATAAGCCAACTTTAGGCGCTTAAAGATCGCAGCCTGCGATTTTTTGCTTTTGGCTGTTAGCAGTCGTCATGACCTACAAAAAATCGGTAGTCATCGGCCCAAAGCCGCATTAGCTTAGACGTCTGTCACGAGTTTGAGTCGAGGTGTGCAATGGAGCTTCAAACATGGCTGGCATTTTTCGCCGCCTGCTGGGTGATCAGCCTGTCCCCCGGTGCCGGCGCCATTGCGTCGATGTCCAGTGGTCTGCAATACGGTTTCTGGCGCGGCTACTGGAACGCCTTGGGCCTGCAACTGGGCCTGGCGGTGCAAATCGCGATTGTCGGCGCCGGTGTTGGCGCCATTCTCACAGCATCGGCCAGCGCTTTTTATGCGATCAAATGGTTCGGTGTGGCGTACCTGGTTTATCTGGCGATCAAGCAGTGGCGTGCGCTGCCCAGCGACATGAGCGATGACGCCGCGGTGCGTCAGATTGGCAAACCGATGGCTTTGGTGTTTCGTGGCTTCCTGGTGAACATCAGCAACCCCAAGGCGCTGGTGTTCATGCTGGCGGTGCTCCCGCAATTCATCAATCCCCACGCGCCGCTGCTCATTCAGTATGTGGTGATCGGGGTAACGATGATCTGCGTCGACCTGATCGTCATGGCCGGTTATACCGGGCTGGCGTCGAAGGTGCTGCGCCTTTTGCGTACACCCAAGCAGCAGAAACGCATGAACCGCACGTTTGCGGGGCTGTTCATTGGCGCGGCGGCGTTCATGGCAACCTTGCGCAAAGCCGCGGTATAGAACCGTCGGACAGAAAAAGGCGACCTCTTCCGGTCGCTTTTTTCGTTTATGGCCTGCCGCGAATCCATAACAAAGCTTGAGTGAAAGTCATTGGGAGGGAACAATATGTTACTTCGTGTTTCCAATTGAGATTCATTCATGATTGCCCCGTCCCGTTTCCTGGCCTGGCTGATAGCGCCGGTGTTTGCCCTGTGCAGTTTTAATCTGCTGGCCGACACGGTGGAAGGCGCACCGCAAGCGCTGCACTTGCTCGATTACATCGGTGCGGACTACCCGGAAGCGGTGCAGGCAGGCAAGGTCGTCAACGAATCCGAATACCGCGAGCAGCTGGAATTCGCTCAGGCGTTGCAAGGCCTGGTGGCTGCCATGCCGGCCAAACCGGAAAAGCCAGCGCTTGAGCAGGGCATCAGCCAGCTGCGCGAGGCGCTTACCGCGCGTCAGGACGGCGCGGACGTCGCCCGGCAGGCGCGGCAACTCGGCGCGAAACTGGCCGTTGCCTATGAAGTCAGCCAGGCGCCGATCATTACCCCGGATCCGACTCGAGGTGCGCCGCTGTACGCCCAGCATTGCTCGGTATGCCATGGCGACATGGGCGCTGGCGATGGCCCGGCGGGTGTCGGTCTGACACCACCGCCGGCCAATCTGCGTGACAACGCACGGCTGGATCACCTGAGCCTTTACGCGATTTACAACACCGTAGGCCTTGGCGTCGAAGGCACCGATATGCCAGCTTTCGGCGATCAACTGGATGATCGTCAGCGTTGGGACCTGGCGACCTACATCGCGAGCTTCAGCGCCGATCCAGCGACCGCCAGCGGTGACAAGACCTACAACATTGCTGACCTGGCCCGTCAGACCCCAGCAGAAGTGCAGGCTACCGACGGACCGCAAGCGGCGGCCATTTTCCGCGCACAACGGGCGCAGCCGCCGCAGGTCAAGCGTGGTCCGGCGCAGTTGCTCGATTACACCGCTGCCACCCTCGATAAGAGCATCGCGGCCTACCGTTCCGGTGATCACGATCAGGCCTATGACTTGTCGGTAGCGGCGTATCTGGAAGGTTTCGAACTGGTCGAAAGCTCTCTGGACAACGTCGACGCCAACGTGCGTAAAGACACGGAAAAATCGCTGATGGCTTATCGTCAGTCGTTGCAGGACGGATTGTCGCTGGAGCAGGTCGAGCAGCGACTCAACGACGCCAAGGCCAAGTTGAAAACGTCCGCCGAGTTATTGGGCAGCGACGGCTTGAGCTGGTCCCTGAGCTACATCTCCGGCTTGCTGATCTTGCTGCGTGAAGGACTGGAAGCGATTCTGGTGCTGGCGGCGATTCTCGCGTTCCTGCGCAATACCGGCCAGCAATCGGCGGTGCGCAGCGTCAACGTCGGTTGGGGCCTGGCGCTGTTGGCCGGTCTGGCGACCTGGGCGCTGGCGGCCTATGTGATTGATGTCAGCGGCTCGCAGCGCGAATTGCTGGAAGGCGCGACGGCGTTGTTCGCCAGCGTCATGGTGTTGTGGCTGGGCGTCTGGATGCACGACCGGCGTCACGCCGCGGCCTGGCAGGATTACATCAAGAGCAGCCTGGTGGGCGGTGGCGGGCGCTTTGGCTTTGCGATCCTGGCGTTTTTCTCGGTGTATCGCGAGCTGTTCGAAGTGATCCTGTTCTACGAGACCTTGTGGTTGCAGGCCGGTCCTGCTGGCCATGATGCGGTGCTGGCCGGGGGGGCGACGGCGCTGGTGTTGTTGGTCGGTCTGGCCTGGGTGATCCTGCGCGGCTCGGCGAAACTGCCGCTGGCGCTATTTTTCAGCATCAACGCTGGTTTGCTGTGTGCGCTGTCGGTGGTGTTCGCCGGGCATGGCGTGAAGGCGCTGCAAGAAGCCGGGATCTTCGGCACGCGGCCGGTGCCGTTCTTTGAGTTCGACTGGTTGGGGATTCATGCGGATGCGTATTCGTTGAGTGCCCAGGCTGTGGCGTTGTTTGCGATCATCGTGCTGTACAGTCGTAGTCGCATGGCGGAGAAACGGCGTGTGACGGCTTAACAGCATTCGCTTCGCTCATAATCGCGGGCAAGCCCACTCCTACAGGTTCAGCGCTAACCTTGTAGGAGCGGGCTTGCCCGCGATGCTTTTAACGGAGGAAACCTGATGCGTGTCTGGATCGATGCCGACGCCTGTCCACGGGCGGCCAAGGATCTGGTGGTGAAATTTGCCCTCAAGCGACGGTTTGAAGTGGTGCTGGTGGCCGGGCAACCGCAGATCAAACCTGGTCTGGCGCTGGTGAAGCTGATCGTGGTGCCGAGCGGCCCGGATGCGGCCGACGACTATTTGGTGGAGCATGCGGTCCCCAGTGAGTTGGTGATCTGCAGCGATGTGCCGCTGGCCGACCGCCTGGTGAAGAAGGGCGTGGCGGCGCTGGACCCACGGGGCAAGGAATTCGATGCGCAGAACATGGGCGATCGCCTGGCCGTGCGCAACCTGTTCACTGACCTGCGTGAGCAGGGCCAGATGAGCGGCGGACCGGCGCCGTTTGGCGAGCGGGAGAAGCAAGCGTTTGCCAATGCGCTGGATCGGATTCTGACGCGGCTGACGCGCAACGCCTGAACGACACGCGATCCCTTGTAAGAGCTGCTTGCCAGCGAAAGCGATCGGAGATTCAACACCTGCGTTGAAGGGTATGACGCCATCGCTGACAAGCCAGCTCCTGCAGTAAGGGTGTTATTCGTCGTTTTCGTGAGTCAGTTCAAGCACGCGGTCGACCAGTTTGTTGATGCCGGACGCCGCTTCGCTGATGGATTGCGCCAGCATGTAGGCAGGGGTCGTCACCAGTTTGCGTGCCTTGTCTTCGACAATGTCACTGACCGCGCATTCCTTGTGGGTGGCGCCCATCTTGTTCAAGGCAGCTGAGGTCTCTGCATCGTTGCCGATGGTGCAGGTCACGCCCGGTCCGTAGATCTTTGCCGCCAGGGCTGGCGAGATGCAGATCAGCCCGACTGGTTTGCCGGCCTCGGCAAAGGCTTCCGTCAATGCCAGCACGTCCGGTTGCACGGTGCAGCCAGTGCCTTCGACGGCGAAATTGGAAAGGTTTTTGGCGGATCCGAAACCACCGGGAACGATCAGCGCGTCGAACTCCTCGGCGTCTGCTTCGCGGATGTCCTTGACCTCGCCACGGGCAATACGCGCCGACTCCACCAGCACATTGCGCGACTCGGGCATTTCTTCACCGGTCAGGTGATTGATCACATGCAATTGCGCGATATTCGGCGCGAAACACTGCACCTGAGCGCCACGCTGGTCCAGACGCAACAAGGTAATCACGCTTTCGTAGACCTCGGCGCCGTCGTACACGCCACAGCCGGAAAGGATCACTGCAACTTTTTTGCTCATGGGCTTTTTCTCCAGATTCATGGCGTTAAATGTCCACTAATTTGTCACTCGTTGCCATAGGGTTAATTCGCGACTACACATAGCATCTGTCCTCAAGATTCCGATCAGGGCGCGTCATGGACTTCATTCTGTATGCGGTGCCGTTTTTCTTTGTGCTGATAGCCGTCGAACTGCTGGCCGACCGTTGGCGCGGGGTGAGCAACTATCGGGTGGCAGACGCGATCAACAGCATCAGCACCGGCGTGTTGTCGACCACTACGGGCCTGCTGACCAAAGGCGTGGGGCTGGTCACTTACGCGTTTGCCCTGAAGCATCTGGCGCTGTTCGAGCTCTCCGCCGACAGCGTGTGGGTGTGGATTTTCGCCTTCGTCCTTTATGACTTCTGCTACTACTGGCTGCACCGCATGGGCCATGAGCGAAACATCCTCTGGGCCGCGCATTCGGTGCATCACCAGAGCGAGGACTACAATCTCTCCACCGCCCTGCGCCAGACCAGCACCGGGTTTCTGTTGAGCTGGATTTTCTATCTGCCCATGGCCGTTGTCGGCGTGCCGCTGCTGGTGTTCGTCAGCGTTGCCGCGCTGAATCTGCTGTATCAGTTCTGGGTGCATACCCGGCACATTCCCAAGCTCGGCTGGTTCGAGTGGTTCTTTGTCACACCGTCCAATCATCGGGCTCACCATGCACAGAACGCTCTCTACATGGATCGCAACTACGGCGGGGTGTTCATTATTTGGGACCGTCTATTTGGCTCGTTCCAGGAAGAGGACGACAACGAACCGGTGATTTTCGGCGTGACCACGCCGCTGGCGAGCTGGAATCCGATTTGGGCCAACGTGCAGTTCTACGCGCAGTTGTGGGCGGATGCCCGGCGTACCGAAAGCACCTGGGACAAGCTGCGGATCTGGTTCATGCGCACCGGGTGGCGCCCGGCGGACGTGGCGGCGAAATACCCGATGAACAAACCGGACCTGAGCCAGTTCCGCAAATTTGAAGTGCCGTTGGACGGGCGTCAGCAGCTTTACGTCGCGTTGCAGTTCTGCGTCTACATTGCGCTGGGCAGCTATTTGATGAACCTGGAGTCGAGCCTGCCGACCGGCGCCCTGGTATTGGGCTGGAGTGCGGTGGCACTGGGTTTGTTTGTATTGGGCGTGGCCCTGGAGAATCGCCCGTGGGCGTTGAAGCTGGAGCTGCTGCGGCTGGCGTCGAATGTGCCGCTGGTGTGGCTGGCACCGCTGGTGGGGCTGTGGCCGGCCAGCGCGGCGGCCTGGGTCGGCCTGCTCAGTTACAGCTTGCTCAGCGGGATCGGTCTCTACTGCTGCAGAAACCGATTCACTCGGCTGGCGTCTTAGGTTCGCCGATATTGGCCTGTTGCGCTTTCAAGGCTTGCTCATCGGCGTAGATCTTCTTGGCCAGGCGGGCATTTTTGAAGCGTCTGCGAAGCCAAAGGCCCAGGCCTAGAACGAGGAGCGCGCCGAGCACCCACAGCTCGTACTTCTTGATGCTGCCGAGCATGCCTTCCAGCACCGCGCCGAAATGATAGGCGGCGGCCGCCAGTGCGGTGGCCCAGATTGCCGCACCAATGCCGTTGAGCAGCAGGTAGCGACCCGGTGGATAGCCCGACAGGCCGATGGCCACCGGCATCACCGTGCGGAGTCCGTAAACAAAGCGGAAACTCAGCACCCAGATGTCCGGGTGCTTGCGAATGTGTTCCAGCGCCCGGTCACCCATCATCTGCCAGCGCGGTTTGCGCGCCAGCAACTTGCGCCCGTGCTTGCGTCCCAGGAAGTACCACAGCTGATCGCCGGCATAACTGCCGCAGAACGCCACGACCACCACCAGGTTAATGTCCATGTATCCGCGGAACGCGAGGAAGCCTGCGAGCACCAGAATGGTTTCGCCTTCGAAGAACGTGCCGAGAAACAAGGCAAAGTAGCCGAAGTCATGCAGAAGTTGTTGGAGCATTGTCTGGGTGCTGGCGAAATGAACGCGCAGCCTAACCCTTCGTACACATTCAGGAAAGTGTCCAAATGTGTCTCGACGTGAACATTTCCTACAAGGACAATGGAATGCGGCTACCTGTCGCAGCGTGCACATAACTGTCACACGTTCGTCATAATGGCCGCTTATAACTGTTACGCTCGCACGCCAGCGGGCTCAGGAGTCTGCCGTGAGCTTTACCCCCGCCAACCGTTTGTTCCCTGCAACCCGCCTGCGCCGTAATCGTCGCGATGATTTCTCGCGTCGTCTGGTCCGTGAAAACGTATTGACCGTCGACGACCTGATCCTGCCGGTGTTCGTGCTGGACGGTGAAAACCGTCGTGAAGCGGTCGCTTCGATGCCAGGCGTCGAACGCCTGACCATCGACCTGTTACTGGAAGAAGCGGGCAAGTGGGTCGAGTTGGGGATTCCAGCGCTGGCGCTGTTCCCGGTGACGCCGCCGGAGCTCAAGTCGCTGGACGCCGCTGAAGCCTGGAATCCCGACGGTATCGCCCAGCGTGCCACCCGCGCCCTGCGTGCGCAGTTCCCCGAGCTGGGTGTGATCACCGACGTCGCGCTGGACCCGTTCACCACCCACGGTCAGGACGGCATTCTCGACGAAGAAGGCTACGTACAAAACGACATCACCGTCGACGCACTGGTCAGGCAAGCCCTGTCCCATGCCGAAGCCGGCGCTCAGGTGGTGGCCCCGTCGGACATGATGGACGGGCGTATCCAGGCTATCCGCGAGGCCCTCGAAGTCGCCGGTCACGTCAATGTGCGGATCATGGCCTACTCGGCGAAGTACGCCAGCGCCTATTACGGCCCGTTCCGCGACGCAGTCGGTTCGGCGCTGAACCTGGGCAAGGCCAACAAGGCCTCCTATCAGATGGACCCGGCCAACAGCAACGAAGCCCTGCACGAAGTGGCGGCTGACTTGTCAGAAGGCGCGGACATGGTCATGGTCAAGCCGGGCATGCCGTATCTGGACATCCTTTGCCGGGTCAAAGAAGAATTCAAAGTGCCGACTTTTGTTTATCAAGTCAGCGGCGAGTACGCCATGCACATGGCCGCGATCCAGAATGGCTGGTTGAGCGAAGGGGTTATCCTCGAATCCCTGACCGCCTTTAAACGCGCAGGCGCTGATGGCATCCTGACGTACTTTGCCGTTCGTGCCGCTCAATTGTTACGAGAGCAAAAATAGCCCTCCCAGGAACATGTGATGAATACCGAAGGACTCACTGAAGTTGCCGTAAAAGACGCTCAACCTGTGGTGGAGCAAATCGCCGAAACCCCACCGGAGCTGGAGCCTGCTCCCCCGGCGGCGGTAACCGAGCCCGCCCCGGCGGCGCCAGCGATCGCCATTCCCGGCCTGGATGACAGCAGCCTGTACATCCACCGCGAGTTGTCGCAACTGCAGTTCAACATCCGCGTGCTGGAACAGGCGCTGGACGAGTCCTATCCGTTGCTGGAGCGGCTGAAGTTTCTGCTGATCTTCTCCAGCAACCTGGACGAGTTCTTCGAAATTCGCGTGGCCGGCCTGAAGAAACAGATCACCTTCGCCCGTGAACAGGCTGGTGCCGATGGTCTGCAACCGCATCAGGCGCTGGCCCGCATCAGCGAGCTGGTACACGGTCACGTTGACCGCCAGTACGCGATCCTTAACGACATTCTGTTGCCGGAACTGGAAAAACATCAGGTCCGCTTCATCCGTCGCCGGCACTGGACGACCAAGCTCAAGACTTGGGTCCGCCGCTACTTCCGCGACGAAATCGCCCCGATCATCACCCCGATCGGCCTCGACCCGACGCACCCGTTCCCGCTGCTGGTGAACAAGAGCCTGAACTTCATCGTCGAGCTTGAAGGCATCGACGCCTTCGGTCGCGATTCCGGTCTGGCGATCATCCCGGCCCCGCGCCTGCTGCCGCGGGTGATCAAGGTTCCGGAAGAGGTCGGTGGGGCTGGCGACAACTACGTGTTCCTGTCGTCGATGATTCACGCCCACGCCGATGATCTGTTCCAGGGCATGAAGGTCAAGGGTTGCTACCAGTTCCGCCTGACCCGAAACGCCGACCTGGCACTGGATTCCGAGGACGTCGAAGACTTGGCTCGCGCCCTGCGTGGCGAGTTGTTCTCCCGTCGCTACGGCGATGCGGTGCGTCTGGAAGTGGCTGATACCTGCCCGAAACATCTGTCCGACTACCTGCTCAAGCAATTCAACCTGAGCGAGACCGAGTTGTATCAGGTCAATGGCCCGGTCAACCTGACACGGCTGTTCAGCATCACCGGCCTCGATAGTCAGCGCGAACTGCAATACACGCCGTTCACGCCGCAGATCCCGAAATTGCTGCAGAACAGCGAGAACATTTTCAGCGTAGTCAGCAAGCAGGACATCCTGTTGCTGCACCCCTTCGAGTCGTTCACTCCGGTGGTCGATTTGCTGCGCCAGGCTGCCAAGGACCCGCACGTGCTGGCCGTACGCCAGACGCTGTACCGCTCCGGTGCCAACTCGGAAATCGTCGATGCACTGGTGGACGCGGCGCGTAACGGTAAGGAAGTCACCGCCGTCATCGAATTGCGCGCGCGGTTTGACGAAGAGTCCAACCTGCAACTGGCCAGCCGTCTGCAAGCGGCCGGTGCGGTGGTGATCTACGGCGTGGTCGGCTTCAAGACCCACGCCAAGATGATGCTGATCCTGCGCCGCGAGGCGGGTGAGATCGTGCGTTACGCCCATCTCGGCACGGGCAACTACCACGCCGGCAACGCCCGCCTGTACACCGACTACAGCCTGCTGACTTCAGACGACGCCTTGTGCGAAGACGTCGGCAAGCTGTTCAGCCAGCTCATCGGCATGGGTAAGACGCTGCGCATGAAGAAGTTGCTACACGCGCCGTTCACCCTGAAGAAGGGCATGCTCGACATGATTGCCCGCGAAACCCAGTTCGCCCTCGACGGCAAACCGGCGCACATCATCGCCAAGTTCAACTCGCTGACTGATCCGAAGATCATCCGCGCGCTGTACAAGGCCAGTCAGTCGGGCGTGCGCATCGACCTCGTGGTGCGCGGCATGTGCTGCCTGCGGCCGGGCATCGCAGGGGTTTCGCACAACATTCACGTGCGCTCGATCATCGGTCGCTTCCTGGAGCACACCCGAGTCTTCTACTTCCTCAATGGCGGCGACGAACAGATGTTCCTCTCCAGCGCCGACTGGATGGAGCGCAACCTCGATAAGCGCGTCGAGACTTGCTTCCCGGTAGAGGGCAAGAAGCTGATCATGCGGGTCAAGAAAGAGCTGGAGCTTTATCTCACCGATAACACTCACAGCTGGAGCCTGCAGTCGGACGGCCGTTACATCCGCAACACGCCGACCGGCAACCAGAACCCGCGCAGTGCCCAGGCGACGTTGCTGGAGCGTTTGGGTAGCCCGATCCTGGCGGTTCGTTAACCCAGACACCGGATAAAAAAATGGCGATCCCTGCGGATCGCCATTTTCATTTACACCCCACCCCTGTAGGAGCTGGCTTGCCAGCGATGACGATCTCTCAATCACCGCAAGGCTGAAGGCCCTATCGCCAGCAAGCCGGCTCCTACCAACCTTGACCTTCAGCCATCCCCGTTAATGTAGGAGCTGGCTTGCCAGCGATGACGATCTCTCAATCACCGCAAGGCTGAGGCCCTATCGCCAGCAAGCCGGCTCCTACAGACCTTGACCCCCAGCCATCCCCGTTAATGTAGGAGCTGGCTTGCCAGCGATGACGATCTCTCAATCACCGCAAGGCTGAGGCCCTATCGCCAGCAAGCCGGCTCCTACCGACCTTGACCTTCAGCCATCCCCGTTAATGTAGGAGCTGGCTTGCCAGCGATGAAGATCGTTCAGCCACCGCATGAGTAAGGACCGTGTTTCAGCGCACGTTCAACACAAAATTCACGCGAGTCAGCCATTCCGCTTCGAGGGCGAAGTCGGCCTGGGTCAACTGGTTCTCTTCCAGCCACTTTTCCGGGAACAGCACGTCGAGGCTGTCGCCGTTGGCTTGCAGGACCACCTGAGGCATTTGCTGAGTGCCGCGAATGTGATGGAACAGAATCGCGAAGCGCAGCAGCACGCACAGGCGAATCAGCTTGATGCCGTCATCGCCGAACTCGGCGAATTTGTCCTTGGGAATGTTGCGGCGGTGGCCGCGTACCAACAGCGCTAGCATCAGCTGGTCTTCGCGGGAGAAACCGGCCAGGTCCGAGTGCTCGATCAGGTAGGCGCCGTGCTTGTGGTAGTGATAGTGCGCGATGTCGAGGCCCACTTCATGCACCTTGGCCGCCCAGCCGAGCCGCTCGCGCCAAACACCGTCTTCGTCGTCCAGATCCCAATCCTTGGCCACCTGATCGAAGGCATGCAGGGCTTTGCGTTCAACCCGCACCGCCTGTTCCTGGTCGACGTGATAGCGCTCCA